>JADCGG010000190.1 GCA_020249125.1 Roseomonas sp. | reverse complement strand
GGGCGGCTCTATCGCTATTACGTCAGCCAGTCCGTGCTGAAGGGCGGGGCGGATGATGCGCCCTATCGCCGGCTGCCGGCAGGCGAGATTGAGGCGCTGGTGCTGGACCAGGTGCGCGCGCTGTTGCGCCAGCCAGAGGTGGTGGTCGGCACATGGCGCGCGGCGCAGGCCGAAGAACCCGGCATTGCCGAGGACACGGTGCGGGATGCCCTGGCGCGGTTTGATCCCGTCTGGTCCGAGCTGTTCCCAGCCGAGCAGGAACGTCTGATCCGGCTGCTGGTGCAGCGCGTGGTGGTGGGCGAGGCCGGGGCGCAGATCAGCCTGAACCTGGAGAGCCTCGCAAGCCTCGCGCGGGACCTTTCGCAGCCGAGGGAGATTGCAGCATGAAGGGCATGACCAGCGTGACGGTTTCGGTGCCGCTGACCATCCGCCGGCGCGGTGGGCGGAAGCAGATCATCGGGCCGGATGGGGCGGTGGCTAGGCAGGGCGAATGCGGGGACGGGTTTGTCCAAGTGCGCGGCGACCCGGCACTGATAAAAGCCCTGGCGCGGGGGTTTCGGTGGCGGCGGATGCTGGAGGAGGGGCGGTATGCCAGCATCAGCGAAATGGCCAAGGCCGAAGGCGTCGAGCGCGGGTATGTCGGCTCCATGCTGCGGCTGACGCTGCTGCCGCCGGAAATGGTCGAGGCGATCGTGGCCGGGCGGCAGCCGGAGGGGGTCACGCTGCCGGGGCTGCTGGAGGGGGGAGTAGTTCAACGCACTTCCCAGACCTCGCACCGCAGCCTTTGCCCATAATTGGCGTTTTGCCCCCAGTTCGCCCCAAAAGCGCCAACACAGCGGGGAGAGAGCCTGTCCCTGAATTCACAAAAGCATCATTGACCGAGCGGCGCGAGAACTGTTAGTGTTAACCCAGGTAAAAAATTTGAGACACTTCAGGGGGCATTGGGCGTGCGGACATCCGGGCGGGTGCGCTTTGGCGGGTGTGTGCTTGATCCTGCGCGGGGCCGGCTTTCGGCGCCGGATGGGACGGGCACGGTGCTGCGCGCCAAGACGCTTTCCGTGCTGATGTTGCTGCTGGAAAATGCCGGGCGGGCGGTTTCTCAGGATGAAATCCTGGATAATGTCTGGCCGGATGTGACGGTTTCCCCAGGCAGCGTGACGCAGTGCATGAGCGAATTGCGCCAGGCCATGGGGCCTGAGGCAGAAGTGTTTCTGAAAACCCTGCCGCGCCGCGGCTATATGTTGGCCGCCACGCCGGAACAGGAAGCGGCCAGCCCTGGCCCCTTTGCGGCAGTGTCGCAGGCCGGCGCCGCACCCGATACCAAGCTTGCCCCGCAGGAAGCGCCCAGCGCATCGGAGGGGCCCAGGCGGGGTTTGGGGCCGGTTGAAGGCGCGCCGGTATTGGCTGTTCTGCCTTTCCGCAATAGCGCGATGCCCGGCGCGGACCTGATGGCGGAGGGCATTGTTGAAGACATTGTCCATATCCTGGCCGGCATGCGCGAACCGGCGGTGATTTCAACCAATTCCACCCGCCGCTTTCGTAATCAGGATGATTTGGATTTGCCCGAATTAGCTGACCGGTTGGGCGCCAATTACCTGGTCACCGGCAATGTGCGACAGCGCGGCGAAACCACGCAGATTGCCGTGGAATTGACTGAAGCGCGGCAGGGCCTTGTGGTCTGGAGCCGGGTGATGGAAGTGCCTGAGACTTCTCTTTTCGCCGCGCAAGCCGATATTGCGGCGAGCATTGCAAATGCCCTGGTGCCCTGGCTTAATCAGGCGGAGTTTCGTGCAACGCGCCGCCAAGTGCCCGAGCATTTGAGCGCCTATCATTTGCTGCTTCGCGCGCGTTCATTGATGTTTGAACCGGGGCTGGATGCCTTTCAGCAGGCAGGCTTGCTGCTGGACCGCGCCGTAGAGCGCGACCCTGATTATGCGCCGATTTATGCGGCGATGATTGACTGGCGGTCGTATAAGATTTTCCAAGGCTGGTCGGTGGATAGGGAAGCTGATAGCCGCGCCATGGAAGAAGCCGCGAGAGCAGCCTTAGCACGTGATCCTTTCCATGCGCGCGCCTTGGCCATGTTTGGGCATAATCGCACCATCGCAGAGCGTCGCTATGATGAAGCGTTGAGCTTGCTTGACCGCGCAGTCGCTGCTGGCCCAAACGATGCAGAGGCGCTGATGTGGACTGTACCTACGCTCGCTTTTGTTGGCCGTTCGGTTCAAGCAATCGAACGAGCGGAACGAGCAATTAAACTGTCGCCGCAGGACCCTCATTTGTTTCGGTATGAGCATTTCCTAAGCATAGCCCATTATGCCGCTGGAAATTACGAATATGCCGCAGAACTCGGTATGTCGTCCTACGCTCGAAACCCTAAATATCTTTCCAACCTGAGAATAACGATTGGGTCGCTTTCTGGGCAAGGTCGGTTGGAAGAAGCAAGGTCATTGGTAAAACAACTATTGACGCTTCAACCGGATGTTCAAGTAGAACAGTTGGTGAGAGTGAGTCCGTTCAGATATCCCGATAGACGAGAGCATCATGGGCGGTTGCTTCGCCTTGCTGGCGTTCCCGGTTAATGTGATTAGCTTCTCTTAGAAAAAGAGGAAACGTGAATGTCAGATGTCTTTGTTAGCGGAAACGGCGGTGGAAACGGCGGTGGAAACGGCGGTGGAAACGGTGGCGGAAATGGTGGCGGAAATGGTGGAGACGATGGTGACGGGGTTGCCGCCTCCGGCATCGCCATGGCGGGCTTCCTAGGCGAGAAAGAGCCCGTTCCTGACAATCCATTCGATCCAAGGCATCCCAAAGACTACGCCATACTGGTGGATTTTGGGAATACTAGCTTCGATGACGCATGGTGGGCGCCAGCGCTGCGCGCGCAGCTTTGCGAAGCATTGCTGTTTCGCACCGAATGGCATGATCAGGTTACTGCGCCAGCCGAGCCGCCCTACAAAAGCGACGATGCGAATCTCGCTGGCCAGCACCTCAAAACCCACATCAATGAATTACGCCAGGCAGCGCTGCTGCGCGGTGCGCGGCAAGGGGAAATCCTGCAACAGGCCAGCAACCTTGCCGGGGTGTGGCGCCAATTTCTGGGCGCGCATGGGTCACGCAGGCCCGGCACCGCGGCAATGGTGCATCTGTGCCTAAGCCTTGGCAGCACCATCGGCATGTATTGGAAACGGCGCTTCAAGGCGCCCAGGCCCGCGCAGCTTTACCCGGCGCTGATGCCTATGGTTCCAACGCCAAGGCACCCTTCCTACCCAAGCAACCATTCGCTGCAAAGCCATTTGGTGGCCCATATGCTGGCCACCATTTTGAAGGATCCGGCAACGGGCGCGGACCATGGCATCGCCGAACCAGCGATTGCCCTTGCCAAGCGCATTGCCCGTAACCGGGAAATTGCCGGGGTGCATTTCAGGGCGGATTCGGAAGTCGGCGCAGACTACGCGCGATCACTGGCGGGATTCTGGAAAACGAAACTGGCCGAAGCAGCGCCCGCCGACCCCAAGACAGCGGATGAGTATATGCAGGTTGAACTCGCTTCCATCGTCAGCGATGTCAAGAAGGAATGGGCGCATACGAAAACCTTCCAGACCCCTGACATGTTCAAGCCTTTCACCAGCCTGCCGGACGCCATCGCAAACAAGATCAAGCCATAAGCAAAGCGGCACTGGGGCGGAGCAAGGCAAGCGCCCGCCCCAGCACCACGAATGAAACATGCATGGGAAGGAGGCTTTGATGGATTTCCTTGTTTTTCTGCGGGAGCGTGTCGACCCCAAGGTGCTTGGAGGGTTATTGCGCCTCGGCCTCACAACGCCTGAAATTTGCTATGCCTTCCTGATCAATAACCCGCTGATGGTCAAGCCGGATACCGCGATTGCTCTTGGCCTGGAAGGCTGGCTGGCGCCGGATGTTGGGGCGCAGCTTGCAGAAATCCGCAACAGCCTGATCAGCCTGATTGAGACCAGCGGCGTTTTGGCGCCGAATTATCTGAATATGAAAAACCGCCAAAGGGCGCGGTTGATGGGCGCGCCGCTCGGCACGTCAGTTGAACCCGCGATGGTGGAATTTGTCGGGGGTCCGCCGCCGCGGGAAGCCGTGGCAAAAGATATGGTTGAAGTTGTGGAGCAGGCGGCGGCAGCGAAAGACCCGGCACCGGACCGTAGCCTTCCTAATGCCGGCATTGATTTGAGATTGAGGCCCGGGCCGACCATCCCCTGGCCGGTGCGTGATCAACGCCCAACGCCTTCCTGCACCGCCTTCGCCGTTGCCGCGGCGTTGGAATTGCAATTGGCGCGGCAGCTTCCCATGCCGCCACCCGGCAAGCGACACCCCGCCCCCGAACGGCTTTCTGCCCGGTTTCTGTATCGAGAAGCCCGGCGCCTGGTGTTGAATGATCCAATCAAGGCCGCCAAGCCCGCCTATAAGGGCGGTGGGCTCAAGCAGGAAGATGTGGCGGCGGTGCTGAAGGCGCAGGGCGTGCCCACTGAAGCGCTCTATCGCGACAAGTTCGAACGTGCCGACTGGGCCGATACTCTTGCGGTTTTTGAAGAATTGACCGTATCGCAAAGCGCCGCCGAAGAAATGGCGGCAAAGACTGATGCATTGACGCGCAAGCACGATCTGAAAGTTGAAGATTTTCCGAATTATTGGCAGCGCCAACCGGGCATGGCGCGCAAGGTTTACGATCATCTGCAACAAGGCAACCCCGTGGTTGTTTGCATTCCGGGGTTCAGTGAACCACAGGACCCGAATATCAAAGGTTCAGGCGAATCCAACATTTGGCATGATGAACATTTTTGGGACACTGGCCTGCTGCCCTTGCCGCCGCCGCATTACATTGTCGGCAAGCCGGGCCATGCCGTTTGTGTGGTGGGTTATTTGGCTCAGGTGAATGCGCCACAGCAGAAGTTTCCAAATTACCAGGATTTGTCTGGGTTTTTCATGTTCCGCAATAGCTGGGGTGCGCAGTATTTCGCGCGTAACTCACCCATCATGGAACCCGTCCGCGACCAGGATTTCGATTTCCCGCGCGGCTACGGCCTTATCCCTGCGGCGCTGATGGAATACTTCGTCTGGGAATACGGCATCATCAAGCCGCTTCCCTGACCTGTCACACCCCCTCACCCAATCCGCACCCGCGGCACGGAATTCAGCGCCAGCCTCACCAAATCCGCCTGGCGCCTTGTGCCTGTCTTGCGGAACAGACTCAGCAGATGCGTGCGAACCGTTGAATTCGCAATGCCGTAAACCTCGGCGATCTCCGCCGGTGTGGCGCCTTCCACCAGGCCCTGAAGCACGCGCAGCTCACCGCCCGTCAGGCCAAAAAGCTTGCCCCAGATCTCGGTCGGAAGCGGCACAAAGCTATTCGCTTCCTGCAGGAAAAGCGCAATCTGCCCTGCAGCCCCGCCCATCCGGCTATCCGGCGCTTCAAGGGGCATCACCACAAAGATGGTATCGCCCTGTCCGTCGGCCCCGGTGATGCGGAGCGTATCAGGAACTGCAGCGCCATTCTGCGTGGCACGCGCTGCCTTGGATACCGCGGCGGCAACCTGTTTGGGCAATTGAAGCTTGCCATTCGAAGATGCAATGGGCGTACCGCGTTTCATGATGGCCTTGCCGGCTTCATTCGCGTGCAGGATGCGCAGATTGCCTTCGATAAGGACGGTCGGCGTTGTGATCGTGTCTATGATGCGCGCGAAGTGATTGCGTTCGACAGTCTTGTGTTCGATCATGTCGGAAATAAGCACCGCGCGCTGCACATGCGGCGCGATCAGGCGTATGCTTTCCCTGTCCATGTCATCATAGCGTCGTTGTTCCAGCTTGCGTGTCAGGCCAAGAAAGGCCAGGCGGCCCTGGTGCCGTGTCAGCATGGTCATCATGGTATCGCGAAAGCCCTGGGGCGCCGCCCATTCGCGGTATATCCGGCTCTGGAGCAATTCGTCATCGGCAACAAGGTCGGAAGATATCGCGGGTTCACCCACTTCGCGCACCATCAGCGGGTGCAGGAACAGATCCGCGCAGTGATATTTCTCCTGGTATGATCGGTGACTTTCATCTGAGATACCATGGTTGACGAGTGTCTTTTCCTGGCCAGTCAACAAATCGAATACGGCCAGGGTTCCCGCAGCGCTTTCCGCATAATCGCAAATATCCGCAAGCACCAAGGGCCAATTCTCGGGCGCCATGGCGCAATCATAGATCTTGCCGATCAGGGCACTGACTTGAGCTTCTTTCATCCGATGTCCCAGCCTTTGAATGCGCCGCCCTGCGGGCGTGATTTCTTGCGCGTGTGGTGAATGGAAAAATCAGGGTGCCGGCCATGGGCGCGCATGGGCGGCTTCGGCGTTTCGGTCGGCATCTTCGCGGTTTTCATGCCAGCAGCATCGCCCCGCCGCTCAGCACCAGCAGCAGATTGACCGATCGGCCGAATTGGCGTTCGGTCATGAAGCGATACACCTCAAGCCCGCAAAGCGTGCCGAGCATGGCGGGCAGCAGGTAGGTGAAGCTCATGGCGCTGGGCCAGGCGGCGCGGCCCGTTGCCTCGGAAAGGGCGGCAATCACGCCAAGGGCGGCGCATTGCATCACCAGGATGTAGCTTTGCAGCACGGCGCGCTGGCGTTCCTTGGTCCAGGGCTGCAGGCCGCACCAAATGGCGATCATGGCGCCGGGAAAGGCAGCCAGCGCGCCGGTCAGGCTGCCGGTGGCGCCCACCGCGATCTCCGCCCCCCAGCCCAGGGGTCGGCGCAGGCGCATGGGCGGGCGCAACAGGGCGAAAAGCCCGTAAGCCATGAGCAAAACGCCAAGAAGGCTGGCATAGGAAGCGCCGGCGGGCAGGCGCAACAGCAGCCAGACGCCGAAGGGCAAAACAGCCAGGCCCCCAAGCAGCAGCGGCGCCAGGGCCTGAAGGTCCAAATCCCGGCGGAGTGCTATGGTGGTCCAGCCATAGATCACGATGCTGCACAGCATCAGGGTTTGCACCATGCAAAGCGGATCAAGCCCCGCATAGGCCAGGATGGGAATGCACAGCGCCGAAAAGGCAAAGCCCACAACGGCCGAAGCATAGGCGGCCAGAAACACCCCAATCAGCGCGGGCAGGGGCTGCGCCATATCCGGCACGCTGCCAATCACCGCGCCATAGGCCGGCATGCAGCCAAGCCCCACCAGCCCCGCCGCCAAAACGCGCCACCGCGCCGGGCGGCGGGGTTCCACCATCGCGCTCATGGCTTGGGTTCGCTGAAATGCTGGGCGAAAAAGCCTGCGACCTCGGCGGCGGTTTGCGCGGCCAAGGCGGGCCAGGGGCGGACGGCAAGACGCTCGGCGCTGCCTGGCGCGGGTAGCAACACATCGGCCGCGGCGCCAAGCTGGGGGTAATCCCAGGCATAGCCGGCGCCTGGCACTTGCCGATGTTCCACCAGCGCGCCCTGCCCCCGCAGAGTCTCGGCCAGGCTGGCGCAGGCAGAGGCAGCATTGGCGGGGTCTGCGGTGCCATGGGCCAGCAGAATGCTTGTGCCATGCGGCGGGGTGGAGGATGCGAATAGCCTCCATGGGGCATGGAAACCCCAGGCATATTCAGCGGGGCCGATGAAATTGCGGATATCGGGGTAAAGCTTCCAGGCAAGCTGCCGCGCCCAAATCCAGGCATGGGTCAGGCGGCGCGCACGGGGCAGGCCGGCGCAGCCGGGGTAGAGCAAGACACTGGCCTGGCTGCCGGGAAGGTCCAGGGCCAGCCGGGCGCCTGCGCCAAAGCCCAGAATGCCAAGCTTCGCGGGGTCGAAGCGCGGGTCTTCCAGCAGCGCCCGCCATGCCAGGCGGGCATCGGCTTCATGCGTGCCGCGCAGTTCCAGCACGGCGATATCCGCACCCAGAAGCTGCTCCACATAGGCATCGGCGCGGCCATCGGCGCCAAGCGCATCGGGCAGGATCAGCACGGCGGGCAGGGGCTGGCCAGGGCGGGCTTCGGGCAGGTTCAGCACTGCTGCACCCTCCGGCAATTGGATGGCAAGGGCGCGTGCGGCCTTGGTCGCTTGCGGCAGGCGGAAGCTCGCCAGGGTTTCGAAGGAGGCCTCAGACTGGGGCTGGGCGGGCGCCGCGATGGGCGTGCCAAGGGCCAAAGCGGCGGCGGAAAGCGCCAGGGCGAATAGCGCGGGGCGGGGATCAAGCCTCATGGCGGCCAGTCCTTTGCATGGCAAGCATTGCGGATTTCCGCCGCAGCAGGGTGGGTCGCGGGATGCGGGTGACATTCGCCTCGGCGGGATCGCTGGCATCGCGGTGATGCGCGGCGCGCGGCTTGGCTTGCGCCAATTCGGGCCGCGCCATGGCCAGCAGCAGCGTGCCCAGCAGGCCGATGAGCCCGCAGAGTGCGACCGGCACATCATGCGCGCCCATGGCCGAGACACTCAGGCTGACCAGGGGAACGCCCGCCAGTAAGGCGAGGCCGCGGCTGGTGTAGAGCAGGCCGACAATGCCGCCGACCGAACGGTTCCCGAAGCCATCGGCCACAAAGGCCGGCAGCAGCGCGACAAAGCCGCCCTGCAAGGCGCCATAGATCAGCGCGAAGCCTTGCAGGGACGCCCGCTGATCCGCCAGCGCCCACAGCATTATGGCAATGGAAACGCCAAGGCAGGACAGCAGAAAGCCAAGCCGGCGCCCCAGCAGATCTGCCAGCGCGGCAAGGCAAAAGCGCCCGATGATGGTGCCAAGCCCCATCAGCCCCAGCAGCCCAACCGCCTGATCATGCGAAAGCCCGCGCGCTTCCGCCGTGCCAACCAGCAGCATCAGGGGCGCGGCGGCGGGAATCGCGACCAGCAGCGTGCCCAGATAGGCCAGCAGGAAGGCAGGGCTGCGGACAGCTTCGGCAAGTTCAAGGCCATGGGGCTTCGGCGCGGCCTGTTTTGCGCGCAGCGGGGCGCCATCCGGCGCCAACCCCAGGTTTTCGGGCCGCGCTTCCAGCAGCATGGACCCGGCCAGCCCCACCAAGGCCGCAAGCCCCGCGCAAATCAGGAAGGCCAGGCGCCAATCGCCGAAATCGGCCAGGATGCTTTTCAGCAGCGGCACCAGGGCGGTGCCAACGCCAATGCCACTCAGCGCTATGCCGGAAGCAAGCCCGCGATGGGCCAGGAACCAGCGCTGCACCGCGGCCACCGCCGGCACATAGGCAAGGCCAACACCAATGCCGACCAATAGCCCGTAGCTGGCGAAATAGGTCGCGGCATCGGTCGTCGCTGAGGCAACTGCCAGGCCAAGCGCAATCAGCAGCGTGCCGAATACCGCAAGCGGCCTGGGCCCCACCCGATCCGAAAGCGGCCCGCTAATGGCGCTGACGAAGAAGGCGGCACTGCTGCTGATGGCCAGCACCAGGCCGGCATTGGCGCGTTGCAGCCCCAGGCTGGCGGCGATTTCCGCTGCGAAGGCCGAACTGGAATTGATGGCGCCGAAGCCGACCAGCAGCACCAGGAAGGCGCCGAAGACCACCAGCCAGCCGCGATGGCGCTGCCAGGGGGAAAGCGGGGCGGCCATCAATCCCGCCTGCCGTCATGAATAGCGTTGAAAAGCCCAGAGAATTCCGTATCCGGCAGCAGGCCCAAGGCCATACCAAGCAGGATCAGCAAAATCCCCGCGATCAGCAGCGCCTCTGCGACATGCGCGACCCACCAAAGGGCAGCGCGTTCCGCCGCCTGTTTGAGATTTTCCTGGAACGAGGCCTTGCGCCGGGGGGTGCCGCCACCGGTGCCCTGGCCTTGGGTGGCGGGGTGCTGGCCGCCCCCGTTGCCGAGGTCAGTCATCTTCGCCCGCCCCCGGTTCGACAGTACGGCACTCCATGAACATCAGGAATTGGTCGGGGCGCAGGCCGGACCGGAGCCATTCCTCGGCGGTGCCGCAGGAGGAGTGGATGATGTGCCCGCGCTCGCAAAACCCTTGCTGCGGGCCGCATAGGGAGAAAAGGAAAATGAATAGCGCGCCTGTCATGCTGGCCTCCTGCTGCGCTTGTCTGGATTGGGTTGAAGGGGCGCGCGCATCACTTGGCCCCCCCTGCTGTGCCAAAGCCCGAGAAGGCCGTGGCGGGGATCAGGCCGAAGGCGCCGAGCAACATGGGCAGTGCGATGGCCGCGATGAGCAGCGCGGCGACGCCGCGAATGAGCCCTTCCCGCCGTTGTACGAAGCCGCGCATGGTGGGGCGTGCCATCAGCGCCGCGCATAGGGTCCAGAACACGACCGCGGCCCCGGTGATGATCAGGATGATGGCGAGGTTCGATTTGCCTTCGAGGGCCGTAATGCGCCCGATCGGCACCAAGGCGGCTGCGAAATAGGCGATGGTGACGGGGTTGCTGGCGGCGGTGGAAAACCCGGCCAGAAAAAGCGCCAGACCCTGCCCCGGCCGCAGCGGGCGGTCGGCGCCTTCGCGGCCTGCGAAGTTGCGTGTCCGGGAAATGGCCCAGGCCACCGTCAGCAGCATGCCGCCCGCCAAGAATTGCAGCGCGGGGGAGAGCGTTTCCACCTGCATCAATTCGCTGACGGCGAGAACGAAGCTCGCGAGGCCGCCGACGCCGAAGGCGATGCCAATGATCATCGGCAGCGCATTGGTGAGCCCCTCCAGCGCCGCGACGGTGCCGATGGCCACCATATTCGGCCCAGGTGAGGCCATGATGAGCAGGTAGCCGAGCAGAAAGGCGCCGAGTTCAGGCGGCATGGGGCGCCCCCCGCTTCGCCTGCGGTAGGGCGTGAGACGGCATTGAATGGGACGCGGCAGGCCTGCTGGGGAAGCTTTTGGGTTGGCGATAACGCGGAGGCATGCAGTGGATTCCTTGACCTGCCGGGGGTTGCCCGATGTGGCCAAACTGCCGCTGAGGCCGCGTTGCAGTCCTCAAATCAGGCTCAAGGAATTCACAAATATTTCTCAAAAACCCTGCCTGGCTGTGGGCCATCACGCGCCCGGCGGTGGTCAGGGATGGTCGGCGGTTGGGCCAAAATACGCCGGATGGCGGGCCAAGCAGCCACGGCGCGTGCCAGGGTTCCGTATCGGCTCTGCGCCTCGATAAGCGCTTGCTTGTGGCGGTAACCGCGCCGCAAGCGCGGCGTGAGCCGATACCCATGGCGCGGCCACTCGGCCCCGCCGTGGGTGTCGCGTTTGGTTTGGCGAGTTGATTTTTCGATGAATCGGCCCGTTCGGCTGAATGCAGCCTGTTAGAAAATTTCGGCAACGCAGGCATTTGAGGACCCCAGACCAACAATGCCGGTAAGGAGTCCGACGGCGCCCAATCAGGCGCATCCACCATTTGGGGGACGGCAGAACAGCCATGAGCTAAAAATTAACCCGCGTGGTGCCCGCCGCCGAAGCTGGTTGGCGCGAGGCGGGTGCGGCAAGGGGCTGGGCAACGCCGCGTATTGGGGCCGGGTGAAGGAAGGGGCGGATAGTGTTTGGGGTAAAAGTGGTGGCGCAGTTTGAGCGCCGGACCTTTTAGCCCCGATCAACTTTCCGCCCCCAGTTCCCTTCTCCCCGGCATATATTTCGCTAACCCATGCTGCGCAGCAACATAAGAAAATCCATTCAAATCAACGCTTAAGACCTTGTTGGGAAAATCGGCCAACCCTCAAGCTTTGGAGAAAATCCCCCGATTTGGAGAGAAAAAGCCCGACCATTCCGCTCTTGCACCATCAAGGTTTCTGGCGAAATCCTCGCAAAATCAGGGGAATTTCAAAGCCCGCCTGGGGCAGAGAGCATGTTCAGGGAAGGGGAGGTGGCGTGGGAAAGGAAACCGTGAAAGCAACCGTCTCTGGGTTCAGTGGCGCCAACTTCTTCCTCTACCCGCCCTTCTCCAAACTCGTCTCATATCGCGAATAGCGCGTAGATATCCGCAAGCGTCACATTGCCCGCCAGGATCACATCATCACCCGCGCCGCCATTGAAGGTGTTGGTCAGCCCATTGCCGATCAGCACATCATTGCCCGCGCCACCGGTGATGGTAATGCCGGAAATGCCATCGGCGATGCGGAGTGTCTCCACATTGGGCGCGATGGTGATACTGACTGAGGTGATGATGGTATCCGCGCCTCCACCAGCAAGCTCAAGCACCACGTCACCAGCATCGGTGACGAAGAAAAGATCATTGCCCGCACCGCCTGCAAGCGTGTCACTGCCCAAGCCGCCAGAAAGCGTATTGGCATTGCCATCGCCAAGCAGGCTATCATTGCCGGCACCGCCAAGCACATTCTCTATGCCAGAAAGCGTGTCAGCCCCCGCCGCGCCCGTGGCACGCTGCGTGGCAAGGTCCACCGTGATCGCCTGGGTCGCACCGGTCAGTTCCGCATAGCTAACCAGATCAGCGCCGCCATCGCCGGCCAGGCTGTCATTGCCCGCACCGCCACGTAGCGTATCGGCGCCCGCGCCGCCCGCCAGCGTATCATTCCCAGCATCGCCAAAAATGGAATCGTTGCCGCCAAGCCCATCAATGCTGTCATTGCCGGCAGTCCCAGCCAAATTGTCATCGCCATCGGTGGGGCCCGAGGTGGGGAGCACCAGCAGCGCTTCCGCGACAATCACCGTGGCCGTGCCATTGGTGAAGGTAACAAAGCCGCCCGATGCGGCGCCCTGCACCCAGCCCGTATCATCGAATTGAATACTGGCACCCGCGCCGCCGGTTACGCGCAGCGTATTGCTGGTATTGGAAAGATTGAGCACCTCAAGCGCCGTCAAGCGCAAACTATTGCCG
>JADCGG010000019.1 GCA_020249125.1 Roseomonas sp. | reverse complement strand
GGGCAGAGATGGGGTAGCTTCCGTCACGGCGGGTGTGGCCTTCGAATGCGTGGGTTTTGAGATTCAACAGCAAAATCATACGATATTTCAAAAGGATAAACCACATCCGCAAACTCTTGGTGAATAATGCGGGCTAGGTACAGTATCATTTCTTGCGCTTATTTTTGAATTCATTGTGCTTGGCTTCCTACGCGGCACGCCAGGCTATAATCGCTTTGGCCCTGACCCGCTGGCGCCAGGTCCGCCGCCCGGGGGCTTTGGCGGGGGCTATCCACCGCAAGCGCCGGGGGGCTGGCAGCCGCAAGGCCCGCCGCCGCCGCCCTCTGGTGGTTGGGGCGCGCCACCGCCTCCGCCACAAGGCGGCGGCAGCGTGCCGCCCATTCGCAGGGGCTGATCACAGGGCGTGATTTCCTTGGCGCGCATTCCGCGTTAAACCCGCGCCGTGCCCGATACCTCTCCGCCGCTTGATCGCCTTGCCGAAGCGCCAGCCGCGCCGGAACAGGCCAAGCGCGGCTTTTCGCCTTTGCTGCGGCGCATTCTGCTGCTGAACGCCCTGCCGCCGGCGCTGCTCGCGGCTTCCTTGCTCTACCTCGACCAATATCAGAACGCGCTTTTGGGCGCGGAGGTTGAGGCCATGCGCACCCAGGCGCGCATCTATGCCGGCGCCATCGCCGAAGCCGCGGTGCGGCCTGAAGGCGAACGCTATGTGCTGCAATTGGAAGCCGCGCGGCCCTTGCTGCGGCGCCTGGTGGACCCCTCACCCAATACCCAGGCGCGGCTTTTGGACACGGCCGGCCTGGTGGTGGCCGATAGCCGCATCCGAGACGGTATTGGCGGCGCCGTGATTGCCGAACCCCTGCCACCGCCTGAGCCGCGCGGCGCGCTGACTTCTACCGTCGCCGGCATTTACGAAAGGATGGTCAGCCTTTTCCCTGCCCTGCTGCGTGGCCGGGGCGGCCCCGGCATGGTGGTGGATAGCGCACCCGATGCGCCGGATTTCGATTGGCAGCCCGATCTTGGCCCCGATCGGCGGGAAGAATTGCGCATGGCGCTTGAAGGCGGCGTGACGCCCTATATCCGCCGCAGCGCCGATGGCCGCCTGCTGGTGAGTGTCGCGGAACCGGCGCGGCGCGGTACGCAAAGTGTCGGCATTGTGCTGCTGACGCGCGAAGCGCGCGAAGTGGATCGGCGGCTCTTTGAAATCCGCGCCTCTGTCCTGCTGCTGTTTGCCACCGCGCTGATCCTGACGGTGGCTCTTTCGCTGTATCTTTCACGCACCATCGCCACGCCGATGCTCGATCTGGCGCGCGCCACGCAACGCATCCGCGAAGGTGAAGGCCGTGCGGAATCCGTGCCTGATGCGCTGCTGCAGCGCAATGATGAAATCGGTGTGCTGGCGCGGGATTTGCAGAACTCCGCGCGGGCGCTGTGGGCGCGGATTGACGCCAATGAACGCTTCGCCGCCGATGTGGCGCATGAATTGCGCAACCCGCTGACGAGTGTGCGGAGCGCCATTGAAACCCTGCGCCGTGTGGAAGACCCCGCCAGCCGCAATCGGCTGCTCGCGATCATCGCCGATGATGCGGTACGGATGGATCGGCTGATCGGCGATATCAGTGATTCATCGCGCGTAGATGCGGAATTGTCGCGCACCATTTCCACGCCGGTGGATATCGCGCCCATTCTTGGCGCGCTGACGGAACTGCACGACGCCACACGGGATGAGGCGGACCCTGTGGTGCTGCTGGAAGGCGAAGCCGGGCCGCTGGTGGTGCGTGGCGTGGAAGGGCGCATTGTGCAGGTGTTCCGTAACCTGCTGGGCAATGCGCTTTCCTTCAGCCCGCCGCGCGGCCAGGTGAAAGTCACCGCGCGCCATGCCGGCGCCATGGTGGAGGTGGTGGTGGAAGACCAGGGTCCCGGCATTCCCGAACAGAAGCTTGAGAGTATTTTTGAGCGTTTCTATTCCGAACGCCCAAGCGGAGAACGCTTCGGCCAGCATTCCGGCCTTGGGCTTTCCATCAGCCGGCAGATTGTGGAAGGGCTGCGCGGGCGCATTTCGGCGGAGAATATCCGCGATGCCAGCGGCGCCGTGACCGGCGCGCGTTTCATGGTGCTGCTGCCCTCCGCGTAATCCTGCTTCCCTGCGCTGGCATTCGTGATAGGCTTTCTCGCAAATCACCCCTTCAGGGGATGGGACAGGGAAGTAAACGCCATGATTTCTCGCCGCAGCATTTTGAGCGCCAGCGCGGGGCTGCTCGCCGCCCCTGCCGTCAAGGCGCAAGGCACTTGGCCAGACAAGCCCTTGCGCTTCGTGATTGGCGGCGCGGCGGGCGGGGTTTCCGATATCTTTCTGCGCATGATGGAAAACCGGCTGCGCGAAAGGCTGGGTCAGCCCATGATCATAGACCCGCGCCCTGGCGCCGGAGGCATGGTGGGCGCTGAAGTCGCGGCGCGGTCAGCGCCTGATGGCTATACCTATTACATCAATCACATCGCGTCCCATGGCATTGGGCCGACGCTCTATCGGCGGCTTTCCTTCGATCCGCTCAAGGATTTGCCGGGGGTGGCGCGCATCGCTGCCATGCCGAATGTGCTGATCATCAAGGGCGATAGCCCGATCAAATCCATGGCGGAGCTGGTGGCCTTCTGCAAAGCCAATCCGGCGCGGGCGAATTTTTCTTCCGCCGGTTCGGGCACGTCTTCGCATCTTTCGGGATTGCTGTTCGGCATGCGTATGGGGGTTGAGGTGACGCATGTGCCCTATCGCGGCACCGCGCCTTCCATGGCGGCGGTGATGAATGGTGAAACCCTGTTTGCGATTGATAACGCGCCGGCATCCCGCCAGCAGGTTTTGGGCGGCTTGTTGAAGGCGCTTGGCGTTTCCACGGCAAAGCGTTCCAGCACCATGCCGGAAGTGCCAAGCCTGGAAGAACAGGGCGTGCCGAATTTCGATGTCGCTTCCTGGTATGGCATCACCGCCCCCGCCGCTGTGCCGGCGGCCATTCGCGAAAGGCTGGGCGCCGAGGTAGTGGCCGCGCTGAATGATCCCGCCATTGCCCAGCGCGTGCGTGATTATGGCGCAGAACCCTGGCCGCTTGGCCCCGCCGAGTATGACGCCTTCATGCGGCGAGAGGTTGAAATCTGGGCGCCGGTGGTGCGCGCTTCCGGGGCGCAAATAGACTGACGGCGCAGAACTATCGCCAAGCTGCCCTGGTCACGGCATAAGCAGGCGCTGTGACCAAAACGCCGATCCTGCCGCGACGCGTCGCTTTTCTTGCCCTCGCCATCGGCATCATGGCGGGGCTTTTCTGGCTTGCCTGGGCAGTGCTGGCGCCCGGCGGTTGGACATTGGCGGAAATCCTGATCCTGATCTGCATTGCGGGCACGCTGCCCTGGGCCGCGCTGTCGGCGGGCAATGGGCTGATTGGGCTTGGCCTATTGTTGTTCACGCGCAATCCCATTGCCGCCGTACTGCCGGCGCTGGCCCAGGCGCGCCCTGGCTTGCCTGAAGCGCGCACGGCGATTGCAGTCTGTATTCGGCGAGAGGATATGGCACTGGTCCTGCCGCCACTCGCGCGCCTACTGACAGGCTTGGCGGCGGCAGGTGCCGCGGAACGTTTTTCGCTCTGGTTCCTGTCAGATACGCCGGAAGGTGCCGAAGCCAACGCCGAGGAAGCCGCCTGCCGCGCCTTCGCCGCCGCGCAGCCCGTCGAAACCCATTACCGCCGCCGCGCGCAAAACACCGGCTTCAAATCCGGCAATGTGATGGAATTTCTGGATCATCACGCGGATGGGCATGATTTCATGTTGTGCCTTGATGCGGATTCGGAAATGACCGCGGATGCGGTGCTGCGCCTTGTCGCCTGCATGGAAACGGATGCGAAACTCGCCATCCTGCAACAGCTGATTCATGGAAGGCCAACAACGGCGGGCTTTCCGCGTCTCTTTCAATTCGGCATGCGGCACGGTATGCGCGCTTGGGCCACCGGCCAGGCCTGGTGGCAGGGTGATGAGGGGCCCTATTGGGGCCATAACGCCGTCATCCGCATCGCGCCCTTTCGCGCCCATGCGCGGTTGGAAACCTTGCCTGATGGGTCGCATATCCTCTCCCACGATCAGGTAGAGGCAACGCGCCTGCACGCCGCCGGTTGGAAGGTGCGCGTGCTGCCGGATGATGAAGGCAGTAGCGAAGGCAACCCGCCAAGCTACAGTGATTTCATCACGCGCGATCTGCGCTGGGCGGCGGGCAATATGCAGTATCTGGCGCTGCTGCGGCTACCCGGCCTGACCCCCATGGCGCGCTGGCAATTGATCCAGGCGATTTTGCTGTTCCTAAGCGCGCCCTTTTATGTCGCTATCCTGTTGCTCGCGGCCTGGAATGGGCTTGCTGGCGGGGGCGATACCACGCCGATGGGTGCGCTTGTTGCGCTGCTTTTGGCTGGCTGGTGCTGCCATTACGCCGCGAAGCTTGCCGGCTATGCCGAGATTTTGCTGAAGCCCGATCTTGCCGCGCGCTATGGCGGGCGCGCGCAATTCCTGCGCGGCGCTTTCACCGAGATAGTCTTCACCGCCTTCATGGAACCGGCACGGCTGATGAGCCAATGCCTGTTCCTGCTCGTGCTGCCCTTTGGCATTCGGGTCGGTTGGGCACCGCAAAATCGCAGCGAACGCGGCATCAATTTTGCCGATGCCTGCAAGCAATTCTGGGCGCCGACGCTGGCGGGCGTATTGCTCACGCTGGTTTTCACGTCAGTGTCCGTCAGCGCCTTGATCATCGCCGCACCGGTGGTGATCAGCCTGATATGCGTTATTCCCTTCGCGATGCTGACGGCCAATCCGCGCTTTTCCGCCTGGCTGGTGGCGCAGCGGATTTGCGCGCTGCCCGAGGAATTGCCGCCCGCCTAATGCGCCGCGAAAATCGCGCAGGGCGCGCGGCGCAGCAAATGCTTCGTCGCGGAACCGGTGAACAGCGCGCGCAGCCCCGTATGTTCAAAAGCGCCCATCACCAGCATGCGCGCCGGCATTGAAGCCGCTTCCGCCAAAAGCGCTTCCACCGGATGCGTGCCAATCACCGGCAAGGGCTTGGCCGCCACATCATGGCGTTGCAGGAAACCCGCCGCCATGCCGGCAAGCGCTGTTGCTTTGGCTTCATCCTCTGCAACACTCAACACCGTAGCACCGCTACCCCCAAGCCCGAGCAGCGCAAAAAGCTGCACCGCGCGCATCGCCCCGGCAGAGCCATCATAGGCAATCAGCGATGCCGCCGCCGGATCAAAGACAGCGCCGGGCGGCACCACCAGCAGGGGGCGCGTGCGGTCACGCAGCAGCGTTTCGATGGTCGGCGAAAGCCCGTCATCCGCTTCTTCACGGCCCAGCGTGGAATCGCGCCCGACAATCAGAACATCATGCGCGCCAGCGGCAGCCAGCAGCGCATCGGCTGGCGCGGCTTCCAGGGTTTCCACGGCGAAGGGCTGGCCGGCTGCTGCTTCGCGCAAGCCTGCCAGAGCTTCCGCCGCCGCCGCTTCGGCCTTTTGCAGCAAGGCCGCATCGCGCCTTTCCTTGAAGGCGGCAGCGCCTGGCGGCACGGCTTCATGCGCATCGCTCAGGCCGGGCTTGTCCAGAATGATGGCGGCCGTCAGCGCCGCGCCGCTATGGCGGGCCAGCGCCAGCGCATAATCCCGCGCGGCCAAAGCGCCGGGCGTTTCATCAAGGGCCAGAAGAATACTGCGCAACATGGCTGGTTTTCCCTCAAGCAGCGCCGGCGGAAAGAATCTGCCGGAAGATCGGCACCGCAACAGCCAGATCGGCCAAGGCGACGCATTCGCGCGGCGTATGGGCGGTGGCGATGGTGCCTGGCCCCAAAATCACACAAGGCGCGATATCCTGCAATTCGCTGGCATCGGTGCCATAGGGCGCGGTGGCAGCGGGCTTGCCGGTGATGCTGACCGCCAGCTGAATCAGTGGGTGATCCAAGGGCAATTCGGGCGGCGTGCCTTCGCGCCTTTCGGTCAACTCCACCCCGGCGCGCTTTGCCGCTGCCTGCACCGCGGCTTCAATGGCACTTACATCTATGCGCCGGCTGCGGCGGAATTTGATCCGCGCTGTTGCCTGCGCAACTGTGACATTCACCGCCGTGCCGTGATTATCAATCACCATGTTGAAATCGGAAAAAGGAGGGTCGTAGGCGGCGTCGTGATACGCAGGATCGAAGCGCAGTTTCTCATAAATGGCTTTCATTTCAGCTATGAAAGGGATCAGCGCCCAATTCGCATTCAGCCCCTTACCGGTGGAAGAATGCGCCTGCTCACCACGCGCAATGGCGGTGTATTCGATATGGCTGCGATGCCCGCGCACAGGCGCGAGCGCCGTTGGTTCCGCCACCACAATCCCTTGCAGCCCAAGCGATGCCGCCAGCTTCGATTGCGCGGCGATGATGCGCGCGCCCTGCTTGCTGGTTTCCTCATCCGCCGTCAGCAGCAGCGTTGCCGGCACATGGGCGGGCAGGCCACGCGCGGCGATGATGCAGGCCGCGACCGGCCCCTTCATATCCACGCTGCCCAGGCCATGCAGCACGCCATCCATAATGCGCGGCGTCCAGGGCGGGCTGGTCCAGCCGGTTTCCGGTACCGTATCCATATGGCCGGACAGCGCATAACCGCCGCGCGGGCCGCGATGCGCGACCAGGGCGCGCTTCGCCACCCCTTGCGGGTCCGTATAGTCCAGCCGTTCGATCTCAAACCCCGCCAATTCGGCTTCGATTCTCTCGGCGAGCGGCAGGTTGGAGACCGAGGAACGGCTATCAATCGCCACCAGATCGGCGGCCAGGCGGGTTACGGCTTCGGCGTCATTGTCCATGCCCCCAGCATCCCTTGCGGCGCGGCCAAGGGCAAGCGAGGTTAGGGGTATGAACGAAATTACCTATCTGGACCCCCGCAGCGGGGCCACCTATCCGCTTGCCACGCCGCGCTGGTGTGGCGATGGCCAAGCCCCCCTGATGCTGACGCCGCTGCCCGGCATCACCCGCGCCGCCATCCGTGCCGAAGATCGTTCGCTCTGGCGTTACGGCGCAGCACTGCCCTTCCTGCCGGATGACCCGATCACGATGGGGGAAGGCTGCACACCTTTGGTGCCGCGCGTGATTGGTGGTGCCTCCGCGCTGCTGAAATGCGAATGGTTCATGCCCACCGGGTCCTTCAAGGATCGCGGCGCTTCGGTGATGCTCTCCCTGCTCCGCGCGCAGGGTGTTGCGCATGTGCTGGAAGATTCCTCGGGCAATGGTGGCGCGGCGGTGGCGGCCTATGCCGCGGCGGGCGGGATGCGCGCGAAGATTCTGGTGCCGGCTTCAACCTCTCCGGCCAAGACCGTGCAATCACGCGCTTCAGGCGCCGAGATCGAACTGGTGCCAGGCAGCCGCCAGGATTGCGCGGATGAGGCGTTGCGCCAGGCTGCTGATATCTTTTACGCCAGCCATAATTGGCACCCCTTCTTCCTGCATGGCACGAAAACGCTGGCCTATGAGCTGTGGGAGGATTTGGGTTTTGTCGCACCCGATAATGTGATTGTGCCCTGCGGCGCCGGTTCCAATGTGCTGGGTTGCGGCATTGGCTTTGCCGAATTGCAGCGTGCGGGAGAAATCAAGAAGCTGCCGCGCATTTTCGCCGCGCAGCCGGAAAATTGCGCGCCGATTGCGCGCGCCTTCCTGAAGCAGCCAGCGGTGGCCGCCGTGCCAACCATTGCGGAAGGCACCGCGATTGCCCAGCCCATCCGCACGCCGGATGTGCTGAAGGTTTTGCAGGAAAGCCAGGGCGGCGCGGTGATGTTGACCGAAGCCGAGATTGGCGCAGCCACTTTGGAATTGGCGCGCAGCGGCATTTACGTGGAACCTACCTGCGCGCAAGCGGCAGCGGCCTTCGTGAAATTGCTGGAAGCCGGCACCATCCGCGCCGACGAAACCACTGTGGTGGTCCTGACCGGCACGGGGTTGAAATCCACCCCGCGCATTGCGGAACTTTTGGGGGTAGCGATCTGATGGCCGGGCCTCGCATTGCCCTTTTGGGCTTTTCCATTGAATGCAACCGCTTCGCGCCACCGGCGACATTGCGGGATTTTGAAACGCGCTGCCTGATTGCCGGCGATACGATTTTAGCGGATGCGCGTTCCGCCGCCCCCGCCGCTTTGGGTGAAATGCCAGGCTTCGTCACCGCCATGGATGCCAGCGGCGCCTGGGAACCCGCGCCCATTCTATTGGCGATGGCGGAACCCAATGGCCCGGTGGAGCAAGCCGTTTTCGATGGCTTCATGCGCCAATGGCGCGAAGGCCTGACCGCGCTGAAGGGCCGCGTGGATGGCGTTTATTGCGTACTGCATGGCGCGGGCTTGGCGACCGCTGATCTTGACCCGGAAGGCAGCCTGCAAGCGCTGATCCGTGAAATTCTTGGCGATGTGCCGCTGGTTTGTTCCTACGATCTGCACGGCAATGTTTCCGACCGTATGGTAGCGCTAACCGATGCCTTTGTCGGCTATCGCACCAATCCGCATCTGGATATGCGGGAACGCGGCGCGGAAAGTGCTGCGTTGATGCGCCGCCTGCTGGCGGGTGAGCGTTTCCATCGCGCCTTCTGTCGCTTACCGATTGTCGCGCCCACCGTTTCCATGCTGACCGCGCAAGGACCATATGCCGAGGTGATTAATCTCGGCCAGGAATGGGCGGCGCAAGAAAAGTGCATCGCCAATGTCTCCATCATGGGTGGCTTCGCCTATGGTGACACGCCCTTCAACGGCATGGCGGTGGTCATCACCGCGACAGACAAGGCGGCAGCGGAAGCGCTGGCGGATCGGCTGGCGGCGGCGGCATGGGAAAGGCGCGGACGCTTCATCGCCAATCTGACCACGCTGGAAGACGCCACGCAAAAGGCGCTAGGCAGCCCGGTGCCGCTGGCTTTCGCTGATGTTGCCGATAACCCCGGCGGCGGCGGGCGCGGTAATACCATGTGGATATTGGAAGCCTTTCATCGCGCCGGCGTGCAGAATTGCCTGGTGGGCGTGATCCATGATCCCGCTTTGGCGGCGGAAGCGCATAAGCTTGGCAAGGGTGCGCGCTTCACCGCGCGCTTCAACCGCGATGTCGCCGCCGATGATCCCTTCAGCAAAACCTTCGGCGCGGAAGCAGAAGTGGTGGCACTTTCCGATGGCCGCGTCACTGGTCGGCGCGGCATTTTCGCCGGCACCGCCATGACGCTTGGCGCCACAGCGGCCTTGAAGATCGGTGGCATGACGGTGGTGGTGATTTCCATTCGCACGCAATGCGCTGATCCCGCCTTTTTCGAACATCTGGGCCTTGATGTCGGTAAGGCGCGCGCCGTGGTGGTGAAATCGCGCGGGCATTTCCGTGGCGGGTTCGATGAATTCTTCAAGCACGAACAGATTGTCGAGGTTGATTGCCCAGGCCTGACCTCCCCCATTCTGACGCGCTTTGATTGGAAGCATATGCCAAGACCTGTTCTGCCGATTGATAAGGAAGCGCGCTGGCCATGAAGCTGGATGATCTGCCCACCCCTTGCCTGGTGCTGGAACTTGGCATTCTGAAGCGCAACCTGGCGCGCATGGCTGAAGCCGTTGCGCGGCATCCGGGCTTGAAGCTCCGCCCGCATATGAAAACCGCGAAAAGCCTGGCGGTAGCTGCGCTGGCCGCGCCGGATCATGGGCCAATCACTGTCAGCACCGTGGCTGAGGCGCGCTATTTTGCTGGCGGCGGCTATCGCAATCAGATTTACGCCGTTGGCATTACACCGCAAAAGCTGGATGCGATTGCCGCGCTGAATGCACAAGGAAATGACGTGAAGATCATCACCGATGATCCGGAAGTGGCCAGCGCCATCGCCGCGCATCCTGGTATTCTGCCGACGCTGATTGAGGTGGATTGCGGCGAAGGCCGGGGTGGCATTGCGCCGGATTCAGCAATGCTCGCGGAAATCGCTCAGCGCCTTGGCGCGCGCTGCGTCGGCATCATGACCCATGCCGGGCATTCCTATGCGGAACGCAGCGAAGACGGCATGCGCAAGGTGGCGGAAGCGGAACGCGCCGGCGCAGTGCTGGCGGCTGAAAGGCTGCGCGGCATGGGGATTGTGCCGCGCGTCGTCTCGGCGGGGTCTTCGCCCACCGCGCTTTATGGGCACTCCATGGCGGGCATCACGGATATCCGTGCTGGTGTCTATATGTTCGGCGATTTGTTCCAGGGGCAGATCGGCACGCATGGCATGGAAGATATCGCCGTGACGGTGTTATCCGCCGTGACCTCTCGCAAGATGGATCGCAATGCGGTGCTGATTGATGCGGGCGGCATTGCGCTTTCCAAGGACCGCAGCACCCAGGCGGCACCGCGCGACCTTGGCTTCGGTGTCATGCTGGATCGCCACGGCAAATGGCGTTTTGGGGAGGCGATTGTCGCACGTACCCATCAGGAACATGGCGAAGTGCGCGGCGATGGTGCTCTACCCTTCGCGGAACTGCCTGTGGGCGCCCTGGTGCGTGTGGCGCCGAACCACACCTGCCTGACGGTCGCCGCGCATGACCGGTATTATGTGGTGGATGGCGGGGATGAGGTGATTGCCGTCTGGGACAGGGTGAATGGCTGGTAGGGCGCTTGCCCTGTCATGAAAATTTCATATGCCAGGCCGAAAAGCTGCGCTATTCGGCCCACCTGAAAACGCGGTGAGAGAGGCGGGCGCATGAGGGTCGGCATCAATGGCATGGGCCGCATTGGCCGCCTGGCATTTCGCGCGGCCTTCGGCGCGGTGGAGCGCGGCGAAGATGATCCACGCCGCGCCAATCGGCTCGACATTGTCCATGTGAATGAAGTGAAGGGCGGCATTGCGGCCACCGCGCATTTGCTCGCTTTTGATTCCGTACAAGGCCGTTGGCGCGCATCAATCAGCGCGGAAGGCGCGGATGCGCTGCGGGTCAGTGAAAAGCGCATCGGCTTTTCCGAATATGCCACCCCCGGCGCCATTCCCTGGGGTGATTTCGGCGTTGATCTGGTGCTGGAATGCAGCGGCAAATTCCTTACAGAAGCAACGCTGCGCGGGCATCTTGATCGCGGTGCGAAGCGCGTGATTGTCGCCGCACCTGTCAAGGAAGCCTCTGTGCTCAATATCGTGGTCGGCGTGAATGATGCGCTTTATGACCCGGCGCAGCACCCCATTGTCACCGCCGCATCCTGCACCACGAATTGCCTCGCCCCCGTGGTGAAGGTGGTGCATGAGGCGATTGGCATAAGGCATGGCCAGATCACCACTATCCATGATCCCACCAATACCAATGTCGTCACCGATGCACCGCATAAGGATTTGCGCCGCGCACGTTCCGCGATGCTGTCCTTGCAACCTACCACCACAGGCAGTGCGACGGCGATTGCACTGATCTATCCGGAATTGAAGGGCAAGCTGAACGGCCATGCGGTACGCGCACCGGTGCTGAATGCCTCCCTCACTGATTGCGTTTTCGAATTGCAGCGCGCCACGAGCGCCGAGGAATTGAACGCGCTGTTCCGCGCCGCCGCTACTGGCCCGCTGGCCGGCGTTCTGGGCTATGAGGAGCGACCCTTGGTTTCCGCCGATTATGCGCGGGATACGCGCAGTTCCATCATTGATGCGCCATCCACTTTGGTGACGGATGGCACCATGGCGAAAATCTATGCCTGGTATGACAATGAAATGGGTTATGCCTGCCGCATGGTGGATCTGGCCTGCATCATGGCAGCGCGCGGCATCTGACATGCGCAACTACGCCATCGTCACTGCCGCCTATTGGGGCTTTACGCTGACCGATGGCGCCTTGCGGATGCTGGTGCTGCTGCATTTCCACAAGCTTGGCTATTCGCCCTTTGCGCTGGCTTTTCTGTTTTTGTTGTACGAAGCAGCGGGGATTGGCGCCAATCTGATTGGCGGCTGGCTTGCCACACGCTTTGGCATTGCGCGCATGTTGGCGGTGGGGCTGGCCGCACAGATTGCGGGTTTCCTGATGTTATCGGCACTATCGCCAGGCTGGGTGCCCGCCATGGCGCTTGTCTGGGTCGTAGTCGCGCAAGGCATTTGCGGCATTGCCAAGGACGTCACCAAAACCGCCTCCAAATCCGCGATCAAGCTCACCGCGGGTGACGCTTCTGGCCGCTTGTTCCGCTGGGTGGCGTGGTTCACCGGCAGCAAGAACGCCATGAAGGGTATGGGCTTTTTCCTGGGCGGCGTGCTGCTGGAAGCGCTTGGCTTTCAGGGCGCGCTTTGGTTGATGGCAGCGCTGCTCGCGCTGGTGTTGCTTGGCGTTGTTGCCTCCCTGCCGCCGATGATGGGCAAGGCCAAGGCATCCACTTCCATGCGCGAATTCATGGCGCGCGATCGCGGTGTCAATCTGCTCGCCGCCGCGCGTGTGCTGTTGTTTGGCGCACGAGATGTCTGGTTTGTAGTGGCGCTGCCGGTGTTTCTCTACGCCTCCGGCTGGAGTTTTACCGCCGTGGGTGGCTTCCTCGCCATTTGGACCATCGGCTATGGCTTGGTGCAGGCGCTCGCACCTTCGGTGATCCAGCGCAGCGCTGATGGGTTGAGCGCGGAAGTGCCTGCCGCGCGGCTTTGGTGCCTTGGCCTTGCGCTGATACCGCCCGCGCTGATGGCGGCACTTTGGTTACAAGCGGGGCCGGCTGATCTTGTGCTGGTCGCGGGGCTTATGGTGTTCGGTTTTGCCTTCGCGGTCAATTCGTCTCTGCATTCCTATTTGATCCTTGCCTATGCCGGTTCAAAAAAAGCTGCCGAGGATGTTGGCTTTTACTACGCTGCCAATGCTGCCGGGCGCTTCGCCGGCACGCTACTTTCGGGCTTGCTGTACCAGATGGCCGGCATCATGGGCGCGCTGGCGGGTGCTGCGGTCATGCTTGGCCTTTGCTGGGCCATCACGCTTTTCCTGCCAGTAAACCGCGCCGCTTGCGCTGAAGCGCGCTCAGCGTAAGACTTGGCCCCTGACAAAAGGGGGCCGCCATGCTGAAACGTTCTGAATTTCTCGCGGGCTTTGGGGCAAGCCTGTTTGTGCTGACCCAGGGTGCGCTCGCGCAGCACATGCCCGGTGGCGCGCTCCGCGTTGGCATCAAGCTCAGCCCAACCTCCATGGACCCGCAATTTCGCCTGGCGGGGGAACAAAATCTGCTGCGCGGCTGCCATGCGCGGCTGATCGGCATGACACCCGATGGCAAGCCCACACCTGGCATCGCGCAATCCTGGCGCCCGGTGGGCGATGGCCGCGCCTGGGAAATTACGCTGAACCCGGCAGCGAAGTTCAGTGATGGCAGCCCCATCACATCGCAAGACGTGGCCTTTTCCATCCGCCGCATTCCGCGCCTGGAAGGTTCCGCCGGCGGCTATCAGATTTTTGTGCGCGCCATCAAGGATATCGAAATCCTTGATGCCCAGCGCCTGCTGCTGAAAACCGAAGAACCCTATCCCTTTATGGCTGAAGACCTGACGGAAATCGCCATTATCGCCGCTGCGCTCGGTGAGGATTTCAAGCCCGCAGATTTCAACGCCGGCAAGGCGCGGCTTTTCTCCGGCCCCTATACACTCGTGGATTATCGCTTCGGCGAATTCGTCACCCTGCGCCGCAACCCGCATTGGTTCGGTCCCAGGCCGGAATTCGAAGAAGTGCAATTCCGCGTCATCCCGAATGATTCCGGCCGTATCGCCGCCCTGCTTTCGGGCGATGTGCAGGCAATTGATGAGGTCTCCATCCCCGATATCGCA
Source organism: Roseomonas sp. (assembly GCA_020249125.1). GTDB lineage: Bacteria > Pseudomonadota > Alphaproteobacteria > Acetobacterales > Acetobacteraceae > Neoroseomonas. Next base: position 6,535 of record JADCGG010000019.1, on the reverse strand, counting down.
CGCCTGCGCGGCAATGCCGCGATGGATGTTTCGCAAATTGCGGGCATGCGCGTGATGTATGTGGCGCTGGATATGGACCGTGATGTCTCCCCCCATATCCGCGACAATAACGGCCAGGCAATGACGAAGAATCCGCTCAAGGATGTGCGGGTGCGCCTGGCGCTTTCCCATGCCATCAATCGTGCGGCGATTGTGGATCGCGTCATGGAAGGCGCGGCTTCGGTGGCGGCTGATGTGCTGCCGCCGGGCACGCCGGGTACATCTCCACGTCTTAAACCTGTTACCTTTGAACCGGACCGTGCGCGCCGCTTGCTGGCGGAAGCAGGCTATCCGAATGGGTTTCAGATCACCATCCACGCCACCAATGATCGCTACCCGAATGATGAAAAAGTGGCGCAGGCCATCGCGCAATTCTGGACGCGCATTGGCGTGAAGACCGAAGTGCAAACCATGCCCAATGCAGCCTATTTCCCTGCCGCTGCGCGGCAAGCCTTCACGGTGATGGCAGCGCAATATGGCGCGGATAATATCAGCTACGCCTATCGCGCATTGTTGCACACCTTCAACCGAGACGCCGGGCTTGGCACCGCCAATCGCACGCGCCATTCCAGCCCGCGCGCCGATGCGCTGGTGGCGGAGGCGCTGAAGACCATGGATGAGGCAAAGCGCGATGATTTATTCGCCCGCGCGACCGACATCGCGATTGGCGAGGAAGCGATCATGCTGATGATCTATTACCCGGCCTATGTTTATGCCGCGCGCAAGCCGGTTTCAGCGGTGCCCTATTACAATGGCGCCTTCCTGCCGCAGGGTCTGGTCAGGCGCTGAAGCAGCATGAAGCGCCTGCTGATCATCCATCATTCCATGACTGATGGCACGCGGCAGATGGCGCAAGCCGCGTTGGAAGGCGCGATGGGCGAAAGCAATATCGCTGTCGCCGGGATGCATGCCGCCGAAACCGCCGCTGAGGATTTGCTGGAAGCCGATGGCTATATCTTCGCCACGCCGGAAAACCTGGCGAGTATGGCCGGCGTGATGAAGGATTTCTTCGATCGCTGCTATTACCCGTTGCTGGATCAAATCCAGGGCCGTCCCTACGCGACCATGATCTGCGCGGGGTCTGACGGCACGGGTGCCGCACGCCAGATTGCGCGCATCGCAACCGGCTGGCGGCTGAAGCCGATGTCCGAACCGCTGATCATCATTACCAACGCGCAAACGCCCGAAGCCATCGCCGCGCCCAAGACCATCAGCGCAGATGACTTGGCGCGTTGCGAAGAACTCGGCGCTGCTTTCGCCGCTGGACTGACCAGCGGCATATTCTGAAATCAGCTTTCCGGCTTCAGTCCCAAGCGGCGAATCAACCCACCCCAGCGCGCGATATCGGAAGCGAGCAAGGCGCGGAAGGTCGCGGTATCACTCCCCACCACGGTGAAGCCCGCCGTTTCCAAAGCGCGGCGCTGATCGGGCACTGCAAGCGCCTTGCCGGTTTCATCCGCCAGCCGCGTGATGCGATCCGCCGGGAAACCCGTCGGCGCGAAAAGCCCAATCCAGGCAATGGCGGGGTCTGAAGGAACGCCGGCTTCCACCATGGTTGGTACCTCCGGCAAGGCAGGGAAGCGTTCCGCGCTTGTCATCGCCAGCGCGCGCACAGACCCATCCCGCACCTGGCCCAGCACACCACCTGTCGCCGCGAAAAACGCGTGGATGCGCCCCGCCACCAAATCCAGCACCGCCTGACCGACAGCGCGATAAGGCACATGCACTGCCTCAAAACCCTGAGACGCCGCCAAATCTTCCATCACCAGATGGGAAAGCGTGCCCGGCCCGGTGGAGGCATAGCTGATCTTGCCCGGATTGGCCTTGGCATAGGCCACAAATTCCGCCGCGGATCGTGCCGGCACCGAAGGATGCACCACCAGAACAAAAGGCAGCCGCGCCAAAAGGCTGATCGGCGCAAGATCCGTCGCGGGGTCATAACCCAGCGCCGGGTTCAGGATTTTCGCCGTGCTGCCCGGCCCGCCAATCGTCACCCCCAGCGTATGCCCATCAGTCGCGCGCGCCACAGCTTCCGTGCCGATATGCCCGCCGCCGCCGGCGCGGTTTTCCACCACCACCGGCTGGCCCAATACCTGCTGCAAATGCGGCGCAATGGCCCGCGCGGCCAGGTCCGGCGTGGAACCGCCCGGAAAGGCGCAAATGATCCGCACCGGCCGATCCGGCCAGGCGGCCTGCGCGCGCAGGGTGCCAGGGCTTGCGGCAAACCCAGCGCTCAGCGCCAAAAGAGAGCGGCGATTAAAGCTTTCCATGAAGTGATGCCCGGTAAGAATGCACCTCCACAATGGCGTGAGCCCGCCCGCGCTGCAAGCGCCATGTGGCTGCGCGCCCCTTACTCCGGCTGGAAATTCGCGAGCCGAAGCAATTCGGCATTGCGCGCCACATCGGCGCGGATGAAGGCCTCGGCCTCCTCCACCATTTCCGCAACGGGTTCAAAGCCAAGCCCGCTCAGGCGTTGCACCGTGGAAGCTTCGCGCATGCCATCCACCAGAATGCGGTTGAGCCGCGTCAGGATTTCAACCGGCACGCCGCGCGGCGCCCAAACGCCATACCAGGAATAGAATTCAAAACCGGGTAGCCCGGCTTCGACAAGCGTGGGTAAATCCGGCGCCAAGGGCGTGCGCGCAGCGGTGGCAACGCCAAGGCCGCGCAATTGCCCGGCGCGCACCATGGGCAGCGTCGCCAGCACCGGATCGAACATGAGTTGCGCATTGCCCGCCGCAACATCCGTAAGCGCGGGGGCAGAGCCGCGATAGCCGACAATTTCGATATTCGCGCCCGTCAGGCGGTTGAATTCAATGCTGCCCAAATGCCCCGCCGCACCAAGGGAGGAGGTGGCAAAGGACCATTTGGCGGGCTCGCGCTTCGCAGCCTCCACCACGGCGGGGATGGTGGTTTGCGGCAGGCGTGGGTTCATCACCAGCACCAAGGGGCCGCGCGCGGTGCGGGCGACCGCGACAAAATCCTGCACCGGATCATAAGGCGCGTTCTTCATCACCTGCCGCGCCATGGGGTGGATGGAAGCGGACCCCAATAGCGTATAGCCATCGGCGGCTGATTGCAGCACGGCCTGGCTGCCCACCGCGCCATTGGCGCCGGCGCGATTTTCCACCACCACGGTCACGCCCAGCGCATCGGCCAGCTTGGTGGCGGCAAGCCGCGCCATGGCATCGGTTGCTGCACCCGGCGTAAAGGGCACGATCATACGCAAGGGGCGATTGGGCCAAGCGCCTTGCGCGATGGCGGGGCTGGCCAAAGCCGCGCTGGTGAGGCCAAGCAAGATATCGCGCCGCTGCATGATGAACCCCGGTTGTTTGAGCGTGAAGCTCATTAGGGAGAATGCTTGCCCGCACGTCAAGAAATGCTTGGGATTGACGAAGCGCCGCAGCACCTATGAGCTTACACTCCAAGGAGAGTCCAGGCCATGAACCATATCCCCGCCACCATGAGAGGAACCGGCATCGGCGCGCCCGTGCGCCGGGTGGAGGATATGCGCTTCCTGCGCGGGCAGGGCCGTTATGTGGATGATCTGGGCGGCAGTGATACCGCGCAGCTTGTGATGCTGCGATCCCCCCATGCATCCGCGCACATCACGCGGCTTGATGCCAGCAAGGCGCGCGGCATGCCTGGTGTGCTGTTGGTCTTGACGCCTGCAGATATTGAAGAACTTGGCGTGCTGCGCTGCATTACACCGCGGCTGCAAAGGAATGGCGCGCCTTTGGCGCAAACGCCCTGGCGCATGCTGGCCATGGGGCAAGTGCGCTATGTGGGGGATGCGGTGGCAGCGGTAATCGCGACATCTCGTGCAGCAGCGCAGGATGCGGCGGAAGCCATCATTGTTGACTATGAAACGCTGCCGGTGGTGACGGATGTGGCGGAAGCCATCAAGCCCGACGCACCGCAGCTTTGGCCCGATTTAGCGACGGAAAATGAAAGCGTGCTGTTCCGCCTGGGCGATAGGGCAGCGGTGGAATCTGCCTTTGCGCGCGCGGCGCATGTCACGCGGTTTGATTTCCGCATCACGCGGGTTTCCGCCAATCCCATGGAACCGCGCAATGCGCTGGCAAGCTATGACCCGGTGGAAGAACGCTACACGCTGACCACCGGTACGCAATTGCCGCATGTGATGCGCAATGAAATCGCCGAATATGCACTGAAGATACCATCCAATAAGTTGCGTATTATCTCACCTGATGTGGGCGGCGGCTTTGGCATGAAGGAAAGCCCGTTTCAGGAATATGTGCTGGCGCTGCATGGCGCGAAGCTGCTTGGCCGCCCGGTGCGTTGGACGGCGACGCGGACTGAAAGTTTTCTGGCTGATACCCATGCGCGGGATAATGTCTCAAGAGCGGAATTGGCGCTGGCGGCCGATGGCACCTTTCTTGGCTTTCGCGTGCATACGCTCTGCAATGTGGGCGCGTATCTTGCCTGGCAGGGGCCGGTTTCGGCGACGAATAATGTCGGCGGGCTCGCGGGCGTATATCGCACGCCGCATATCTTCACCGAAGTGCGCTGCATTTTCACCCATACGCAGCCGACCGCACCATATCGCGGCGCCGGGCGGCCAGAGGCGATTTATGCCATTGAACGCATCATTGACCTGGCGGCCGATGAAATGGGCATTGACCGGATTGCGCTGCGTGAGAAAAACCTGATCCCACCAGAAGCGATGCCCTTCCGCACCGGGCTTGATTACACCTATGACAGCGGCGATTTCCCGCAAAATATGGCGATGGCGCTGAAGGCGGCGGATTGGGCGGGCTTTGCAGCGCGCCGTGCAGAGGCCAAGGCGCGCGGCAAGCTGCGCGGGATTGGCATTGCCAATGCGATTGAAAGCGCCGGCGGGCCGCATCGCGGGCCAATGGAAGAAGCCGCCGAAATTCGCTTTGATTCCGGCGGCAGCGTAACCCTGCTGATGGGCAGCCATAATCACGGCCAGGGGCATGAGACGGTGTTTCGCCAGATTGCTTCCGAACGCTTGGGGATTCCTGCGGAACGCATTCGCTTCATCAATGGTGACACCGATATTGTGACGCATGGGCGCGGCACCATCGGGTCGCGTTCCATGATGGCGGCGGGTGGTGCCTTGGTGGGCGCGGCGGAACGCATTATCGCGCGGGGCAAGAAAATCGCCGCGCATTTCCTGGAAGCGGCGGAAGCCGATATTGAATTCAGCGAAGGCCAATTCCGTATCGCGGGGACGGATCGCGGCATTGGCATCGAAGCGCTCGCCCGGCGTAGCTACATCCCCGGCCAATTGCCATTGCAGGAGGAGCTTGGGCTTTCCGCTTTGCTCATCAGGCGCCCCGGTGACGCAACCTTCCCGAATGGCTGCCATATCGCAGAAGTGGAAATAGATCCCGAAACCGGCGAAGCCGAGACCGTTGCCTATACGGTGGTGGATGATGTCGGCACGGTGATCAATCCGCTGCTGCTGAAGGGACAAATCCATGGCGGCATCGCGCAGGGGCTGGGTCAGGTTTTTGGCGAGGATATTCGCTACGACGCCGATGGCCAGCTTCTGACCGCAAGCTTCATGGATTACCTGATGCCGCGCGCAGCGGATTTCCCGGATATGGTGGTGAAGAGCAACCCCGTACCAACCAAGACCAATCCGCTCGGCGTGAAGGGCGCTGGCGAAGCTGGCACGGTTGGCGCGCTGCCTGTCCTGATCAATGCCGTGGTGGATGCGCTGCGCCCGCTTGGAATCACGCATATTGAAATGCCGGCCTCACCGGAACGAATTTGGGCGGCGATCCGCGCGGCAAGCTAGAGTATCCGTGGTGGTCAAGCCATGCGGTTTTGCCATTTTCTGCCTTTTTTGAGTAGCGCGTTGGCGAGGATGATGAGCTTTCGCATGATGGCGGTGATGGCCTGTTTTGGGGCTTTGCCCGCCTTGATGAGTTGTTCGTATTTTGCCTTGAGATCGGCATTGAAGCGGATGGCGACCAGGGCGGGCATGTAAAGCCCCTGGCGGACCTGTTTGCGCCCGCCTCGGATGAAGGACTTCCCTTTCCAATTACCGGATTGCCGGGCGATAGGGGCCAGGCCTGCCAAGGCTGCGACCTGCTTTTCATCGAGGCTGCCGAGCTCTGGCATCTCAATGAGGAGCATGGCAGCGCTGACCTCGGCGATGCCTGGAATGGAGCACAAGATAAGGAAGCGTTGGGCGAGGTCAGGATCGCCCTTGATCAGCGCGTTAATTTCCGCATCAACAGCCTCTCTTTGCGCCTCAATCTGCTTCAAGCGGGCGGCGTTTTGGCGCTTGAGAAGGGGCAGCGTGATGGCTTTGGCCCGGGTTTGGGCCGCGACCTGATCCTTGATCAGGGCGTTGCGCGCCGTGCGCAAATCCCTGAGATCATTGATGATGCCACTTGGCACAGGGCGTACCTGTAACGACAGAACCGCCCCCATCCGGGTGAGCATTGCCGCATCAAGCGCATCGGTTTTGGCAAGGTTGCCGGTGGCCTCTGCGAAG
>JADCGG010000189.1 GCA_020249125.1 Roseomonas sp. | reverse complement strand
CATGAACGCTTCGTGCAGACCTATTTTTCCACCTTCAAGGGCATGTATTTCACCGGCGATGGCGCGCGGCGTGATGCGGATGGCTATTACTGGATCACGGGCCGCGTGGATGATGTGATCAATGTCGCCGGCCACCGCATGGGCACGGCGGAAATTGAAAGCGCGCTGGTGGCAAACCCGGCGGTGGCGGAAGCCGCGGTGGTTGGCATGCCGCATGACATCAAGGGCCAGGGCATATACGCCTATGTCACGCTGAAGGCGGGCGTTGAGGCCACCGATGTACTGCGCAAGGAATTGGTCGCCTGGGTGCGCAAGGAAATCGGCCCCATCGCGACGCCGGACGCCATCCAATGGGCGCCGGGCCTGCCGAAAACCCGTTCCGGCAAGATCATGCGCCGTATTCTGAGGAAGATCGCGGCCAATGAGGTGGATGGGCTGGGGGATACCAGCACACTCGCCGATCCAGCGGTGGTGGATGAGCTGGTGGCGAATAGGGTGCGGTAAAGTCCTTCAGTTCTGCGTTTGGCGTGATCCCGCGACAGGGATCACGCCATGGCGCGCGGCAAGCGCCATTCAATCATCCGAACGGCTGGGCGTGCCGGCCAATACGCCGCCATCAATCACAATCGTCTGCCCGGTCATGAAGGACCCGGCCGCCGAGCCAAGGAAGACCGCCGCGCCGGCGATTTCATCGGGCTCACCAATGCGTTTGAGCGGCGTATCCTTGGTGCGCTTGGCGTAAATCCCCGGATCTTCCCAGAGCGCACGGGCGAAATCCGTCCGCACCAGGCCGGGCGCGATGGCATTGGCGCGCACATTCTTCGGCCCCCATTCCACCGCGAGATTCCGCACCAGTTGCATATCGGCGGCCTTGGAAATGGCATAGGCGCCCAGCACGGGGGAGCCTCGAAAGCCGCCGATGGAGGAGATGATGATGATCGAACCCCCGCCCCGTTCCGCCATGCCCGGCGCGGTCATATGCGACAGCCAGAGGTTGGATTTGATGTTGGACGCCATGATCTTATCGAAAATCTCATCCGGCATGGTCATGGCCGGGCCGAAATGCGGGTTGATGGCCGCATTGCAGACCATGATATCCACCTGACCCCAGGCGGCGATGGTTTGGTCAATCAGCGCCTGACATTCATTCTTGCGCCCGATATTGCAGGCGATGGCCATGGCCTGCCCGCCCTTGGCCTTGATGGCATCCACCACTTCCTGGCAGGCATCCAGCTTGCGGGAAGATACCACCACCTTGGCGCCTTGTTCGGCCATTCTTTCGCATATGGCGCGGCCAATGCCGCGGCTGCCGCCGGTAACCACGGCCACCTTTCCGGTCAGATCAAATAGGGACATGGCGCTTCCTCCTTGAGCCTTGGATGGCCGGAGCATTTTCAAGCCAAGTAATTTCACTTGGCGACTCGGAAAATGCGACCAAGCACTGTTTTTAGAGCATGTCGGCCACGCTTCGGCGTGGCGGGCATGCGCTAAGGCAGCATGACCGGCGCTTTCCCGCAACCGGGCGCTTGCCCTCAGGCGCGGAGTGCCTGAGACTATCCCCAAAGGGGCAAGCGAGGCCCCGCTTGGATGAGGGAGAGACGCTTTGGCCGAGAATCAATTCGTGCAGCACGCGGCGATGGGGGATGTGCATGTCCTTCGCCTGGCCAATCCGCCGGTCAATACGCTGCGCACCGAAATCCGCGCCGGGCTTTATGATGGCATGAAGGCTGCGCGCGCCGCCGGTGCCAAGGCGGTGGTGATCATCGGCACCGGGCGCATGTTCTGCGCGGGCGCGGAGATGACCGAATTCGGCAAGCCGCGCGTGCCGCCCTCACTGACCGAAGTTTTTGAGCAGTTTGAAAGCTTTCCCGGCATTACGGTCGCGGCCATTCATGGCTCGGCGCTTGGTGGGGGCTTGGAAGTGGCGCTGGCCTGCCATGCGCGCGTGGCTTTGGCTGATGCCAATCTGGGTCTGCCTGAAGTGAAGCGCGGCTTTGTGCCGGGCGCGGGTGGTACGCAGCGCTTGCCGCGGTTGATCGGCCCGGAAGCGGCGCTGAAAATCATTGTGCCGGGAGAACCGGTGAAGGCCACCGAAGCACTGAAACTCGGCTTCGTGGATGCGATTATTGAGGGCGATTTGGAAGCCGGCGCCATCGCTTTCGCGCGCGCCAATATCGGCAAGAATTTCACCCTGGCGCGCAACCGCACGGATAAGATCGCGGGCCAGGATATGGTGGCGTTTGATGCGGCGGCGGGGGCTTTGCTGAAGCGGTCTCGGGGCCAGGAAAGCCCGAAGGGTTGCGTGGAGGCGGTACGCGCCTCCTTCACTTTGCCCTTCGAAGAAGGCTTGCAGAAGGAACGGGATTTATTCGCAACCCTGGTGGCGGGCGAACAATCCAAGGCGCTGCGGCATATTTTCTTTGGCGAACGTGAAGCGCAGCGCGTGCCGGGCCTGCCTGCCGATACTGAAGTGCTGCCGGTCGGCAAGCTTGTCGTGATTGGCGGCGGCACCATGGGTGGCGGCATTGCCATGAGTGCGGCGAATTCCGGCGTACCCGTCACCATTGTTGAAATGACCGAAGAAGCTTTGGCGAAAGGCTTGCAGCGCTGTGAGGCGAATTGGCAACGCACGGTCGCGTCTGGTCGCTTGTCTCAGGCCGAATATGAGAAGCGTCGCGCGCTGCTGAGCGGTTCCACCGATTTTGAAAAGGCGGTGGGCGAGGCCGATCTGGTGATCGAAGCCGTGTTTGAAAACATGGAGGTGAAGAAGCAGGTCTTCGCCCGTTTGGATAAGGCGGCGCGGCCTGGGATTGTGCTGGCTTCCAATACCTCGACGCTCGACATTGACCAGATCGCCGGTGCGACATCGCGCCCCGAATGGGTGATGGGGATGCATTTCTTCAGCCCCGCCAATGTGATGCGCCTGCTGGAGAATGTGCGCGGGTCGAAGACCAATGCGGTTGCGATCGCAACCGCAACCGAATTCGGCAAGAAGATCGGCAAGCTGCCCGTGCTGGTTGGGAATTGCGATGGCTTTGTCGGCAATCGCATGACCGGCAAGCGCACGCCGCAGGTGGAAAAGCTGCTGCTGGAAGGCTGCCTGCCGCAGGATATTGACCGCGTGATGGAAGGCTACGGCATGGCCATGGGGCCGCTCGCGACCGGCGACCTTGCCGGGCTTGATATTGGTGCTGCGGTGCGCAAGGCACGCGGCACGGTGGCGCCGATTGCGGATGCGGTGGTGGCCGCCGGGCGCTTCGGTCAGAAAACCAGCAAGGGCTGGTATATGTATGATGAAAAGCGCAACCGCCTGCCCGACCCTGAGGTAGAGCGCATCATCCTGGATGTCGCGGAAAAGATGCAGGTGCGTCGCCGCAAGATTGAAGCTGATGAAATCCTGGAACGGCTATTGCTGCCCATGGTGAATGAAGGCGCGCGCATTCTGGAAGAAGGCATTGCATCGCGCCCGATTGATATTGATGTGATCTTCACCAATGGCTTTGGCTGGCCGGCTTGGCGCGGCGGGCCGATGTTCTGGGCGGATACGCTTGGCCTTAAGGCCGTGCGCGACAAGCTCAATAAATACGCCGAGGCGACGGGGGACAAAAACCTGCGCCCGGCAACTTTGATCGAAAAACTCGCCGATGAGGGCGGCAGCTTCGCCGGCATGGGCAAATCCAAGGTTTGATGCCGCGCGGCGGCAGGCAGGAATGAAGGGAAAGAACAATGGATCTACGCTTCACGGATGAGGAACGCGCCTTCCGCCAGGAAGT
>JADCGG010000188.1 GCA_020249125.1 Roseomonas sp. | reverse complement strand
GCGTACGGATCAAATCCGGACAAGAAAAATCCTCACCCGCCGCCATCAGCACCGGTTTCTTCCCGGCTGGCCAGCACCTTATCCACCCGCCTGCCATCCATATCCACAATCTCAAACCGCCAGCCAGCCCAAACAATCCGGTCCCCCTCACGCGGGACACGGCGCAGCAGGGCCAGCATCAGCCCCGCGACAGTGTGATAAGTCCCCGCCCCCGGCATTTCCGGCAGGTCAAGCCGCGCGCGTAATTCATCGGAAGGCATGCTGCCATCCAGCAGCAATGACCCATCAAAGCGCAGCACCGCCGCTTCCGCCGGCATGGGCTCGCTTGGCCCCAATTCGCCGATAATCGCCTCAAGCAAATCAGACGCGGTCACCATGCCTTCAAAGGACCCGTATTCATCCAGCACCAGCGCCATGCCGAGCGGATCGCCACGCAGGCGTTCCAGCGCATCCAAAGCGGTCAGCGTATCGGGCAGCACCATGGGCTGACGGAGCGCAGCATCAAGCGACATGGGCCCGCCGGCCAAAAGCTGATCGAGCAAATCCTTGGCGGCCACCACGCCCACCACATTATCCACCCGCCCATCCGCCACGATAAAGCGTGTGACATGCGCAGCGCGGAGCCTTTCGGGCAGGTTTTCCAAGGGCTCATTACGGTCAAGCCAGGCGATGTCATTGCGCGGCGTCATCAACGCGCGCACGGGCTTGTCACCAAGCCGCAGCACGCGTTCGATCATGTGGCGTTCTTCGGTCTCAAGCGCGCCGGCTTGGGCGCCTTCCGCCACCACGGCCTTCACTTCTTCTTCCGTCACGGCCTGATCGGAGGCGCGCACCGGGCCAAAGAAGCGCAGCACCAGCGCGGAAGAAGCGCCCAATAGCCAGACCATGGGCGCAGTGAGGCGCGCGAGCAGCGCCAAGGGCCGCGCGACCAGAATGGCGATTTTCTCGGGCTCCCGAAGCGCCAATTGCTTCGGTACCAACTCGCCCAGGATCAGGCTCAGATAGGTGATCGCCAGGACCACGAGCGCGAAAGAGACTTCCTGCACAAAGGGCACGGTGAAGGGTAGCATTTCCAGGCCGGCGGCCACGGTGCCGGCCAGCCGCGCGCCACCAAAGGCACCCGCGATGATGCCGACCATGGTGATGCCCACCTGTACGGTTGGCAGAAAGCGCTGCGGGTCTTCGGCCAAAGCGAGCGCCGTATCCGCGCCGCGCACGCCGCGCTTTTGCATCGCCATAAGGCGGGACCGGCGGGACGACACAATCGCCAATTCCGACATGGCAAAGGCGCCATTAAGCAAAACCAGCAGCAGGATGATCACAATTTCCAGGGCCGTGCCCATTTTTCGTTCCCAAAGGCGGCAAATGCCGTGCGCCTTCTAAAATAGTTTTGCCCCGCTTGAAACAATCCTGCCGCATGGCCAGCGCCACGCTTTGTGGCATAAATCGCCCATGACCCAGAATTTGCCCGAGCTTCTGCCCAAGCTTCTGCCGCTTGAAGGTGCCTCCAACCTCAGGGATTTGGGGGGCTGGCGCGGCCATCAGGGCCGGGCCTTGCGCCATGGGGTGCTGTACCGGTCCGATGCGCTGCACCGGCTGACCGATCAGGATTTGCTGACGCTGGAAGCGACGGGGCTCAGTACCGTGTGCGATTTGCGCGGCAGGCATGAAGCCGCCGCCGCCCCTTCCCGCCTGCCGCCAGGGGCAAAGGCCGTGCCGCTGCCGATTGAACCGCGCATCGGTGCCTCGCTCCTTGATCTTTTGGCCAATGGCGCGGCAACGCGGGCCGAGACGACGCGGCTTTTGGGCATTGCCTATCTGAATTACGCGACCGAGCAATTGCCCGTCTATCGCCGGCTTGTTGATCTGATCCTGGAGGATGACCGCCGGCCGCTACTGTTTCATTGCTCGGCGGGGAAGGACCGGACCGGGCTTGGGGCGGCGCTGATCCTGACCGCGCTTGGCGTCACGCGCGACGATATCCTGGCCGATTATGTCGCCACCGACCGCTTCTGGCGGCGCGACCACCCCCTGCCGGAGGACGCGCCCGGGGAAGCCAAGCAGGCCATCCTGGACACCCACCCGGCGCTACTCACCGCCGCTTTGGATGCGGCAGAGGCGCCCTTCGGGTCTGAGGGCGGCTTGCTGGAAGAGGGGCTTGGGCTGACCCCGGCGCGGCTCGCGGCGTTGCGGGGGGTATTGCTGGATTAGGCGCGCGCTTATGCGCTGGACAAAGGCTGATCCATCTGGCTAGATAGCCATCTGGCTAGATGGATCAGCGCATGAATATCCCCCTTTTCGACGCCAAAAACCGGCTAAGCGCCCTTGTTGATCAGGTGGTCCGTGGCCAGGAAATCACCATCACGCGCCGCGGTGTCGCTGTCGCGAAGCTGGTCCCCGTGCTGCCGAGCTTTGATCAGGACAAGGCGCGCCAAACCGCCGAGGCGCTGCGCGCTGCCAGCCGAGGGGCGAAGCTTGCCGGCATCCCCATCAAGGATTTGGTGGAAGCGGGCCGCAAGTGAGCTTCGTGCTCGACAATTCCGTGGCACTCGCCTGGTGTTTTGAGGATGAACAGACGCCCGCCATCATGGCGCTGCTGGACCGCGTGGTGGCAACCGGCGCCATGGC
>JADCGG010000187.1 GCA_020249125.1 Roseomonas sp. | reverse complement strand
CTTGGCCTGAAACGCGTATAGATCGGCCTTAGCAGAAAAGGCGTCAGGAAAAGCGGGAATTGGCCGAGCGCAAAGAACAGCAGAATCCGCTCATCGGTTGCCGCCGGCAGCACCGCCAGAAACAGCGCCATATTGCGATTGCCGCCGAGCAAGCCCGCCGTCAGCGCCAGCTTCTTGCCTGTCGGTGCAAAGACCATGGCGGTTGCGGCATTCAGGCCGAAATTCGCCGCGAAGGCCAAGGCCAGGCCGCCCATCACCCAGGCAGGGTCTGAGGTAATTTTGGCCAGCATCCCATCCATCACGCCGAAGCCGAAAATCACGACAAGCCACACCACGGACCCATCCAGGGCGCCGGCATAGCGTTGCAGCCGCGCGGCGCCCAAAAGCCGGCGCAGCGCCACCGCAATCAGCAAGGGCAGGCCCACCACCAGCATAAGCCGGCCCATCAGCGCGGAAAGTGAAATCGCCAAATCAATGCCCATCAGCCCCAGCGCCAGCGGTGGCGCGGTGAAGGGCACGATCAACGTGGTGATGATGGCGACCACCAGCGAAATCTCGCCATCCAACCCCACCATCCGCGCAAATGCGGGGGAGGATGTGGCAGCGCAGCCCATGGCGCTGATGACCAGCCCCGCGACCAAGGGCCCTTCAAAGCCAAAGCCGCGCAGCACCAGGAATAGCAGGATGGGGCAGACCAGCATCATCCAGCCGACCAGCAGCGCCACCAGCACGGGCCGGCGCAAATACGCCACCACCTGCGCCAAATCCACGCGCAGCAGCACAATGGTCATGAGCGTTGCGACCGAAAAAGTAACCACATCGCGAAACAGCGCCGCCGAGGGCGGAATGAAAAGCCCCGCGAAAATGCCAAGCGCCAGCAGCAGCCCTCCGCGTCGGGCGGACCATTCCAGGAAGCGAAGGGCCATTGGGAAACTCATTGCCCTCCTGGCGCCATGATCGCGGCGCGATGGGGTAAGGAAGGCACGGCCCCTTCCTGTGTGCAGGCCAGCGCGCCCGCCACAACGGCCAAGCGCAGCGTCTTTTCCGGCGCGAAGCCCGCGGCGCTGAAGGCCGCGAAGGCGCCAAGGAAGGCGTCGCCCGCGCCAGTGCTATCCGCAACCTTAACGCGCGGCGGTGCGGCATCAATCACCACACCATCAGGGCGCGCCCAGAAGGCACCGGCAGCACCTGCTGTGACGATCACCTCGCGCATTGTCTCAGCGGCGAGGACGAGTGCGAGGGCAGTGGGTTCGGCCTCACGCTGAGCCAGAATGGCGGCTTCGGTTTCATTCAGCACCAACATATCCGTGGCGGCCAAAAGCTCTGGCATGATGGGCGCCGCAGGCGCGACGTTCAGGATGCGGCGCGATTCGGGGAGTGCGCGAAACAGCGCGGCTGTGGCTGCTTGTGGCGTTTCAAGCTGGGCGAGCGCCACGGCGATATCGGCGGGCGGCGTGAAGCCCGCTGGCAGGGCCAGTTCGGCATTGGCACCGGGGATGATGATAATCTGATTCTCGCCCGCCGCATCAAGCAGGATGGTGGCAGCGCCCGTGGCTGTCGGTGCGATTTGTACCGCTGCGGCGTCAACCCCTTCCTCGGTCCAAAGCGCAAGCGCACCCTGGCCGGCGGCGTCATCCCCAATCGCCGCGATTAGCGCCACACGTCCACCAGCGCGGGCCGCCGCCACAGCCTGATTGCTGCCCTTGCCGCCATGAAATGCGGCCATGCCAAGCGCGGTGAGGGTTTCTCCCGGCGCCGGGAAGCGCGCAAGCTTCAAGACCGTGTCGCAATTATATGAACCAATAACGAGAATACCGCCCATAAGGGCAAAGCCTGCGGGGCGCATCGGCCCCGGTCAAGACCGGAATTATTTCAAGCACACCGCGACATAGGGCAGGAAATGCTGCACCGGCGGCGTTTCAAGCCCCTTCACCTTGGCACCTTCGTCAAAACGCCTGAGCCGCACGGCATCTTCCGCCTGCGGCAAGGCGCGAAACGCCGCGACTTCTTCAGCCGACATCGGGCCGCCTTGCAGGGAAAGGCTGAGAACTGAATCAGGCGATAGCTTGGCGAAGTAATCCGCTTCCGTCGCGCAAAGATAGCGCTTGGCGGCGACATGCAGCCGCACCGGTTCGGTCACTTCCGGCCCGAACCAGGCTTGCAACCAGACCTGTCCCAATTCCTCGTGCTTGTCGTCCACGCCCTGCGCGGCGGGATTGTCGCCAAGGTCATGCACCATGTGGCCGATATCATGCAGCAGCGCCGCAGCGATCAGGGAAGCGGAGCAGCCTTCGCGTTCTGCCTGCCAGGCGGATTGCAGCGCGTGCTGGCGCTGCGTGATATCATGCAACCCGTAGCGGCCATGGCCCTTGCCATCGATCAGATCAGCCAATTGCTGCAAACGCGGATCATTTTCTGCGGCCATGGCGCATGCCCCTTTCACGAAACTGCTGCTTGGTAGCGAAGCTGGCGCAAGGCGAAAAGCGCCGTCATGGCTGTGTCATCAAATCTTCACAGCCATGACGGGACGAAGCCTCAGGCGGCCTGGTTCAGCCCGCCCATCGCCATCAATTGCGTCAGATGATGATCGGCGTCACCGAACATCGTATCAATCGTGGTCAGGCGCTTGAAGTAATGCCCGCCCAGATATTCCATCGTCATGGCAATGCCGCCATGCAGTTGAATGGCGCCTTGGCCGATGAATTTGCCGGAACGCCCGATTTGCACCTTCACCGCCGCCATTTGCCGGCGCCGTTCCGTGGCATCGGCTTCCTGCGCCATCATCGCCGCCAGCATGGCCATGGAGCGTGCTTCTTCCAGACACACCATCATTTCCGCCGCGCGATGCTGCAAGGATTGGAAGGAACCAATCGGACGGCCGAATTGCTTGCGCGTCTTCAGATAATCGAGCGTCAGCTTTTGCAGCGCATCCATGGCACCCACCGCTTCACCCGCCAGCGCCGCAATGGTTTCATCCACCACGCGATCCACCAGCGCCAGGCCATTGCCGGCATCACCCAGCAGCGCTTCCGCCGGCAGGCTCACGCGATCCAGCGTGATTTCCGCACCGCGCAAGCCATCCGTGGTGGGGTAGCCGCGCCGCGAGACACCCTTGGCATTGGCCGGCACCAGGAAAACGCCGATGCCAGCCTTGTCGCGCCGGGCGCCGCCGGTGCGTGCGGTGACGATGATGTGATCCGCCACATCACCATGCAGCACCACACCCTTGCGCCCTTCCAGCACCCAAGCCCCGCCATCCTTCTTCGCCGTGGTCGCGACATCATGCAGATCGTGGCGCGATTGCGGTTCCGTATAGCCAAAGGCGAGTTTCAGCTTGCCAGCAGCAATTTCCGGCACCATGGCCGCGCGCTGTGCCGCGGATGCGCCGTGGCGAATAAAGCCACCGCCCATCACCACGGTCGCAAGCCAGGGTTCCAGCGTAATCGCGCCGCCCATGGCTTCCGCCATCAGCATCACTTCAACAGGGCCGGCACCAAAACCGCCATCTTCTTCCGCGAAAGGCAGGCCAAACAGGCCGAGTTCGGCATAAGCTTCCCACATTTCCTGAGACCAGCCATTGGCTGATTTCATGAAGCGCTTGCGGTCTTCAAACTTGTATTTATCGGCCAGCAGCTTGGTCAGGCTGTCCTGCAGCAGCCGCTGGTCTTCGGAAAGATCGAAATCCATGTCTCAGAGCCCCAAAAACGCTTTTGCCATGATGTT
>JADCGG010000186.1 GCA_020249125.1 Roseomonas sp. | reverse complement strand
CGATGCTCAATGAGGGCTGTTCAGCAGCCTGCTAGTCTTTGAATGGGAAAGTGCGGCCCGACGGGCAGAAGCGGTAGGGCCGTCCATCACGTGACAGCCCGTCATGTTTGCCCGCCCAAAACCACTACAGCCCAAACAGGGCGTAAATCTCAGCGAGCGTCACATCCCCCACCAGGATCACATCATCGCCCGCGCCGCCATAAATCACGTCACCAGCGCCGCCATAAATCGTATCGCCACCGCCCCCACCATTGATGGTGTCAACACCTTCGGCACCGTCCAGCATATCATTGCCGCTGGAGCCCAAGATGCTGTCATGCATCAAGCTTCCTTCGGCATACTCAAAATTCAGGATAGTATCCGCAGCCCCACCGTAATCGGTCGCGCGGCCCGCCGCCAGGTCAATCGTCACGCCAGAAAAAAGTCGGCCATTGCCGGATTCATTATAGGTATAAGCCACCGCGTTCGGGCTGAAGCCAAAGCGATAGGAAATCACGTCATTCGCGCCGCCCGCAGCATCTGCGTAATCCGCACCCGCACCAAGCGAAATGAAATTGAACCCGCCATCGCCAATGACGGTATCGTTTGAATAGCCGGTCTGGACGCCTTCAATACCGCCGAAAACATCCGTACCGCCATCACCATCATTCGCCGTGCCGGTAGCGAGATTGACGGAAACGCCCCTTGTCGGGTTGCCACCATAGGAAAGCAGGTCGAACCCGTCGCCGCCAATAATGCTGTCATTGCCGCCCGAAGGTGCCAGCCAATCATCTCCGCTGGACCCGATCAGCGTATCGGCAAAATTCCCGGACATCTGGGCGCCACGGATGTTGATGAGCAGATCAACCCCGCCCATCCCATCATTCACACTGCCGGATGCCAGATTGACACTCAGCCCCACCGTCTGGGAGCCATAATCCGCAACCACATATTCGCCATCAATACCGACCAGCGTGTCGCTACCCGCATCACCGCGGAGGCGCGATGTGGCCTGTCCCCCCTGCCCAACGCCGACCAGATAGTCATTCAATTCACCGCCATAGGCGTTTTCGATGGAGGTGAAGCTATCAATCCCACCCCGACCATCACTCGCTGTCCCGGTGAGGAGGTTGACGGAAACGCCGGACGTCGCCGCGGTATCAAGGAACTCGATACGGTCAGACCCAAGCCCGCCATCAATGCTGTCATTGCCGGCATTGCCGCGGAAGGCTTCGGCGAAAACATTGCCAAGCAGCACGTCATTCCCGCTGCCACCGCGCACATTTTCGATACTGATCATGGTATCAGTGCCGCCGCGGCCATCATTGGCGAGCCCCGTGACAAGATTGACGCTGACCGCCTGGCTTGAGGAATTATTGGAATAATCCACCATGTCAAAGCCTTCGCGGCCATCCATGATGTCATTGCCTGCATAGGGCCGGAAGCGGTCATCGAAGGCGGTGCCGTAAATCGTGTCATTCAACGAAGTCGCGGAAATACCGCGCACGCCAACCAGCCTATCCGTGCCAGCGTAATCCGTGGCGCTGCCAATAGGCCGGCCGAGCGAATCATTACCGATCTGGAGATCAACGGAAACACCGCGGGTGAAGCCAGTATTCGTGCTTGCCGCGTCATAATCAGCGAAAACATTGCTGTAAGGACCATAAAGATCAGCAGAGCTAGTGATAGTATCATTTCCGCTGGCACCATAGACAAAGAGACCCGCATAGAAGGTCGCGGCGTCGCTGATATTGAATGTGTCGCCAGTTATGCTGCCTTCGATTTGTTCAAAATTTACAATCGAATCAGTGCCCTGCGTCGCTGTCGCCACCGTTGCGATATTGGAACCACCCCTGACAGCGCCAAGGAGGCTGATATTCGCCGCTATCGCCTCGCCACCGGTCTGGTTGTAACGAATGCTATCGAAAGTGCCTGCACCGGCATCTATCGAATCACTTCCAGCCTCACCAAAAATAAGATCATTGCCATTACCGCCCGCAATGCTGTCGGCACCATTGCCGCCGAAAATCGTGTCATTGCCATCACCGCCCGCCAGCACGTCATCGCCAGCATTGCCCAGGAAACTCTCAGCGCCATTGCCGCCGATGATGGCATCATTGCCAGAACCGCCAAAAACATATTCAATGTTTGATAGCGTATCCGTGCCGCCCAAGCCATCATTGGCGCGGCCCTCCAGCAGATTGACGCTGATGGCTTGGCCGCTTGCATTATTGCTGTAGTCCGCAACGTCTATTCCATTCCCGCCATCAACAAAATCGTTGCCACCATTGCCACGCAGCAAATCACTGCCATTGCCGCCAATAATCGTGTCATTGCCAGAACCGCCGCGCACCTGTTCAATGCTGATCAGCGTATCCGTGCCACCCTGGCCATCATTGGCGCGGCCTTCCAGCAGATTGACGCTGACGGCTTGGCCGGAACCAAGATAGTTGTAATCAACCATGTCGGAACCGCCACGGCCATCCATGTAGTCATTGCCCTGACGGCCACGGAATCGGTCATTGAAATCGGACCCCAGAAAAATGTCACTCTGATCGCTGCCATTGATGCCGCGCACGCCGACAAGACTATCCGTACCGAATGGATCAACCGCAGTGCCGGCCAGCAGGTCAACCGTGACACCTCCAAGCGTTGATCCATGCTGGTAATCCGCCAGGATTGCATGATCACCCGGATTGACTATGATCGTGTCATTGCCGTTATTGGCGAATAAATAAAGCAAATTATTTGTAGTCGCGGCCGAATTCACCGTAATATGGTCATTGCCGGTCGTCGTCGTCAGAATCTCAAAGCCCATGATACTGTCAGTACCTTGGGTCGCGGTTGACACCGTGGCGAGATTGAAGCCGGAACTGCTGCCGCTGTTCGAAATGACAACCGTGACAGGGTCTGAACTGGCCAGATCCTCATAGCGAATACGATCGCTGGCCCCCGCCCCCGCATCTATCGTGTCATTCCCAAGCCCGCCATAAAGCCGGTCATCCCCATCGCCGCCCAAAATACTGTCGTCGCCGGCTTCGCCATAAATTGTATCACCGCCAATGCCGCCATCAATGGTATCATTCCCATCATTGCCCCGGACCGAATCGCTGCCGCCAAGACCAAGGTAGCTGTCGCTACCAGCCCCGAGCGAGGTTGAATCATTGCCCTCGGTTCCCGAACGGGTTTCGCCCGGGACTTCATCCTCAAGCAGATTATCCGCGACCAGAACCGTCGCTGCGCCATTGGTGAAGGTGGTAAAGCCATCCGCGGAGGCCCCTTGGACCCAACCTTCATCCGTGGGGTCAATGGCATTCCCATCAGCGCCTGACACCCTGAGGATACCCGAATCCGTCAGGCGAAGCACGTCAGCGGCGGAAAGCAGAAGCTGCAGATTGGCGAACGACAAGACAATATGATCTATGCGAGAAACTCCGTCAGTCTAGGCAGATGACAAATTAAGGGTCTCGTTGCCGGAAAGGATTTCAACCCGGTCATTCCCGCTGCCGCCAATGATCGTGTCCTGGCCCGCGTATATCCTGAAAACATCATCGTCCGCGCCGCCGTCAAAATACACGGCAAAGGCACTACCAGGTGTTGAATCCGCCAGGAAGCTGTCATTGCCGCCTTCGCCGAACATCCGGTCATTGCCCGCACCGGCCAGCAAAAGATCATCGCCAAGACCTCCATAAACCGTGTCATCACCATTGCCGGCATTCACGGAGTCATTGTCATCGCCACCAAACAGGCTGTCATTGCCGCCAAGGCCGCTAAACAAGTCATTCCCGGTACCGCCCAGGATGGTGTCGTTGAATTCGGTGCCGCCTGTCGCATCTTCGCCAGCGCCAAGGTCTACAAACACTCCGGACATGGCAATTTCCTTTGCTTGCGGCCTTCAGCCCGCGGTTATGGGGGCAAGTACGGATTTGGGGTGCATGAGAGAAACCCTGGCGCCTCGGCACGTGGCCCGAAGCACGGTCCCTGGAAAATCGAGCAAGATTTGATCCGTAATCCCCTTCATGCGTGTCATATTAGCAAAGCTTAAACGAAGATCAACAATTGCGGTCTCCGAAAGAGTTTTTCTAATCAAATCTTAACATTTACCGCGCGTTCACCCGGCCTTACAATCAAGAGTTGCTTTCACCTCTGCCGACCCTGGCTGTGGCGCTAAACTTGCCCGGTGCATCCGAAAGCCCTGTCTGAAAAATGACCTGCCGCCGTTTATGACGACCAAAGGCTCAATCGGGGGGGGCAGCGCTTCATTCCGAAGCCCATCCGCATCTTCCCAGCAGATCCTTGAAGCCCGCGCAAGAAGGCGCGTTTTCAACAGCGCCAGGTTGTCAAACGAGTGATGAATGTAGCATTTTCCAGCCAGAAGATCGTGCTTGGCCCTCCGGAAAACTGCGGAAAAACAGAAGCTTGGAGCCTGCCCAGAAAGTGATCAGCCATGCAGGCGGGGCGTAAGCCTTCAAGGGAGCGCCCGGCCATGCCATCCTGGCGCCTTCAGCAACAGGAACCCAACCCATGCGCCTTGCGGTAATTTCCGATATCCATGGCAATGTCGCCGCT
Source organism: Roseomonas sp. (assembly GCA_020249125.1). GTDB lineage: Bacteria > Pseudomonadota > Alphaproteobacteria > Acetobacterales > Acetobacteraceae > Neoroseomonas. Next base: position 9,328 of record JADCGG010000186.1, on the reverse strand, counting down.
TTAGAGGCGGCTTTGGATGATATCGCGAAGCGCGGCATCAGCGATATCATCTGCCTGGGCGATTGCGCTTCCGGCATGTGCTGGCCCGGGGAAACAACGCGCCTGCTGATGGATCGCAATATCCCCACCATTCGCGGCAATCATGACCGTTGGCTGACGGATCGCGTGGCGGAAGGGCTGAAGGGCCAGGATGGCTTTGCCTTTCAGGAAACCACCGCCGATCAACGCGCCTGGCTGTATGCATTGCCGGAACGCCTGACCCCCGCGCCGGGCGTGCTGGCCTGCCATGGCACGCCTGCATCCGATGTGCGGAACCTGCTGGAAGACCCTCGGCACGGTATTCTGGTGCCATCGCCGCTTTCGGCCATTCGGGAAAGGCTGGGTGAGGATGGCATGGCGGCGCACGTGGTGCTGTGCGGCCATAGCCATCAATCGAGCATCATCCACATGCCCGGCGATGGCCCCTTGGTGGTCAATCCCGGCAGCCTGGGCCTGCCCGGCTTTCGCGTGACGCGCGGCGACCATCCGCATCGGGCAGAGGCTCGGTCACCGCATGCGCGCTACGCGATTTTACATCTGGCAGAAGACGCGAAGCCGATGGCGGAGCTGATTTCCCTTGTCTATGACTGGGAAAGCGCCGCGCGCCGGGCCGAGGCTATGGGTGCGAACCACGCCTGGCCGCATGTGTTGCGCACGGGGTATTTGCCGGAATCGCTGGAGGAATAGGGTGGCAGGCTGGTTTCACTTGAAATGTTAGAGCCGCGCGTAGTGGCTTTTCCACGCAAGTCGTTTCTCACCGCTGTTTCGCTTGTGAACATACATTCCGCTGAGGTGACCTCAGCCAACGTGCATGAGGGTCAGATCGTCTCTAGCCTGCTGCGTGGTGCGGAGACGAAGGTCTGACGCAAATGCGCCTATCGGGGCCAGACAGTAGCGATCCACAGGCGCCACCGCCGCGCAGGGCATGACGCACTGCGGGGGATCGTGTGGGCACACCTTGTCAGCAGAAGAGCATGCCACGAACCTCACCAAATCATGGGTGCGATAATAGGCAGGAGAACCATCCGAAATGTGGAAAAACTGCTGGCAATTACTGCAACCGCAGGACATCGACATCACCTCACGGTCGAACAGAGGTTCCCTATTTAATAGTCTTCTGAGTGATTTCCAAGAAATTCCGCAAATTTAACGCGTCGCCTTTCAAGGTGACCGCGGGCGTTTTCCAATACTTGGGTTCAGCCAAGGCTGTTCCAATGCATTTGGCCACATCGCGCCTCTCCAATGCGTGTATCCAGGCAATACACTCAGCAAGAGGAAGGCCAGCCGCCTCCGAAATCTCCCTCTCAGTTTTCTGTGTTTTATCTGGAAGCGAGCGCCACAATTTATAGAATTCCTTGGGAATGTTGCGTTCATCGATAATTTTTATATATTCGTTAGCAAGCTTAGAGGCCTCTTTTCGGGCTACTGCCAGCGATGGCAAGAAAGCTTCCCGTTTCTCATGTTCTCGCCTCCAAATTGCTTCCTGTTGTTCCAACCAGATCAACCAATTTTTTTCCAGAAGTGAGCGCCAAGGGGAATAGCTAGGAGCCAATGCTGAAACCAATGACGAGAATTCCGGCGGGGGATTTTTGAGTTGCTTTTCCCCCATGTAGATCTCCGCCAACTTGCATACTAAGTTTAGGGCTGCTTGCCTTGAGGAGAGCCCGGACATCTGATAGAGCCGCACAAATTTTTCGCTGTTCTCGAGATATATTTGCCGCACACAATCAACATCGATTTTTTCTCCGAATGACGCCGATAATCCATACATCTCTGCAACGCGATTTCCTGCAAGCATTTCGATGAGGCCAGAATGGCGTAGCCATTTCAGCAACTCCTCCTTAAAACGAAACGTGTCTTTTAATCTTTGAAGCATGACCGCTCACGATAGAGATAAGATTAATTAAAATTTAAGACCTAATTCTTGTAAGTCAATCACATTAAATTAACGGCGGCGAACGGAGAGCCCAAGTTCAATTTCTCCCGGTGGATAGCGAAGAGCCCATATCCCGGCATTCTGCGCCCGATCGTGTTGTCATTACTTCTGTCCGCGCACTGGCCATCTGGCATGGCATGAGAGTGGGCGGATACTGATTCACGAAATCCAGGGGCTGTAACGCGCCCCAGCAAGTGCCCAGCGGTGGGCTGAGTGAATTGCTCAGCCCAAACTGCTGCCCCCCTTCAAATCCTTCCAAACCGCTGCAGCGCCGCATCCAATTCGCCCGCGCGCCTTTCAATACTCTGCACTTGATCCGCCGAAGGCCCACCAGCACGCGCCGCTGCGGCGCGGCGGTCGCGTTCCAGCGTATCCAATTCGGATTGCAGGCGCGCCCCTTCCGCCGCTGCGGCTGGGTTTTGCGCGCGTTCGGCGCGCAGCCTTTCAAGGGTCGCGCGTTGGGCCGCCAAATCGCGCTGCAAGCGCGCAAGGCGCTGTTCTGAAGCGCGCACCGCCGCCCCGCTGCGGGCGGCTTCGGCTTGCGCGGCGGTGTTGCGTTCGGCGGCCATAAGTGCGGCGCGTTCCTGCAGCGCGGCGGCGCTTTCCAGCCTTTGCGCGCCGCGCACATCCTCACCACTCGCGGCGGCAGCGATGCCGGTGAAGAAACCGCGTTCGGAAGCCGGGCCAGCGCCCGCGCCGGCGCAACCGGCCAGCAGCAAAAGCGGCGCGATGGTGCGGAAGGATTTCAGCTTCATGGCAGGTCAGGCCGTCGGCACGCGGCGGAGTGCGGATTCCAGATCATCCGCGGCGGATTCCAAACGGCGCTGCGCCTGGTCAATCTTCGCTTCCTCATTCATCAGTTGCGGCACTTGCCGCGCGCTGGCCACCAGGCGTTGGCGCGCATCGCGGGCTTCGCCGGCGGTTTTGCGCATCAACTCCGCATCCTGGCGCATGGTTGCTGTCTCAGCCCGGTATTGCGCGGCGGTGATCTGGCCGGCGCGATATTGCTGATCCAGCCGCGCCAGGCGCTGCTGATTCTGCTTCGCCACCGCTTCGGAAGCGGCGGCGGTATTGTTCAGATTATTGGCGACCTGCTGCGCGGATTGAATACGCTGGGAAGCGCTGGCTTCGCGGTTCTCAAAGGCAAGATTGCGTTCCGCCACCGCCATGCCGGCGGCAAGCCCGACAAGTGCGCCAATGCCCGCGCCAATCAACGCATTCTGCCCGGTATTGCCTCGGCCAAACGCCGCCGCCCCTGCGGCACCCATCGCAGCACCTGCCAAGGCGCCGGTCGCCGCCGTTTGGTTCCAGCGCTGCGATTGCTGGCGCATGGCCTGTTGTTCAGCCGTCAGCGGCTGGCCGCTGGCGCCGACATTGGGGTTTTGGCAGGCGGGCAGCAGCAGCGACAGCGAAAGCAGCGCCGCTGCACCGCGCAGTGCGGGCTTGCGAAGGGCCTGGGTCAAAACGGTCATGGGCGCAATCTCCATTCGATCATCACAGAGCAATCCAACACTATGGCATGGGTAGCGCAGCTTTGCGGCGAAATCATCGCAATTCCATCACCGCCCGCCGCCAGGGCAGCCGATGCTGTAATTCCAGCGGGTGGAAGGTGAACCAGGCGTGCCCATCACCTCAACGGTCACGACATAATCCTCAGCCGAACCACCAGGCGGCGGGTGCCAGTCGAAGGACAGGGCGCCATTGCCAGAAACAAAGCCCGGCGTTTCTGAAAGCAGCCGGCCGCGATGATAAACGCGGATGCGATCCGGCTCCATCCGCGTGTTGTAGGGAATGCTCACGCGCCCCGGATTCGGCCCCAGATAATGCCGCGTTTCAGTGATGCCGCGCCCGCCGCTCTGCACTTCGGTGTTGCAGGGCTCCACATTGGGCGGGCGTTCCAGCGGCCTTTCGGCGGGGCGTGGCGGAGGGGTTGGGCGCGGCGGTGGCGGCGGCGTGGGTGGGCGCGGCGGTTCAGGTGTGGGTTCGGGCCGGGGTTCCGGCTGGCGTGGCGGTTCTGGTGCCGGCGGGGGTGGCGGAGGGGGCGGCGGCGCCGGCAGCGGGCATTCGGCGCGGCGGCGGCCCAATTCTTCTTCCAAAGCGGCCAGGCGGTGGCGGAGTTCGCGCTCGCGCTCCCGCTCGCGCAGCAGGGTTTGCATGGCGTCAAGATCGCCTTGCTCAACGCGGCACATGCCGGGCTCAGGCGCCAGCCAGCGCGCAATCCAGGGAGAGGCAAAAGCGGCAATGGCGCCTAGCAGGGCTAGCGCCAGCAAAGCGGCGCCAAGGGCTGCCATGGGCAGGCGGGTGGGTGCCTCGGCGGGGCGGCCATCATCCAGGGGGCGCAGCAAGCCAAGCCCGCCCGGCGCATTGGCCGGCGCAATGCCCCAGCCGGCCAGCACGGGCCGGCCCTCATGGGCGAAAACCTGCTCGAAACTCGGGATTTCGATGGCGGCGGCGAGCAAACTGGGCAGATGCCCCGCCCCCGCCGGGTCTTTGGCGGCGGCCAGTTCCGCGCCGCGCCTGGCTTCGCTGATGATGCGCCCGATTTCGGCGCGCAGCCTATCGCGCCCTATGGCGTCCAATTCGGCAAAGCGCGCCACGCGGCCTTCCGGGGCGAAGAAATTCAGCCCCTGTTCGGTCGCGGTAATGGGGGCAAAGAAGCCGGTGACTTCAGCGCCCAGCGTATCGCGCAGCAGCGCCACCAGCGCCCGATGCGCGCTAGCATGGTCCATCCCGCCCGGCAGGGTCGGGCGATAGCCTTCCAGCGGCAGAGTGATCAGCGGCTGCATGGCGCATCAGGGCACATCGAAATGCCCCACTTCCACTTGCTGCCCGGCGGCGACGCGCCCAGTAAATACCTGATCCGGCCTGCCTTCGCGCTTCACCGTGACCCGATAGGGCGAAGATGCCGGCGCGGGTGGGTTATTCTGGAAATGCCAGACCATGATCCGGTAGCGTCCGGGCGCCGGTTCCGCAGCGAAGACGATGTTTTCAACCGGGGTCGCCGTCAGCGCGCTATTGCCCGCATTGCGGTCCACATCCAATACGGCACCACAAGCCTGGCGATGGTCGAAATAGAGCCTTTCGCCATTCGGGCAGATCATCATCAAATCAAGATCATTGCGATCATCCCAGGCAAGGATGATCTGCACCCGCCCGCTGCGCGCGCCTTCGCGCCGGGCGCGTTCCGCATCTTCCTGGCGTGGCGGCGGGGGCGGCGGGGGTTGCTCAACCCGGCGCGGCGGTGGCGGCGGTGGCGGCGGTTCGGGCGGCGGGCAAGCGGCGCGCCTATCCCCAAGGCGCAGCATTTCCCGCGCGATATCCGCCCGCAGCGCCGCTTCGCGTGCTTGCGCGGCGCGCAATTCATCCAGCAATTCCGCATTGCCTGGCTGCACCACGCATTGCGGCAGTGCGGCCCTGAACCAGCCAAAGGGGTCGCGCCACAGCAGCAGCAACAAAAGCAGCAACAGCAAAAGCCCGAGCAGGCCGAGCAGCCAGAACAGCAGCGGGCGTTTCGCCGGCGGTGCCGCAGGTGGCCCGACAATCTGCATCGGCCCGGCACCGCCGCGCCGGCGCGTCATGCCGATCAGCAATTCGGGGCTTGGTGCCTCGCCCAGCTTGGCATGGCCCCAAGCGACCAGTACCGGCTGGCCGCCCACCACGCGCAGGCAATCAGTGGCGGGCGTGATCAGCGCCAGCGCCAGCAATTCGCCAAGAAACCGCTCACTTTCGCGCGTGCTGGCGCGCAGCCGATCGGCTTCTTCGCGGATATCGCCGTAAAGCCGGGTGAATTCGGCCCGCGCCGCTTCTTGTGCGGCTTCGGGCAGGGTTTCGAGCGGCGGCGCCTCCCCCTGCCCTGCCGCATACCAATCGGTGATGCCGCGATCCGCATCCGGGTTGGGTTCGGCAAAAAGCGCGGCATGGGCCGGGCTGCGGGCGCGGCGCAGATAGCCCGAGATTTGATCCCAGGCCTGGACCGCAAGCTGCCCACCTGTGCCCAGCACCTGCAATTCCGCATTGCGGGTAGAGGCAATCAGGCTGCCATCACCGGAACCCGACATGCGCGCGGCGCCGCTTTAGCGGGGTGCCCCGGCGCCAGCAGGTGGCGCGGGGCTTGCGGGCGCTGCCGGTGCGGCAGGTGCATTGGCCGGCGGCTGAGGTGTCGCTGGCAGGCCGGGGGTGACGGGCTGACAGGCCTCAGTCTGCACCACCGCCTGGATATTCTGCTGTTGCAGCCAGGGCAGCAGGCTTTCGGTTTTTTGTGCGTATTTCACGCGATCAACGAACTGGCTCGCAGCGGACACGAAAGTGTTGATGCCCACCACGCGCCCGCAAGTATCCACCAACGGCCCGCCAGAATTGCCCGGTGAGATATCGGCGGAATGCGGCATGACCACCAGGCCGTTTTCCAGGCGCTGGATGGTGCTGATGCTGCCCCGCGTCAGCACCAATTCCGGCGGCGTGCCAAGCCGGCCCTGCTGCAATTCCTGCATGCCTTGTTCGACCTGCACGACAGATGCCGGATAGCCCGCCGCCACCACATCCAGAAGCTTATCGGCGGTGGGCGTCAGCGCCAGCGGCTGCGCCCCCGCCACCGCTTGCGGCAACTTGAGCAGCGCGAAATCCGGCATGCCTGGTTCAACCGGGCCGCCACCCGCGCCGCGTGTCATGCTGACCAGCTGCGCCTTCACCGCCCGGCCCATGGCGCGCGACATCACAAAAATCTGGTTCGGGTCCGCCTGCTGCACGACATGCGCATTGGTGAGGATGGTATCGCCCGAGATGAAAAACCCGCTGCCATGGCCGATCCCGGACGGCCCGGCCGAGGCGATCATCACCGTCGCATGTTCCAGCAATTGGGCGAGTGAACCGCTGAAGGGCCGCGGCGCTTCGCCCTGGCGCTGCGGGATGGCGGGGGGCACAGCCTCAGGCCGCACGGGCTGGCGCTCTGGCGGTGGGTTCAGGCCAAGCGGGCCTTCCGGTGTGCAGACATTGGGGGTCGCGGCCAGGCGCCGCATGCGTTCCAGGTCGCGTTCCAAGGCCTCATTGGTTTCGCGTTGCAGGCGGATGGCGTTGCGCGTTGCGGCATCATCCACGATCGAGACGGTTTGCTGCTGCCCTGCGAGGTCGCGCTGCATCTGCGTCCAAGCGAGCCAGAAGCCAAGTGCGAGGAAAATCAGCGCCACGAGGGCGAGCAGCGGCACGAGCCAGACCGCGCTGCCGCTGGCGGGCTGGCGCGGCGCGGGCGCCATGGCCGGCGCGGGTGGTGGCGGTGGCGGCGGCGGTGCCGCAGCACGGGCAGCGGCGGGCGGCGCGGCGGCGGGTGGTGGCGCCTGTATTGGCATTGGTCCGGCGGCGAGGAAATTATCCGGCGCCCCGGCAAGGCGCGGTGAATAAGGCCCCAGTACGCGGCGCATTTGCGCGGCGAGTGCCGCCTGATCATCGGCGATGTCTCGTGGGGCAAGGCCCCAGCCGGTCAGGATCACCTGGCCATCCAGCACCAGGATGGCATCGGCATTGGGCAGCACCAAAGCGCGGCGCAGCAGCGGGCCGATTTCCGCATCATCCAAAAGCGGTTCCAAAGCCTGCAATTGGCGCGTGAGGGCGGCTTCAGCTTCCGCCCGGCGCGCGCTGGAAAGCGATGGCAAAGGCTGCGGTTCGCCCGCCACTTCACCATACCAGGAAATGGCCCCGGCGCCGGCGATGGGTTCGGCAAACAGCGCGGCGGGCGCGCCCCGGGCAATCAGTTGGTCGGTCAGGCGCTGATGCAGCGCATGCACCGGCTGGCCGCGCCATAGCAGCGGTTGCAGCCCGGCGAGATCAGTCTTCAGGAGCAGACGTGGCGCAGCCATGGGACCTCGGGTTCTAGCAAGATGAGGCTAGATCAGGTTGCGCGGGTTTGGAAACACCCGCGCGATGGAAATGAAGATCCCGGCTTTGGCGTTATTGCGGCGAAGCAGCGGCAGGGAAAGCTCAAGCCGCCGCTTTTGCCGGCTCACGCTGATAGCGCAGCCAGGTCACGGCGCAGACCGCCACCAGCAGCAGCGGGATAGACGCCCAGTTCAGCGGCACCCAGCCGAAATGCTCATGCAGGAAGCCGGCCAGGAAGCTGGCGGTCGCGGTGGTGCCAAACACCAGGAAGTCATTCAGCGCCTGGGCCTTGCCACGCTCATTCGGGCGATAGCAGGTGGTGACCAGATTGGTCGCGCCGATGAACAGGAAATTCCAACCGACTCCATTCAGCGTCAGCGCAATGCGGAAATGCCATTCATGATTGCCGGCGAGTGCGGCGAATACACCCAGCAACAGCAGCGCAATGCCCCAGAACATAACATTGGTGGTGCCATAGCGCGTGATCAGATTGCCGGTGAAGAAGGATGGCACGAACATCCCCATCACATGCATGAAGATCACCCAATGCGCTTCCGTATGCGGCAGCCCGCAAGCAACGATGGCGAGTGGTGAGGCACTCATCAAAAAGGACATGATGCCGAAGGCGACCATGCCGGAAATGACAGCCGCGATGAAACGCGGCTGAGACGCGATTTCCATCAAGGGCCGCGGCGGGGCGACTGCTGTGCCATCGGCCTTCACGGTCGCTTCCTGCATGGGCGGGAATTTGATGAAGCCCATGATGATGAAGACCACGGCATGAATGCCGATCAGCGCGATATAGGTCGCCAGATAAAGCGGCATCAACTGGTCATGCGAAAGCCGCACAATGCTGGGGCCAAGCACGCCGGCCACCACGCCGCCCGCCGTGACCCAAGAAATCGCCTTCGGGCGATAGGAGAGCGGCACCAATTCAACCGCCGCGAAGCGGTACATTTGCAGGCTGGCCACCGCATAGCCCAGGATCAGCCCGCCCAGGCACATCAGTGCGAAGGTCGCGGTGTAAAGCCCGAGCGCGACAGTCGCACCCCCCACCATGCCGAAGATGGAACCGACACGGAAACCGAAGCGACGGCCCATGCGCTGCATCAGCGCGGCGGCGGGGAAGACCGCAATCATGATGCCCAGATGCTGCAAGGTGACGGGCAGCGTGGCGAAATCTCGGTTATGGTAGAAGGTCACCACGGAAAGCGCGGTGGCGGCGAACATCAACGTATTGCCGGCCTGACCAATGGCCTGACAACAGGCCAAGAGAAAAAGATTCCGCCGCGCGGCGCCATCAAGCACAGACATTCCAGGCACGCTTCCTTATCAAGAAGGTGATGCTAGACCCGAAAGCGCCGCAGGAAAAGCCGCTTTGTCAGCCCCATAGCCCGCGCGCCGCAAGCCATGCCTGCACCAGCGCCGCCACCTGATCACTATTGCGATCCATCATGATCATGTGGCTATTGCCGGTAATGCCAT
>JADCGG010000185.1 GCA_020249125.1 Roseomonas sp. | reverse complement strand
CCGTCGCGCGTGGTGATGATGGTTGCGGTCATGATGCGTGTCTCCGAATGGAATGCGACTTATAATGTGGGGCGTTACGCTGCGCCTGACCAGCCCGCCCCAGGATCAATCGGGAAAACGGGGCGCGGCAGGCGCTTCCAGGGGAAATTCACCAGGACAGGGCTGGTCAGGCCCGGCACATCCACTTCCAGAATGCGCTCATCGGGGAAGAATTCATCAAAGCCGGCGCGGAAATGCCCGCGAGATTTCACCACCACAACGCGCGCTGCGGCAATATCCACCCCGAACATCTCAATCATGCGCGGTTCATGGCATTGGCGACGCAGGCTTGCCACCACCACGCGGATGCCGCTGCCTTCAAGTTCAAGCAAGGCGGCCGGGCCAAGGTCAAAGGCGCGTCCGGCCATGGTGCCGCGCCGGCCCACACCCTTGCCGTCCAACAGTTTCAGAACGCGCGCGGGGGCAGCAAAGGTCGCGGAAAATTCACTGGGCTTGCGGTTGAAGGTGGCGGTGAAGCGCGCGCCCTCCCCCAGCCTATGGGCTTCCTCGGCCAGATCAGGATCAACAAAATTGGCCAGCACCACGCCTGCCACACCCGCTTCATGCAGGGCGCGCAGCACATAGGCCGTATTGCCGCGCCCACCGCCGCCCGGATTATCGGCAACATCGGCAATCAGAACAGGGTCAGCACCCTCAGCCGCCGCCTTGGCGCGGGCGGTGACATCAGCAAGCGCCATCAGCTTCGCCACATAGCGCTGCCGATCCGCCCAGGTTGCGCGCGCGATTTCAAGCGCAGCCGCATCGGCCAGCGCCTGGTCCCCGCCGCGTGCGGTCACCGTCACGGTCATGCCGCATTTGGGCAAATCGGAAAAAACAAAACCGCCGCAGATGGACGCATTGGCAATGCGCGGATCGCGCGCCATCAACGCCTCACATTCTGCCATACGATCTGCATAGGGGCCACGCGCCGTCAGCAAGCTGACCGATGGCGGCGTGATGGGCAGGCGCACAAAGCCGCGCGCGTAACGCTGACCGCCAAGCGCCTCACGCAGCAAATCGGCAGCGTCCGCGGCGCGTTCGCGCATATCGACATGCGGGTTGGTGCGATAGCCGATAAAGGCATCCACCGCGCCGATCAGTTTTTCGCTGATATTGCAATGAAGATCATGGGTACACAGGATCGGCACGGCAGGTCCCACAATGGCGCGGATCATCGCCGCCATTGTGCCATCGCTATCCTCATCGCCTGTCGCGCTGCTCGCGCCGTGATTGGCGATATAGACACCATCCAAGGGGAGCGCCGCCGCCAGACCAGCCCGCATCTCATCCAGCGCATCATTCAAAAGGCTTTGATCAATCGGCCCGCCCGGAGGCGCTGCCATCACCAGAATCGGCACGGGCTCCCAAGGCCCGGTCTCATCCATGCGCTTGTAGAAACCCGGAATTTCCGATGGCAGATGGCTGACCGGCTGGCGTGCCAGGCGCGACATCGCCTCCCCCGTTTCCAGGCATTGCCGGGCGAAATCTTCCCTCACGGTGACTGGCGCGAAGGCATTTGCCTCCAAATGAAGCCCCAGAATGGCAATGCGCGGCGCGCGCGGTTTTGGCTGAAGCATGACTGTAACATTCCCCAGGATAGACGTGTCGCGTGACTTGTATAAACTTGAACATCAGAAAGATAATTGAGGGGAAGTTCGCTGGGCGCGCAATCCACCAACGCCGAGGCTGGGGGAAAGGCAGTTCCGCATTTTGCGGTCGGCGTTGCCGTACCCGATCTGCGCCCTTGGCTTGGCGGCAATTGCGGTATTCCAGGCGTTTGGACCTTTACCGCCGCCGCACCTGGCCCGCATCTGGCGCTGGTGGCGCTGACCCATGGCAATGAAATCGCGGGTGCCGCCGTGCTGGCGGAAATGCTTGTGGCCGGCATCCGGCCGGAACGCGGCAGGCTCAGCCTGATTTTCAACAATATAAACGCCTTCCTGGCCTTTGATCCGTCAGACCCGACCGCCACACGCTATCTGGATGAGGATTTGAACCGGCTTTGGGGTGAGGATCGGCTGCAAAGCCCGCGCGATTCGTGGGAGATGCGCCGTGTGCGCGAATTGCTGCCCGTCATTGAAAGCGTGGATGCGCTGGTGGATCTGCATTCCATGCTCTGGCCATCCGATCCGCTGACCCTGGCCGCCGATACGGATCGCGCGATCAGGCTTGGCCAATCGCTCGGCACGCCGCGCCTGACGGTGGCTGACCCTGGCCATATTGCCGGGCGGCGCCTGGTTGATCATGCGCGCTTCACCCAAGCTGGGAGCAGCGCCGCCGCCGTGCTGGTGGAAGCCGGGCAGCATTGGGAAGCGGCGACCATCAGCGCCATGGCGACCACTGCGCGCCGTGCGCTTGGGCTTTATGGCATTGCCGGCCCTGCCCCGCCCCCCTGGCCGGAGCCCCCTTTGCTGGCGCGCGTGACCGAAACCGTCACGGCCACATCGCATAGCTTCATTTTCGCGCGAGATTTTCGCGGCGGCGACATCATCCCAAAGGCCGGCACCGTCATTGCCCAGGATGGCGCGCGGGAGATTCGCACACCGCATGATGATTGCCTGTTGGTCATGCCAACCCCAGTGGCGCCGCGCGGGCATACCGCCGTGCGCCTCGCGCGGTTTGAAGCGCCTTAAGTCCCCGGGGCTTGCGCGAAAGCCCAGGTCGCGCTTGCCTGCCCGCCTTGTGTAACTTTGGGGAAAACCAAATGCCTGCCTTGAACCTGATTACCTTTGCGGACGCGGCCGGAAGCCGCGCAGGCGTGCTGCTTGCGGGCGGGCACGTGCTTGACTTGGCCGTGGCGATGCCGCCGGCGCGTGACATGATTTCCATCATCGAAGCCGGCGCGCCGATGCTGGCCGCCATCCGCGCGCTTGCTGCCAATCCGCCGGCCAATGCGGTGGTGGCGCTTGAAAGTGTTGCGCTGCAAGCCCCCATCCCCAAGCCGCGCCGCAATGTGTTTTGCGTCGGGCGGAATTACATGGACCATGTCGCTGAAGGGGACCGCACCCGCGGCATCACCAACAGTGAAGTGCCGAAATACCCGCAATTCTTCACCAAGGCCGCCGATTGCGTCATTGCCCCTGGTGCCAAGGTGCCAACCCATGAAGGTGTCACCAAATGGCTTGATTACGAAGTTGAGCTTGTCGCGATCATCGGCACGGCGGGGCGCGATATTCCGAAGGAAAAGGCGCTGGACCATGTCTATGGCTGGACCATCGGCAATGACGTGACCGGGCGCGATTTGCAGCGTCGCCATGGGCAATGGTTCAAGGGCAAGTCGCTCGATCGTTCCTGCCCGCTGGGGCCGGTGATTGTGCCGGCGGGGGATCTCAGCGCCGCTGATCTCGCGATTGGCCTCAAGATCAATGGCGAACAGCGGCAATCCAGCCGCACCAGCAAGATGATTTTTGACGTGCCGGAGATCATTCATCAGCTTTCAGCGGGCTTCACCCTACTGCCGGGCGACGTGATCATGACCGGCACGCCTGAGGGTGTTGGCTATGCCATGCAGCCGCCGCAAACCCTAAAGGCGGGCGATGTGATGGAACTGACCATTGAGGGCATCGGCACGCTGACCAATACCATCAGCGACTGATTTTCTGATGGAAATCTGCCTCAGCTTCGACAATGGGCCGGAGCCTGAGGCAACGCCGGGCGTGCTGGATGTGCTGGCACGCCGGCGCATCCCGGCGCTGTTCTTCGTGATTGGCGAAAAGCTGCGCCTGCCCACCGGGCGGGCGCTGGCGGAAAGGGCGCGGGCCGAGGGGCATAGGATCGGCAATCACACTTTGACCCATGGCGCGCCGCTGGGTCGCCGCAGCGCTGACGAAGCGCTGCATGAAATCTCTGAGACCGATGCGCTGATCGGTGATCTTGCCGCGCCCGAGCGCTTCTTCCGCCCCAATGGTGGCGGCGGTGCCCTGGGTGCGCATTTGCTGAATGGCGCGGCGGCGCGTCATTTGGTGGCGCAACGGGCGACGATGGTGCTCTGGAATGCCGTGCCCGGCGATTTCCGCGATGCGGATGGCTGGCCCGCCACCGCGCATGAAATGCTGCGCGCGGCGCAGGCGCCCGTCATGCTGGTGCTGCATGATTTGCCCAATGGCGCCATGCGCCACCTGGATCGCTTTCTGGGAGAAATTCGGGACCAGGGCTGGCGCTTTCGTTCCGATCCGCCGCCCGGCTGCGTGCCGCTGCGGCGCGGCATCCCTGGGCCGGATTTCGCGCGCTATATCAGCGGGAATTAGACAGGCCGCGCCGGCACGCCCATCACCTTGGCGCCCGGCGCTACATCCTCCACCACCGCCGCACCGGCACCCACCAGCGCACCGGCACCAATGGAGATACCGGGGCGCACCACAGCACCCGCACCAATCAAGGCACCCGCGCCAATAAGCGCCCCCCCGGCCAGCACCGCGCCGGGGCCGATATGCGCAGCTTCCGCCACAACGCAATCATGTTCGACAATCGCGCCGGTATTGATGAGCGCGAGCGGGCCGATCTCGGCATCTGGCCCGATCACGGCGCGGGCGAGGATGGCCGCAGCCTCCCCGATCATGGCGCCATGGCCGATCAGGGCCGCGGGGTGGATCAGGCGTGGCAGGGCAAATCCGGCGGCGCGAAGGCGACCCGCAGCGGCAAGGCGTTGGGCATTATCGCCAACCGCAGCATGGGCAAGCGTAATCCCCTGCCCGGCCAGCGCGGTGAGCAGGCTTTCATCACCCAGCACCGGCAGGCCGAGGACCTGGCTGGCCTTGGGCGCCGCATCCACAAACCCGGCAATATCGTAGCTGCCACCCGCCAGCAGCAGATCAGCGATGGCCTTGCCATGCCCCCCTGCCCCCAGCAGCAGGATGCGCTGGCGTGTCACGGCGCAGCGCCGGGCGTGGGAAGCGCCGCGGCGCGGGGCGGCAGGGCGAGCCCTCCTGCTGCGGCATTGGGTTGCGCCCCCTGGCCCGTTGCCCCCTCGCGCTTCGGCATGCCGCCGGCGTTTTCGATCACGCGCTGCACGCCGCCCGCAGCCTCGGCTGCCGCAGCGAAGGCCACATCGCCCCAATGCCGGTCCAAAAGCCCCGCCGGGATTTCATTCATTTGCAAAACGCGGCCCAATTCCTGCCCATCGCGGCGGGAAATGATCCACAGGATTTCCACCCGCTGCATGCGTGGCCTGGTGGGCACCACATTGACGCGCCCATCGGCAGCAAAGCCCGCGCCATCCGCCACATCCTGCGCCAGGATGCCGTAATCGCCGAGCGAATCCCGCATGCGCGCCGTCAGGCTATCATTGCCGTCACCAGGGGCGCCCCTTACCGGCAACAGATAAAGCCGCGGCGGGCCTGCGGAGGCGAGTGCGGCCGGGTTGGTGGATTTCCGCGCCGCTTCCGCCCTCAGCAGCAAATCTGCCGCGCGGCGGGACGCATCATTGGCCACCTCCGCAAACAGGTCCGCGCTGGGGCGTGCCCAATCGCGCGCCGGGATGGCGCTACCCTCGGCCACCCCTTGCGGGGCGCCATCGGGGTCGAAAAGCGCATAGCGGGGCACAACGCGGTTGCCTTCAAGGCGCATATCCATGGCCAGACGCCAATCGAGCGGCAGTGGCGCATCAGCCACCGCCGGCACTTCGCGCTTGAGCAGCGCCGCCGCCACGGCCTTGGCAAAGGCCTCCGATTCGGTCGCGGTGAGCATTGCGGCTTCTGGCGGCGGGACCACCAGGCGATAGGGCGGCGGCACCACCAGCCGCCCCGCCATGCCGCCCGGATTGCCACGGAAGGGCTGCGGCAGATCACCGCAGGCCACCAGCGCCAAAAGCGCCAAACCGGCAAATAAGCGCCGCATCATAGCATGACACAGGTGGCAAGCAGCGTCAGAAAGCTGAGGACCAGGAACATGACAAGGTAGGGCATGGCCACTTCATGCCATGGCCGGACCCAGGCGGGAAGATCGGGGCCGATTTCCCCGGGGCGGTTTATGTTCTAATCAGGGCGTCGTTTCCCTTTTCGCATTGGCCTCGACTTGTCATGAACGATACTCCAGCAGCGGTGGAAAAAGCCGCGCCGCGTTATGATTTCAACCGTGCCGAGCCGCGCTGGCAGCAGGCCTGGCAGGACCGCGCCTGTTTTGTGGTGCCCGATGTGCCGCCTGAAGGCGCCCGGAAATACTATGTGCTGGAGATGTTCCCCTACCCCAGCGGCAAGATCCATATGGGCCATGTGCGCAATTACACGCTGGGCGATGTGGTGGCACGCTACAAGCGCGCGCGCGGGCATTTGGTGATGCACCCCATGGGCTGGGACGCCTTTGGCCTGCCGGCGGAAAACGCGGCGCGCGAACGTGGCATCCATCCCGCGAAATGGACCTATGACAATATCGCCAATATGCGCGCGGAATTGCAGCGCATGGGGCTATCGCTGGATTGGGCGCGGGAATTCGCCACTTGCGATGTGGAATATTACGGACGCCAGCAAAAACTGTTGATTGATTTCTGGCGTGCCGGCCTGGTGGAGCGCAAGGAATCCTGGGTGAATTGGGACCCGGTGGATGGCACGGTGCTCGCCAATGAACAGGTGATTGATGGGCGCGGTTGGCGCTCAGGCGCGCTGGTGGAAAAGAAGCAGCTCAGCCAATGGTTCTTGAGCATCACGAAATTCGCGCCTGATTTGCTGGAGGCTTTGGGCGGGCTTGATCGCTGGCCGGAACGCGTGAAGCTGATGCAGTCCAACTGGATTGGGCGGAGTGAAGGGGCGCGGGCGCGCTTTGCGCTGACGGACGTGGTGATGGGCAGCCGTCCTGATGATCCGAGGGCTTTGCCCGAGGGTCTGAATCAGGCCGGCGCGCCGCAGGCGCAAATCAACGAAATCGAGGTTTTTACCACGCGTCCGGATACCTTGTTCGGCATGTCCTTCCTGGCGGTCGCGGCGGAACATCCCTTGGCAGCGGCAGCCGGCGCGCGTGATGCCAAAGCGGCGGAATTCATCGCCGAATGTCGCCGCATGGGCACATCGGAAGCCGCCATCGAACAAGCTGAAAAGCGCGGCTTTGATACAGGCTTCCGCGTGAAGCACCCCTTCAATGGGCGCGAATACCCTGTCTGGATCGCGAATTTCGTGCTGATGGAATATGGCACGGGGGCGATTTTCGGCTGCCCCGCCCATGACCAGCGCGACCTTGATTTCGCGCGCAAATACGGGCTTTCCGTGACCCCCGTGGTGCTGCCGCCGGGTGCAGATGCCGCGACGTTTGCGGTTGGTGATGTCGCGCATACGGAAGATGGCACGGCCTATAATTCAGGCTTCCTTGATGGGCTTGGCGTGGCAGCCGCAAAGCGGCGCGTGATTGATGAATTGGAAAAGCAGGGCGCCGGTCAGGGCATTGTGAATTGGCGGCTCCGCGATTGGGGTGTTTCGCGTCAGCGTTACTGGGGCTGCCCCATTCCCTTCATCCATTGCGATGATTGCGGCGTGGTGCCGGTGCCGGATGATCAGCTTCCGGTGCGGCTGCCGGATGATGTGGATTTTGCGAAGCCCGGCAATCCCTTGGATAATCACCCAAGCTGGAAGCATGTGGCCTGCCCGAAATGCGCCAAGCCCGCGCGACGGGAAACCGATACCTGCGACACCTTCGTTGATTCGTCCTGGTATTACGCGCGCTTCTGTTCGCCGCGGGCGGCGGAACCCGTGACGCGCGGCGCGGTGGATGGCTGGCTGCCGGTGGATCAATATATCGGCGGGATCGAACATGCGATTTTGCATTTGCTCTATTCGCGCTTCTTCTCCCGCGCAATGAAGGAAGCGGGGCATCTTTCCGTGGATGAACCCTTCGCCGGGCTGTTCACGCAAGGCATGGTCCAGCATGAAAGCTATAAGGGTGCGGATGGCCGCTGGCTTTATCCTGAAGAAGTGGATTTCACGATTGGCACCGATGGCACGCGGAGCGCCACGGTAAAGGGCGGCGCGGAACCGGTAACGATTGGCCGGGTTGAGGCCATGTCCAAATCCAAGCGCAATACGGTGGACCCGGGTGCCATCATCGCAAAATACGGTGCCGATACGGCGCGCTGGTTCATCCTTTCCGATAATCCGCCCGAACGCGATATGGAATGGACGGAATCCGGCGTGGCCGGCGCTTATCGCTTCACGCAGCGCGTGTTTCGCATTGTGGAAGCCGCCCTTCCCGCCCTGCCGCCCGCCGGCAGCGCGCCGGAAGAAACCGGCAAGGCTTTGCGCCGCGCCACGCATCGCGCCATTGCCACCGTGACCGAGGCGCTTGAGACCTTCGCCTTCAATGTCGCGGTCGCCAGGCTTTACGAATTCGCCAATGCCATTGAAGCGGCCAAGGATGCGCCCGGTGGGGCGAAGCGGGAAGCGCTTGAGATGCTGGCGCGGCTTGCTGCACCGATGATGCCGCATTTGGCGGAGGAAGTGTGGTCTCTGCTGCGGCCCAATGACACATCGCTGGTCGCCGAACTGCCATGGCCGGAACCGGATGCTGCCTTGCTGGTTGCGGAAAGCATCACGCTTGCGGTGCAGGTGCTGGGCAAGCTGCGTTCCACCATCGAGGTGCCGGTGGGGGCAAGTGAAGAAGCGATTTTCGCCGCAGCCGAGGCAGAAGAAAACGTCAAGCGCGCCATTGGCGATAAGCCGATCAAGAAGCGCATTCATGTGCCAGGCAGGGTGGTGAATTTTGTCATCTAGACGCGCCCTCATCGCGCTTGGCTTGCCGTTACTGGCGGCGGGCTGCGGCTTTCGGCCCATGTATGGCCGGAGCGGCCTCAGCGAAGATGCGCAGGTGTCAGATGCGCTCGCAGCCGTGAAAGTTGGGCTGATCACTGAACGCCAAGGGCAATTGCTACGCCGACGGCTGGAAGAAGGCTTGGCGCCCAAAGGGCGCGGCACTGTCACCGCGAAATATGATCTGCGTGTCGGGCTTGGCTATGCCTTCGAACTTCAGGGCTTCCGCCGCGATGGTTTCCCAAGCCGTGTGCGGTTCAACGCTACCGCGAATTGGTTCCTGTTTGATGTTGGCGCACCGCCGCGCGAAATCGCGCGCGGCACCGAACGAGCCTCCAACGCCTATGACATTCCCGAAAACCAGTTCTTCGCCGCCGATGTGGCGCGGGAGACGATGGAGCGCCAATTGATCGAAGAATTGGCGCAACACATCCTGGAAAGGCTCGCCATTCATTTCCGAGGCGCAGCGCAAGGCGCGGCGCCGGCCTGACCATGGCCAAGATTGATGCGCGGCGCCTTGCGGGTTTTCTGGGCGCCCCCCCGCCAGCCACACGGGTGGTGCTGATTTATGGCGATGATCTGGGGCTGGTGCGCGAAAGGGCGGACCAATTGATCCGCGCCGTGGTGGGCGATGATCCCTTCGGCCTGGTGGAGCTGCCGCGTGATGCTGCAACGCGCGATGCAGGGCTGCTGGCGGCGGAAGCGGCGCAGCCGGCATTGACGGGCGGTCGGCGCCTGGTGCGGGTGCGAGACGCCACTGATGGGCTGGCCAATGCCGCCAAGGCCGCGCTGGCGGGACCGGGGCCGGGGCTGGTGCTGCTGGAAGCGGGCGCTTTGGCTGGCAATAAGGGCCTGCGCCCGGTTTTGGAACGCGCCAATGACGCGGCGGCGGTGATTGCCTGCTACCCCGAAACCGGCGCCGAATTGGAAGCAAGCCTTGCGCGCATGTTCAAGGAACGCGGTGTGGCGGCGGATGGCGCAGCGCTTTCCTTCATGGCCGCGCGACTTGGCGAAAACCGCCTGCAAATCCGCCAGGAAGTGGAAAAGCTGGCGCTTTATGTCGGCGCGTCCAAGCGCGTGACGGAAGAAGACGCGATTGCCTGCATCGCCGAAGGTTCAACGCTTGATCTGGACCAGGCGCTGCTCGCCGCAACGGCGGGCGATGCGGCGCTTGCGGATCGCGCCTTGGATCAGGCTTTTGCCGAAGGGGCGGCGGCGGTGCAGGTGGTGCGCGCCGCGCTCAGGCATGTGCAGCGCCTGCATCTGGCCGCGCTTGCGGTGGCGAAGGGTGCAAGCACGGGCGATGCGCTGTCTTCCCTGCGGCCACCAGTGTTTTTCAAAAGCCGCCCGGCTTTTGAACGTGCCCTCAGGCTATGGTCCGCCCCCGCCTTGGCCGCCGCTGGTGAGGCGTTGTTGGAAGCCGAACGCCAAACCAAGACCACCGGCATGCCCGATGTGGCGATTGCCCGCGCCGCCGTGATGGCGCTGGCGCGGGAAGCGGTGCTGCGGCGGCGGTAGGCTGCGATCCGGTTTGTGGGATCAGTGCCTAAACCCTGATAAAATCGGCAATCTTCGCATTCTGCCGCAGCGCCACCAGATCAGCGGCATCCGGCAATTGCGGCCTGTCGCGTTCGGTTGCCACCACGCATAAAAAGCCAAGTGGCGCATCTGCCGCCGCGCGGAATTGGTGCCATTGCATGGGGCGGATTTCCACCAGGTCATGTTCGGCGATGTCGGTGATGGTATCGCCAACCAGGCAGGCGCCGCGCCCGCGCAGGATCATGACGTAGTGGATATGCTGATGGCGTTCCAAGGTGGAATGGCCACCGGGCGCTACCTCAAAATAACGCCATTGGGCCGGCAGGGATTCCTCGCCTTCAAACAATACCTGGCGCGTCACATCCTTGTAGGGGCCGCCATCCTTATAGGCCAGCAGGGGGACGTTTTCCCAGGTGAATGAATTGAAGCGACGCACCGTCATTCCGCGGCCTTTCCTGCGGCGATAGCCTGTTCAATCGCGCCCATGAAGGCGCGCGCGCCAATTTCAGGGTCGGGCGAATGGCGCATCAGCGCGCCGCCAATCAGGAACACGGCGTCATGGCCAAAGGCCGTCACCATGCTGTCAATGCGTTCAATCGTCATGCCGCCCGCCGGGGAAGGGAAGCCAGGTTTCACATCGCCGAGCGGTTCCTGCATGGCAATGGCCAGATCGCGGCATTCATCCGGGGTGAAGGTGAAGCGCCCGCCGGCATTGGGAAATACCGAAATATCCGCACCAAAAACCCGAAACAGCCGCCCGAGCAGCATGGCCGGCGTCATGCCATGCTCAGGGTCATGGAAATGCGTGCCGGAGAAGCTTGGATGCGCCATCACCGCAAGCCCGTATTTGCGCGCAAGGTGAAACCCCGTATCCGGCCCGATCAGGAAGGGCGCAATCAGCGCCCCGGCGCAGCCCTGGGCAGCGGCGAAGGCCATCTGGTCTTCGATCTGATCAAACCGCCCGGAGACCATCGGAAAATAGAGCGTCTTCCGCCCAGTCTTGGCATTGGCGTTACGGATCGCTTCCTGAAGCCGCGCCACCCGTTCCTTGAAGGGGTGGAAGGGCTGATCCATCAGCCCGTGATCATCCTTGATCACATCAAGCCCGCCAAGCGCATAGCCGCCGGCCAGCCGCGCCAATTCCTGCACGGAAAGCCCAAGTGGCTTGATGGCGGTCGCCGCCAAGGGCCGGCCAAAAACACCAAGCCTTTCGCGCAAGCCCGCAATCCCAAAAACCGGCCCGCCAAAGGCGCGGAGCTGATCCGGCGTCAGGCGGATATCCATGATCCTGATGCCGCGCCTGATTGAGATATTGCCGAAAATGACATTCAGCAGATTGGGAATGGAATCATTGACGATATCAGCGCGGTAGCTGATTGCCACATCGAAGGCGCGCGAAGGTGCTGGGCAGGGCGTAATGGCTTCCACCTGGCCGACAATGCCCGCATCCCAAATGGCGGGCGGCACGCAATCGCCCGGGATTTCCACCGTTTCTTCCAGGCAGATATCCTTGGCATGGGCTTCTATCGGCCGGGAATCATCCGGGGTGATGCGATAGACAAGGTGAAACCGCGGCGCGCCCATTAAACCCTGAAACCCCTCCAACCCAGCCAAAGGGCCGCCAAACCGCGTCTGGCCTGCCCCGCCCCCTTCATGACAATTCTATTATCGCGAAGTTGGGGCTTGGCGATAGGCGGGCAAGGGCCAGGGTTCAACCCTGCTTGGCAGGGTCGGTTTCCACCCAGCGCAAATAGGGCCGATCCGCCTTCCAGCCCTGCGGGAAAAGCTTCGCCGCCTCGGCATCGGGGATGGAGGGCGGGATGATCGCCCGCCCGCCCGGGCGCCAATTCACCGGCGTTGCCAGCTTGGCGCGATCGGTCAGTTGCAGGCTGTCAATCACGCGCAGGATTTCATCGAAATTGCGCCCAGCGCTTGGCGGATAGGTCATGGTCAGCCGCACCTTATGCGCCGGATCAATCACATAAACCGTCCGCACGGTGATGCTTGGGTCCGTATCCGGATGCACCATGCCAAAAAGGTTTGAAACCTTCCGATCAGGATCGGCAATCATCGGGAAATTCACCGCATGGCCCTGGGTTTCCTTGATATCCGCTTCCCAGCCCGCGTGGTTGGTCAGCGGGTCAACCGAAAGGCCAATCACCTTCACGCCGCGCCTATCGAATTCCGGCTTCAGCCGCGCGGCTTCGCCCAATTCCGTGGTGCAGACAGGCGTGAAATCCTTGGGGTGGCTGAACAGCACCACCCAGGAAGCGCCCTTCCAATCATGAAACCGGATCGGGCCGGTGGTGGTTTCCGCCGCGAAATCCGGGGCGATCTGGCCGAGTTGCAGGCTCATTTCAATCATCCTTTGACGTACAAGCTCAAAAACGCGCGGCGCTGATCAGCGCGTGGCGATCCATTCGGGTTCATCAACTGCCACCAGATCGGGCAGGTTCACCACCACTTCCTCGGTGCCGGAACGCACCAGCGCGCAATGCAGCACCTCGGTCGCCGAGGCATTGATTTCCTGATGCGGCACATAAGGCGGCACCAGGAAGAAATCGCCGGCGCGGGCTTCGGTGATGAATTCCAGCCGATCACCCCAACGCATATGGGCCGTGCCGCTGATGATGTAGATCACGCTTTCCAAAGCGCCGTGGTGGTGCGCGCCGGTGCGGGCATTGGGTTCGATCCGATTGGTGCCGGCCCAAAGTGCCACGGAACCACTGCGCGCGCCGCTGATGGCAACTTCGCGGTTCATGCCAAGGGTTTCCGGCGTGTCAGCGCTTTTGGCACTGGCGCGTACATGCTTGATGCCGCGGCTGCGCCAATCAATCGGGTTCAGGCTATCGGGCATGAGGGTTCTCCTTCAGGTTCAATCGGGCTGGGCGCCGGTGCGGCGGACCAAGGCGGGCCAGCGCCGCGCTTCGGCCTGGATCAGGCTCGCGAATTGCGTGGGGCCTTGGCTGGTGACCTCAAAACCCTGGGCGCTGAGCTGTTCCGCGACTTCAGGCTTGGCCAGAATGCGTTCAAGCGCGCCCGCCAGGCGGTGGATCGCGGCGGGCGGGGTTTGCGCCGGGGCCAGGATGCCCTGCCAGGTAATCACCTCAAATTCCGGGAAGCCTGATTCGGCGATGCTCGGTACCTCTGGTAGGGCGGGGACGCGCTTGGCGCTGGTGACCGCAAGGGCGCGGAGCCGCCCGGCGCGGATATGTTCAATCGCAGCGGGCAAGGTCACGAATAGCGCCTGGATATGGCCGGCCACCAGGTCAATCACGGCGGGGCCGCCGCCGCGATAAGGCACATGGGTGAAGCCAAGGCCGGCATCCTGCGCGAATAGCGCGCCGGCCAAATGCCCGATGGACCCATTGCCCTGGGAAGCGAGCGTCAGCTTGCCATCCGCCTGCCGCGCCCAGGCGATGAAGCCGGCCAGATCCCGCGCCGGGGCTGAAGGGTGCACCACCAGCACCTGCGGAGCGCGCACGGCTTCGATCACCGGGCTGAAATCCCGCACCGGGTCAAAGCCGACGCGAGGGTAGAGTGCGGGGTTGATCGTCAGCGGGTCTGAACCCACCAGCAGGGTCAGCCCATCCGGCGCGGCGCGGGCGACCAATTCAAAGGCGATATTGCTGCCGGCGCCGGGCTTGTTTTCCGTGACCACATTCTGGCCGAGCGCTTCAGTCAAATGCCTGGCGAGCAAGCGCCCCAGGATATCCAGGCTGCCACCAGGTGCGACGGGGACAATGATGCGGAGCGCACGATCAGGCGCCCAGGCAGTATCGGCGCGGGCGGGGGTGGCGGCGCACAGCGCGGCGGAGGCGAAAAGGGCGGAGCGGAGCAGAAGGTCTCGGCGGAGCGTCATGGCGAAAAATCCCGGATGAATTGGAAATTTTTTCTCTCAATTTGTCAACAATATCAAGAAAAAAGATTTTATTTTCTATTTTGGATAATCGCCAAACGATTTCCTCTGATTGCGGAAGAACACGAATTTTCTCTCTTTGACCGGTTCATCCATTGAAAGCTGCGCTACTGATGGGAGCCCTAATTGCGGCCCACCTTCACGCGTTCGGCTACTTTGACGGAAATCTTGTAGGTCTGCTCATCTGAACAGTAATCTATCAGCTTGCGCTTGAAAGTTTCGGGGTAGCTTGAGCGCAGGACAGAATGGCGAAACTCCGGTTTGAACAACTCGGCCACCCTTTGGATGAGCTTTGCTCGCCATTCTTCCGCCTTTTCCTCGGCAGCGGCTTGCTGCTCCCTTTTCTTCCGGGCATTGGCCTGTTGCTCCCGGATCATGCTTCGGACGTTCATAGCCTCGGTTGGCGACATCCAGCCCTGCGTTTGCTCAATGCTGCGGCCGCCAAGCTCCTTTAGGGGCGCGTGAAGAAGGGCGTTCCCGCCCTCAATTTCTTGGCTCTCCGCCCGAAACCACCGCAACCAGTCGGCGGCCTCCTTCGCCTGACGCGCCTGCTCCACCTTGATGCGCGCAGCTTTGAGTTCCTCTGCCTCGATGCGCCGCCTATCCGCGTCCGTTTTGCGCGCGGCCAGATGCTCCTCCACCGGAAAGCCAAGGAGACCACCTTCGACAATCGCCGCGTTAGGTGTGACGAGATTTCCGATACGCATCATCCTGTCGAGCAGGGGCGAAAGGCTCCACTCGCTGCGATCAGCAAGCTCGCGCGGCGTTGCCTCGAACCCCTCGTGCCGCATGTCCATCCATGCGGCAAAGGTCATGGCCGGAGCGCCGACTTTCTCAGAAACCTCCGCAAAGGCTTTAAGCAGGGCAGTATGCCGATCCCTTCTAGCCCGCCTTTCCCTCTGAGCTTCTCGTGCGCGAAACATCGCATCCCAAGAAATTTTATACTGATCAGCGCCGCCGAACTCAGCAATTCCTCGCCCAACGAGGTAATTGAGATATTCACAGATTGCTGCGCGCGGGTCGCGCACCTCTCCGTCTGTGATTTGCTCGACAACCGTCCAATCCACGGCTGCATCCCTATGAGCTAAGGTCGCAGCGGCTGACAGCAAAGAGTAGTCTTCATTGTCAAGCGGCATGTAACGCACGGTGACTGCGGGCTGTAGGAGTAGGAAGTGCAGCACCGCCGCCTGCCAAATCTCCTCAGCGACTCCGAATGCACCCGAGCCTGGGATCGCCACCCCGACAACGTCGGCCATGCCCGCATCTTCGACATAGGCCACGTATTCCGCGAATAAACTTCCCGGTGGCGCCTCCATTAGCGGGGGCTCTGACAAACTGCGCAGGATGGCATTGGCAAGTTCAATTGCATGCTTGCGACGCTGGCGTGCGCGCTCCTCCTGCTTTGCTAACCAGTCGGCCTCTTTTTTAAACGAGGTATTGTTGAACAGCCAGACCCGCGGTGCATCGTGGATGATGGCTAGCGCTAACTTCGCTTCATCCGTTTCGTGGCGCCATTTGGCCAAATCAATCTCAATCGTAGAATGTCGGCGCTCCTTGATAAGGGCCAACTTCTCTGCGCCAACCTTGTGCCGGACCGCCACCTCAATAAAGAGCTCTTTCTGGCCGAGGGTGGCGATGATGTCGGGACGCATTCCTGGAACCGCCTCCTCCACCCGCACACTCTCAGGTCGGAAGATCGCGCCCTTGAAAAGTTCGCTATGTGTTTCACCGAGGATGGCCACAACGGGCGGCAAACGGACCTCCTTCCGCTCTTCGATTAGTTGCTTGGCAAGCTTGTGCAGCATAGTTTCGAGTGCGCGAGGGGGATCGCAGGCGGCATCCGTATAGTGCCCGAAATAGGGTACCTTCTTGGTCCTCGGCTGGTAGGCGATCAGAGGCCCCCTACACTCTGGGCAGATGCAGCCGCACTTCTTCCCGTTCGGGACAGTCGAGACGTGAACCATCCGCCCGTTTTCGCCCTCCGCGAACGGAAGCGAAGCCTCAGGACCCACACGATGGGGGCGGCTGGAAGTATGTCGACTCATTGCGCCATTCTACAGGTGCTGGGCAGAGTCCGCCTACTAGAAAGGCAGCGCGAGCAGCCGCGCGAAGCCTTGCCTTTCCGGGCTTGAAGTCGCTGTCCACCGCGCCCCACAAAAAACGCCAAACGAAGCGCCAGCCGCCGCGCCAGGGTCATTCCACCCGGCGCCAATCTGCTCTAACACCCTTTCGCAATGCAGCACGGCGAAGCGGGGGACTGGGCCATGGCGGAAATCTATTTCTTCGAAGACCTCTCGGTGGGGCTTTCCGCCAAATTCTCCAAAACCATTACGGAAGCCGATATCGTGCTGTTCGCCGCCGTGACGGGCGATACCAACCCGATGCATCTGGATGCGGAATATGCCGCGACCTCCATCTTCAAGGAACGCATCGCGCATGGGATGCTGGCGGCGGGGCTGATCACGAAGGTGCTGGGCACGCAGCTTCCGGGGCCGGGCACCATTTATATGTCGCAAACGCTGAAATTCCGCGCCCCGGTGAAGATTGGGGAAACCGTGACTGCCATTGTGGAAGTGGCCGCTTTGCACCCGGAAAAGCACCGCGCGACGCTGAAGACCGTGTGTCTGGTGAAGGGTGAGCCGGTGCTGGAGGGGGAGGCTTTTGTCTCCGTCCCCTCCCGCGCCGCCGCCACCAAGGCAGCGGAATAGCGCCATGCGTCGGGTATGTGTTTTTGCCGGGTCAGCCGCTGGCGCCCGCCCTGAATATGCCGAAGCTGCCGCCGCGCTGGGGCGTGACATCGCCGCGCGCGGGCTTGGCTTGGTCTATGGCGGAGGTGGCGTTGGGCTTATGGGCGCGGTTTCCGCTGCCGCGCAGGATGCGGGGGCGGAAGTGATTGGCATCATCCCCCATGGGCTGGTGGCGCGGGAAGCGGGCGCCAAGCAGCTTAAGGATATGCGCGTGGTTGCTTCCATGCATGAACGCAAGGCGCTGATGGCCGAGCTTTCTGATGGCTTCATCGTCCTGCCCGGCGGCTATGGCAGCCTGGAAGAAGCGGTGGAAACGCTCACCTGGTTGCAGCTTGGCATCCAGCGCAAGGGCATCGTTTTTGTGGATACGCTTGGCTATTGGCAGAAGCTGATGGCAGCACTTGATCACATGGTGGCGGAAGGTTTTGTGCGGGGTGAGATGCGCGCTGCGGCGATGCTGGCCCCGGATGGTGCGGCCGCGCTGGATGTGCTGGCGCGCTTTACGCCGCCCGATGTGCCGCGCTGGCTGAAGCCTGGGGAAGCCTGATGGCGCCGCGGATTTTCAGCGATTGGCGGGCGATCCCCAAGGAAGCGCGCGGCGCCACCGTGGCGCTCGGCAATTTTGATGGCGTGCATCTGGGCCATGTCGCGGTGCTGAAGGCCGCGCAGGCGGCGCGGCCCGATCTGCCCTTGGCGGTGCTGACCTTTGAGCCCCATCCGCGCGAGCATTTCCGGCCAGATGATCCGCCCTTTCGGCTGACCTTGCTGCCGGCCAAAGCCGCTTGCCTGGGTGATGCCGGGGCGCGCTTTGTCTATGCGCTCAGCTTTGATGATGACTTCGCCGCGCTTTCGGCGGAAGCCTTTGTGGAACAGGTGCTGCATAAGGCGTTGGGCGCGAAGCATCTGGCCTGCGGCCCCGATTTCGCCTTTGGCCATCGGCGTGGTGGCGATGTGCGGTTCCTGGCCCGTGAAGCCGCTGCGCGCGGCATGGGGCTTTCCATCGTCCCTCCGGTGGAACAGGGGGGGGAGGCGATATCCTCCACCCGCATCCGCCGGCTGTTGCAGGATGGCTACCCGGACCGCGCGGCGGAAAAGCTGGGCCGGGTTTGGGAGATTCGCGGCACGGTGGTGCATGGGGATAAGCTTGGGCGCGTTCTTGGCTGGCCGACGGCGAATATCTGGCTCGATCGGCATTTGGAACCGGCGCGGGGGGTTTATGCCGTGACAGTCGCGCTGCCTGGCGGGGGGACGGCCAAGGGGGTCGCCAATATCGGGCGGCGGCCCACGCTCGGCGGCGATAAGGTGACGCGGTTGGAGGTGTATATCTTCGATTTTGCGGGCGATATTTACGGCCAGGAAATTGGCGTGCGGCTGGTGCATTTCCTGCGCCCCGATGCCAAGTTTGACGGGCTGGAAACGCTGAAAGCCGCGATTGAAGCGGATGTCGCGAATGCCCGCGCGGCGCTGGCTTGACCATCCGCATGGCCCGCGCCCATAAGCCCGTCATGCACAGTATAATGATAGGGGCGCGAATTATCCGCCCGGCCTTCCTCTGAGGGCCGGGACGACCTTCCCTTACTGTCACCCTGGCCGCCCTGCCCGGCAGCCCGCGTTTAGCCCGCAAGGCTCGAAAAAATGACCGATAGCCCCAAAGAGGCCCGCGATTATCGCGGCACCGTCTTCCTGCCACAGACCGGCTTTCCCATGCGCGGCGATTTGCCAAAGCGCGAACCCGATATGCTGGCGCGGTGGGAGCGTTTGAAACTTTGGGAGAGGCTCCGCGCACAATCCAAGGGGCGCGAGAGTTTCGTGCTGCATGATGGCCCGCCCTATGCCAATGGCAATCTGCATATCGGCCATGCGCTCAACAAGATTTTGAAGGATGTCATCAATCGCGCCGCGCAGATGGCCGGGTTTGATGCGAATTACGTCCCCGGCTGGGATTGCCACGGCCTGCCGATTGAATGGAAGGTCGAGGAAGAATACCGCAACAAGGGCCGCGACAAGGATGCGGTGCCCGTTCTGGATTTCCGCGCCGAATGCCGCGCCTATGCCGAACATTGGCTTGAAGTGCAGCGGGAAGAATTCATCCGCCTGGGTGTTGCCGGCGATTGGGATGATCGCTACGCGACGATGGATTTCGCCTCAGAGGCCGCGATTGCTGGTGAGATCGGCAAGTTTTTGATGAATGGGTCGCTCTATCGCGGCCTGCGCCCCGTGATGTGGAGCCCGGTGGAAAAAACCGCGCTGGCGGAAGCCGAGATTGAATATCACGACCATGTAAGCCCGACGTTGCATGCGAAGTTCCGCATTCGAAAACCAACACTTGATGTGCCATACGGGACCAGTATTGTCATCTGGACTACCACGCCTTGGACCATCCCAGGCAATCGGGCCATCGCCTATGGTCCAGACATTGACTACGTGGTCATTGAAGTCGAGAAGGTAAAAGAAGGTTCTCATCTCAAGCGTGGCGATAACTTAATCGTAGCGTCACAGCTTCTGTCAAATTTCTTGAAGGATGCTCAAATCGATAAGTTTAATCAACAAAGTAAAGAGTTTAAAGGTGCCGAATTAAAAGGAACAATCACTGAGCATCCTCTTTACTACCATAATTTTAACGTTCTCCAACAAATGGGAAAACTACCCCCTGGCATGGAAGAATTTGCGAAATGGGATAACTATGCTTTCGATGTCCCGTTGCTGCCTGGTGATTTTGTCACCACCGAAGCCGGCACGGGCTTTGTGCATATCGCGCCTGGTCATGGCGAAGATGATTTCAATCTCATTCGTGCATACAACGCATCCCACAGCAATGATCCGAAACTGGAGATCCAAATTCCCGAAACCGTCAATGATGACGGCACCTTCACCCATCATGCGCCGGGGTTTGAAGGCTGGCATGTCTTCAAGGCGCATACCAGGGTTTATGAGGCGATGGAGGCAGCGGGGACGCTGGCCGCCACGGGCAAGCTCACGCATAGCTATCCGCATAGCTGGCGGTCCAAGAAGCCGGTGATTTTCCGCGCCACGCCGCAATGGTTCATCGCCATGGATGATGCCAATGCCATTCGCGCCAAATCATTGGACGCGATTGCCAAGACGCATTTCGTGCCGGATGCCGGGCGCAACCGCATCGGTTCCATGGTGGCCGCGCGCCCCGATTGGTGCATCAGCCGCCAGCGCGCCTGGGGCGTGCCGATCCCGGTTTTTGTGGATCGCCGCTCGGGTGAACCCTTGCGCGATCCCGCCATTATGGACCGCATCATTGCAGCCTTCACCGCGGAGGGTGCTGACGCCTGGTACAAGCCCGGTGCAGCCGCGCGCTTCCTTGGCGAAGGGCGCGATCCGGCGGCTTATGAACAGGTGATGGATATTGTGGATGTCTGGTTTGAATCAGGCTCCACCCATGCCTTTGTGCTGCCGCCGCGCGGGTTGCCCTTCCCGGCTGATCTTTATCTGGAAGGGTCGGACCAGCATCGCGGCTGGTTCCATTCCTCGCTGTTGGAATCAGTGGGGACGAATGGTGTGGCGCCCTTCAAGGCCGTGTTGACGCATGGTTTTGTGCTGGATGAGCAGGGGCGGAAAATGTCCAAATCCATGGGCAATGTCACCGCGCCGCAGGATGTGATGAAGCAATATGGCGCGGATATTCTGCGCCTTTGGGTGATGAATTCCGACACGGCGCTGGATTTGCGCATCGGCCCGGAAATCCTGAAGCAGCAGGCGGAATTGTATCGGCGCATCCGCAATACGCTGCGTTGGCTATTGGGTAATCTGGATGGTTTCACTGAAGATGAAACCGTGCCTTACGCCGAATTGCCGGAGCTTGAGCGGTGGTTGCTGCATCGCCTGACAGAATTGGATGCGAAGATCAGGCGTGCGGTGGAAACCCATGACTGGACCGGGGTTTACCCCGAAATCCATCAATTTTGCGCCACTGACCTTTCGGCGTTTTACTTCTATATCCGCAAGGACGCGCTTTATTGCGATGCCTCTGACGCGCCGCGCCGTCGGGCAGCGCGGACGGTGCTTGATGTCTTGCATCGTTGCCTGTGTGCCTGGTTCGCGCCGGTCTTGGTCTTCACGGCGGAGGAAGCCTGGCTGGCGCGTTTCCCGGATCAGGGTGGCAGCGTGCATTTGCTGGATTTCCCGTTTGTGCCGGAGGGTTGGAAGGATCAGGCGCTGGCCGCGAAATGGGCGCGGTTGCGTGATGTGCGCCGTGCCGTGACTGGTGCGCTTGAACGGGCGCGTGTGGCGCAAGAAATCGGGTCTTCCTTGCAGGCCGCACCGGTGTTGCATGTAGGCGCTGATGATGCCGCGTTGTTGTCCCCTGATTTGTGGGCGGAGTTGTGCATCACCTCAGGCTTCGCGCTTTCGACTGACGCCGCGCCTTCGGGTGCCTTCGTCGCCGATGGCGTCGCTGATGCCGCTGCCGTCTTCCACCCCGCCCCCGGCACGAAATGCGACCGCTGCTGGCGTGTCTTGCCCGAAGTCGGTGCCTGTTCCACCCATCCCACGCTCTGCCGCCGCTGCGACGCAGTGGTCGAGTCGCTTTAATGTCGGCGGGGTCCGGGGAGACACTGTCTCCCCGGCGGGGGTCTGGGGGCAGCGCCCCCGGCCTGTTCCGCCTGGGTTTGATATTTGCGGCTATGATTTTCGTCTTCGACCAGCTTTCAAAGTGGTTCGTGTTGGATGTCCTGTTACTCCCCAAGGTCCAGCACATCCCCTTGTTTTCGGCAGGCCCTTTTGGCCTTGATCTGACCATGGTCTGGAATCGGGGCGTCACTTTTGGCCTGTTTTCCGGTGATGGCCCTTGGAATCACGTGATTTTGGCGGGGCTTGCCTTGGCGATTGCGGTGTTTCTGCTGCGTTGGCTGGCGCGGGCCGAGGGTCGGATGGTGGCTTTGGCCCTTGGGGCGGTGATTGGCGGTGCCATCGG
>JADCGG010000184.1 GCA_020249125.1 Roseomonas sp. | reverse complement strand
CTCGCCGGGCTTTCCTGGTTCGCCCCCTATAAGGACTGAAACACAATGAACATCGCCTTTATCGGCCTTGGTATCATGGGCCGCCCCATGGCCGGGCATCTGAAAAACGCCGGCCACGCCATTACCGTGGTGGAACGCAAAAGCCTGACCGCCGAGGATCGCGCAGCCTTCGCCGTCGCACCCGATGCCAAGACCGCCACCGCCGGGGCAGATGCCGTCATCATCATGGTGCCCGATACCCCCGATGTGGAAGCCGTGCTGTTCGGCGCGGGCGGCGTGGCAGAGGGCCTCAAGCCCGGCACGCTGGTGATTGACATGTCCTCCATCAGCCCGACCGCGACCAAGGAATTCGCGGCCAAGATCGCGGCCAAGGGGGGGGATTATCTGGATGCCCCGGTCTCGGGCGGGGAAGTCGGCGCCAAGCAGGCGAGCCTGACGATCATGGTCGGTGGTTCGGAAGCGGCGTTTGACCGCGCCAAGCCGCTATTTGAAGCCATGGGCAAGAACATCACTCTTGTCGGCGGCACCGGCGCGGGGCAGACCTGCAAGGTCGCCAATCAGATCATCGTCGCACTCACCATTGAAGCGGTGGCCGAGGCGCTGACCTTCGCCTCAAAGGCAGGCGCCGATCCGGCCAAGGTGCGGCAGGCGATCACGGGTGGCCTTGCGACGTCCCGCATTCTGGAATTGCACGGGGAACGCATGATCAAGCGGACCTTCGCCCCCGGCTTCCGCATCCGCCTGCACCAGAAGGATTTGAACCTGGCCTTGCAAGCCGGGCGCGAATTGGGCGTGGCCTTGCCCAATACCGCTTCCACCCAGCAGCTTTTCGCTGCCGTGGCAGCCGCCGGTGGCGGGGATTTGGACCATTCCGGCCTGGTCAAGGCGTTGGAGACCCTCGCCGCGCACCCCGTGGCGCCGGACGCCTGAGGTACAAGCTTCGCTTGAGATAAGGCTTCCCGCCCCCGGGAGGCCTTCTCATTTTTGACTAAATGCCTCGAAAAGCGGCGCGGCATTTTGTTTTTTGGAATTTTCGCGCTTTACTGGTTTGAACCCGGCCGCGCCTGCGTCGTCGGGGCAGAGCAAAGGCGCCATTCCAATGCGTTTCGACGAAATCGGCCAGCAGCTTCGCAATTATCGGCTTGAATCGGGCCTCAAGGCGGATGAAATCGCAGCGCGGCTTGGTATCTCCCGCGCCGCGCTCTACCGCTATGAAAAGGGCGAGGTCATCAAGCTGGACACGATCCGGCGGCTGGCGGAAATGCTGCAGGTCTCGCCCTTGGCCTTGCTGGGGATCGGGGTTGATTATTTTTCCCGCATCAACGCCTTCCTGGAACGTCAGCGCCAGATCGAAGAAGACGCGGATAGCCAATTGCAGCTTGGTGGGGCGCTGTGTTTTGCCCTGGCCACGGAAGGGTTTGACCACATTTTGCGCGAGCTATGGCTGGAAGCGGCCGGCATGGCGCCTGACCGTGCGGCGGCAAGAAGCCTTACAGACCAATGCCTGACCAGCCTGGCGCAGCGGCGGCTTTTGCTGGAACAGCGCCGGACCAACATCACCGTTTTGCTGTCCGAGATGGCGCTGAGGCGCATGCTGGTGGAGGGCATTGGCGCCGGGCTGCCGCTTTCCGAACGTGGCCGCGCGGAAGCCAAGGCCGCCGCGATGACGCAAGCCGAACACCTGGCCAATCTGATGGAACAGGCACCGCTTGGGGTGCAGATCGGCCTATTGCAGGAACCGGAACCAAGTTACCAGGCGATGATCTATCGCGCGCGGGATCGTGCCCATGTGATTGGCAATCCCTTCCCGCCTGACGCGCATCCAAGCTGGCATATCGGGATTGCGAGTGTGACATCGGCTGATGATGCGGTTGCCATTCATCAGCGCGTGGCCGAGGCCTGCTGGCGCCAGGCGCGCAAGGGCATGGCAGCGGCACAAAGGCTGCGGATTTTGATCGCGGAGACCAATCCCGCTTGAGGCAGGGCTTGCCGAGACTGCGCCAAATGCTTCCATAATGCGCGCAGCCGGGATGCTACCCGGCGCCAGATAAGGAAACGCCATGGCCCGCGAGAATTGGGACCCCGAAATGCTCCGCTTCACCGAAATGATGGAGGCGCGCGCCGCGGCGCAGCCCCCGGTGAAGCTGGAATTGCCGTTGGATAATTCGCGCGAATTGAATGACGGCCTCAGCCTGCCACTCGCCAAGGGGGGCGCGGTGATGGCGGAAAGTGAGGATCGGTGGCTGGCGCTACGCGGGCGGCGGATTCTCTGCCGCTTCCATCGCCCAACGGCAGGCAGGGGCCATCCCGTTTTGGTCTATCTGCATGGTGGCGGCTGGGTTTGGGGCAGCGTGGATACGCATGACCGGCTGATGCGCGAATATGCGGCTGCCTCCGGCTGCGCCGTGATTGGCGTTGATTACGCGCTGAGCCCGGAGGCGATTTTCCCGCAAGCCCTGGAAGAATGCGCCGCGGTCACGCGCTGGGTGGCCAATCGCGGTGCGGAATGGGGCTTGGATACCAGCCGCATCATCCTGGGTGGTGATTCGGCGGGCGGGAACCTGGCTGCCGGCACGGCGCTCTTGTTGCGGGAAACCGATCCAAGCCTGAAACTGCGTGGCCTTTTGATCAATTACGGTGTCATGGATTGCGCCATGGCGACGCCAAGCTATGAGGCTTTCGCGACCGGGCATTTCCT
>JADCGG010000183.1 GCA_020249125.1 Roseomonas sp. | reverse complement strand
TGCTCAAGCGCTGTCAGCGAAACATCCACAAGGCCGCGCAGACCGCCCAATTGCTCATTCACCGCTGTGAGGGAGGCGGTATCGCTGCGCACCGTTTGCGCCACCGCAAAGGCACCCCCATCATCCTTGGCGTCAGCCACGCGATAGCCGGTGGAGATGCGCTTTTGAACAACGGACAAGGCATCATTGGTGCGGTTGAGCGATTGCAGCGCCGTCATGGCGCCGGTATTCGTGATGACAGAAGTGATGCTCATCGGAATTTTTCCTTCATGGCAAACCCATTTTGGGCGTCATTCAATTTGACAGCAAAGAAATAACATTTGATGAATCGCAGCCATTATTTGGCATTCAGATACAAAATTTTTTGTTTTGTTAAGTAATTTAGAAACGGAAACACCACGGTCTGCATGCCGTGGTGTTCCGCAAAAAACCTGCACAAAAAATCGGATCAGACGAGGGATTGTTTCACATCAACGACCAAACAGAGAGATCAGCGCCTGAGGCGCCTGGTTGGTGATGGACAGCGTCTGCGTGCCAAGCTGCTGCCTGATCTGCAGCGCCTGAAGCCGCGCGGCTTCCTTGGCGATATCGGCATCAATCAAGGCGCCAAGTCCGCCTTCAATCGCGTCAAGCTTGTCGCGGTTATAATTGATCTGGGCGTCAACATAGCGCGCATCTGCACCTAGGCGATTGAGCGCTTCATTGATGGCTTCATTCACGTCGGACCAATCGCCCGCAATCGCTGCCTGCGCGGCTGCGGCATCGGCGGGTGGCGCGGCCACTACGAAATCGACTGCACCATCGAAGGCCGCAAGGGTCAGGGTGGTGCCGACTTCATTTCGAATGGATACGATATCCCCGCCACCCGATGCGGCGTCGGTTGAGAGCAGCGTACGGCCATTATAGGTCGCGTCTTCGATGAAGCGTTCCACCTGGCTCTGAAGCTGTGTGTATTGCTGTTCATATTGCGCGCGCTGCTCAGTATTGATGGTGCCATCCGCGAGACGGGTCAGTACCGTGCGAAGTTCCACCATGGTCCTTGAGACCTGACCCAGGCCTTGCAAGGTCACATCAACAATGCCCTTGAGACCGCCCAATTGTTCATTGGCCGCGGTCAAGCCAGCGATATCACCGCGCACCGTTTGGGCAACAGCATAGGCGCCGCCATCATCCTTGGCATCGGCGACACGATAACCAGTGGAGATGCGTTTTTGGACGACGCCGAGCGCATCATTGGTCCGGTTCAGGGACTGAAGCGCGGTCATCGCCGCCAGATTGGTGTTCACCGAATTCAGATTCATGGGATTTTCCCTTCGCTGTGCCCGATTTTCGGGACGGACCCAATTTCTCAGAGGGAAATGAAAAAGCGGTTAAATAAACCATTGAAAAAACATGTTTTTTATTGAAATTCGGTAAAAATGCTGGCGGCGTCTTCAGCTTTCTCAATCAAAAATGGAAACAGTGCCACCTGCTCTACGCCACAAAAAAACGAGGGGACATGCCCCTCGTTTTCTCAACGCCATCGCGGCCTGATGGGCCACAATGCGGACTGCTTCAGTCCTTCATATTCACGGCCTGGCGGCCGCGCTGACCATCGCGCACTTCAAGGGCTACCTTTTCGCCCTGCTGCACATCCTGCTTTCCGGCGCGTTGCAGCACCGAAGAATGCAGGAAGACATCCTGGCCGCCATCTTCCGGCGTCACGAAGCCGAAGCCGCGCACCTGGTCGAACCACTTGACCGTGCCAGCGACGTCATAGGTCGGGCCACCTTCATCGCGGTTGAATTCGCGCCGCGGCGGGGGACGATCCCCGAAATCACGACGCGGGGGACGATCACCAAAACCGCCACCACCGAAGCCGCCGCCGCCGCCACCGAAATCACGGCGCGGGGGACGATCCCCGAAGCCACCGCCACCAAAGCCGCCGCCACCGCCGAAATCTCGGCGCGGGGGACGATCACCGAAATCTCGGCGCGGGGGACGGTCCCCGAAATCGCGGCGCGGGGGACGATCCCCAAAGCCGCCACCGCCGCCGAATTCACGGCGCGGCGGGCGCGCTTCGCCACCGCCTTCGCCCTTCTTCAGCTGCATGATCCGCGTGATCAGGCGCCGGCCCTGCCGGTCAGACCCGATTTCGCACACCAGCTTGTCGCCGGTATCTGGCGGCTCAATGCCTGCCTCTGTCAGGGCAGAGGCGTGAAAAAACACATCCTGCCCATCTGGTCCCAGTACGAAGCCGAAGCCTTTACGGGAGTTATACCACTTCACCTCGGCCTCGATCGGCCCGGTGCTATCCTGGTGCTCGTTTTCAGGAAACACTGTTTGACTATCCACACATAAATGACCGCAACGCGCGGGATGCAACGCTGGTATTTGGCAGCATGACATCCCGTTTCTCGAAAAGCGAGAAAAATCTTCAGCGCGGCGCGCGAAAAGCTAAAAAAATGCCTTGAAACGCCGCGAGTCGAAGGCTGCGATGGGGATTGGCGGGCTGCGGCCAGCGAGCAGCGCACCTATCACCTCCCCCGTCCGGGCTGCCGCCACAAGCCCGGTATGCCCATGGCCAAAGGCATGGATCACATCCGGCGTCGCACGGGATGGGCCAAGGCAGGGCATGCCATCGGGCATGGAGGGCCGGTGGCCTAGCCAGAACTTGATCCGCTCAGCCGGGATATCGCGCGGCAGGCCGGGAAAGCAGCTTAGCAAATGATTTTTAAGGATTTCCGCGCGCTGCCAATTGGGCGCCGCTTCAATCCCCGCAATCTCCACCTGCCCGGCGCAGCGCAGGCCGCGCGCCGTGCGCATGATGGACATTTTGCCGTCTGAGGGCATCAGCCCATGGCGGGGTGCCACTTCCGGCGCGCTGATTTCGGCGTGGTAGCCGCGTTCGCTCTCAAGCGGCACATCATCCCCTGCGGCGCGGGCGAGCGGCTTGGAATGCACCCCGGCGGCGATTACGGCGGCATCGCAGGGGATTTCTCCCTGCCCTGTCGTCACCGCCTTAAGATGGCCCGCTTCGATCCGGAACCCCGTGGCAGGGGCGCGGATCAGCTTGGCACCTTCGGCCTGCGCCAGCCCGATCAGGGCGGCGACATAGGCGCCGGGGTCGGTGCAATGCCCGCCCTCATCCACGAAAATGCCGAAACCATAGCGGCGGTCGAGTTCCGGTTCGCGCTGGCGAAGCTCATCGGCGTCAAGTTCAATCCAACGCACGCCGACCTGATGGCGGATCTCCCAGGCTTTACGCTCGGCCTCAAAATCAGCGCGGGAGGGGTAGATATACATCAGCCCCCGCCTTTCGATCAGATGGCCCACCCCGGCCTGGTCCGCGAGCATTTTGTGCAAGCGCGGCGCATCCTGCACCAAGGGGCGCAGCGCAGCGGCGGTGCGTGCCACATCTTCCCAGCGCCAGCCGGACGCCAAATAGCGGATCAACCAGGGTGCGACGCGCGGCAAATAGCCCCAGCGAATGGCGAGCGGTCCCAGCGGGTCCGAGAGGAATTTCGGCAGCTTCTTCCAAATGCCCGGCACGGCTGGTGGGATAACCGACATGGGGCTGAGCCAACAGCCATTGCCATAGGATGCCGCCTGTTCCCCGCCCGGTTCTGCCGGGTCCAGGATGGAGAGCTGGTGCCCATCCTTCAGCGCCGCAAGCGCTGAAGCCGCGCCGACCGCTCCGGCACCAATCACCACCACATGCCGCGCCATATTCAACGCGCCCGCGTTTTGGCGATAGTTTTCGCGGGGCCGGATTGCACTGCCTCCCCGGCCAGATATTTGTCGAGGAAGAACAAGCGGTCCTGGCCCCAGAGGAAAAGCTCCTCACACACATAAGTCGGTGCGCCGAAGACACCGCGCGCGATGGCGTCGCGGTTGTTGCGGTCAAACTCCGATTGGATGCTGGCACTTTCTTCCTCGCGGTGCAGGCTTTCGCCGGGCATGCCCTGTTCTTCGGCAATGGCCATGCGCGTGCGCGGGTCTGCAATGTCGCGATCTTCCACCCAAAGCGCATGCAGCAGAGCCTGGGAAAGCCGCATCGCATCCATGCCGCGTGCGGCGGCGGCCATGACCATATGGCCGGCGGGGCGTTGGTCTGATGGCGGGTAGTGCTTGGGTTTCAGATTGATGGGAATGCCGAGATGGCGCGACCAGCGATCCAGTTCCAGCGCGTGATAATCCTGGCGCGGTTCCGGGCGGGTGCGCAGCGCAATGCCCCCCGTATGCGGCACCACCAGGCGGAAATCATAGGGCCTGAGCACCAGAGTCGCGCCATGGCGCTTGATGATTTCGGATAGCTGCCTGCCACCCAGATACATCCAGGGCGAGGACAGCGTGTAGAAGCATTCAACGGTCTTGGTCATGGCGTCACCCCTTCGCGACACGGCCTGGATCGGTTTGCGTGAGTAGTGAGACATGGGCCGAGACAATGCGCCAGCCCTGCCCCGGGACGCGCGCCATGATCTTGGTCTCGCGCCCGATAAACCCGCTATCCAGGCGCTGAAATTCCAGATTGGTGGTGGCGAAATCACGCCCGAAGGTGGTGATGGTGATCTTCTTCTGGGCACGCGGCGCATAGGATTTCACGCTGGCGCGAAAGGCGCGAATAGCTTCGATGCCGTAGAGGATTTCGGTGATGCCATACCGCACCACGCGCGGATCATCCCAAAAGGAAACATCCAGCACGGCGCTGTCATTGGCGGCGATGGCGGCTTCGTAACGGTCAAACACCGCGCGGACTTCGGCGATGATGTCGGGATTATTGATGTCCATGGTGCTGCCCCCGAGACGTAGGTGGCGATCATGGCGCAGAAGTGGGGAATGGGCCAGCGGGTGACCAGCCAAAACAAAAATGGCGGCCCGAAGACCGCCATTTTACACTTGGGCGAAACGCCGCTTCAGCCAGCCGCTGCCAAGGCACGCTTGGCCATCACGCCCACCAGATGCGCGCGGTATTCGGCGCTGCCATGGATATCGCTATTCATGCCTTCGGCGGATTGGCTGACACCAGCCAGCGCATTGGCGGACCAATTGCCCGCAAGCGCCTTTTCCATATCCGTCTGACGGAAGACGCAAGGCCCGGCGCCATTCACCGCAACCCGCACGCCGCCAGCGCCCTTGGAGATGAAAACACCTGCCATGACATAGCGGCTGGCCGGGTTCTTCATCTTGGCATAGCCGGCCTTTTCCGGAATTGGGAATTCCACCGCCACCAGAATCTCATCCGAAGCGAGCGCGGTGGTGAACATGCCTTGGAAGAAATCATCCGCGGCGATCTTGCGCTTATTGGTGTGAATGGTGGCACCAAGGCCGAGCACCGCCGCCGGATAATCCGCCGCCGGGTCGTTATTGGAAACCGAACCACCAATGGTGC
The DNA here is from genome assembly GCA_020249125.1 of Roseomonas sp. GTDB lineage: Bacteria > Pseudomonadota > Alphaproteobacteria > Acetobacterales > Acetobacteraceae > Neoroseomonas. Next base: position 24,731 of record JADCGG010000183.1, on the reverse strand, counting down.
CGCGATTGCGCACCTGCACATCGCCGATATGCGACGCAAGATAGGCGAGCGCCGGAATGGCCGCCTTCACTTCCGCGCTATTGGCGACTTCCACATGGCGTGTCAGCGCACCAATGATGATGGCATTGCCTTCGCGCCGAATGCCCTTCATTTCCGCGATGCCGGAAAGATCCACGAGCGCAGAGGGCTTATTCAGCCGGTGCTTCAGCGCCGGGATGAGCGTATGTCCGCCCGAGACCGCCTTGGCATCCGGGTCAGCCAGCAGCTTCACGGCATCGGCTAGGCTGGTGGGCTTGTGATAGGCGAAATCATACATGGGTGTGGTCCTTTATTCTGCCGCCGCGCGGCGGCCGCTATTGATGATCTGCCAGATTTTCGCCGGGGTTGCCGGCATTTCGACATGGTTCACGCCGTAGTCAGAAAGCGCATCCACCACCGCATTGATCACGGCGGGCGGAGAGCCAATGGCGCCCACTTCCCCGCAGCCCTTCACCCCAAGCGGGTTATGGGTGCACAGCGTGGTATGGGTCGCGACCGAAACGGGCGGCAAATCATCCGCCCGCGGCATGGTGTAATCCATCATGGAACCGGAAAGCAGTTGGCCTTCCGCATCATAGACGCAGGTTTCGAGCAGCGCCTGGCCAATGCCCTGCGCCACACCGCCCTGCACCTGGCCTTCCACGATCATTGGGTTGATCACGCGGCCAACATCATCAACGGCGGTGAAATTGATCACGGCGGTGCGGCCGGTTTCAGGATCAATTTCCACTTCTGCGATATGGCAGCCACCCGGATAGGTGAAGTTCTTCGGGTCATAGAAAGCGGTTTCTTCCAGGCCCGGTTCCAATTCCTCGATCGGGTAGTTGTGGGGCACATAGGCCGCGACGCTGATATCCACCAGCGCCTTGGTCTTATCCGTGCCGGCCACGCGGAAGGTGCCACGGTCGAATTCAATATCATCCACCGAGGCTTCCATCAGATGCGCCGCGATGCGCTTGCCCTTGGCGATGATCTTATCCATCGCCTTCATCATGGCGCTGCCGCCAACGGCCAGGCTGCGGGAACCATAGGTGCCCATGCCAAAGGGCACCTTGGCGGTGTCGCCATGCACGATATCAACCTGCGCCACCGGCACGCCAAGCTTATCGGCGACCAATTGCGCGAAGGTGGTTTCATGCCCCTGGCCATGGCTATGCGCGCCGGTCAGCACCGTCACGCTGCCTGTCGGATGCACGCGAATGGTGCCCACTTCATAAAGGCCAGCGCGGGCGCCGAGGCTGCCCACCACAGCGGAAGGCGCGATGCCGCAGGCTTCCAGATAGGTGGAACAGCCAATGCCGCGCAGCTTGCCACGCTTGGCGGCTTCCGCGCGCCGCGCCGGGAAGCCGGCCCAATCGGCTGACGCCATCGCCTGTTCAAGGGTCGCGTGGTAATTGCCGCTGTCATATTGGAGCGCGACCGGCGTTTGGTACGGGAATTGATCCGGCTGGATGAAGTTCCGCCGACGCAGCTCCACACGGTCAATGCCGGTTTGCTTCGCCGCCACGTCCATCAGCCGTTCCAGCAGGAAGGTCGCTTCCGGCCGGCCCGCACCGCGATAGGCATCCACCGGCACGGTATTGGTGAAAACCGCCTTCACTTCGCAATAGATCACCGGCGTGGTGTACACGCCAGCCAGCAGCGTCGCGTAAAGATAGGTCGGCACGCAGGGCGCGAAGGTGGAAAGATAGGCGCCCATATTGGCTTGCGTTGAAACACGCAGGCCAAGGATCTTGCCATTGGCATCCAAAGCCAATTCCGTGTGGCTTACATGATCGCGCCCATGGGCATCGGACATGAAGCTTTCGGTGCGATCCGCAGTCCAGCGCACCGGGCGGCCCAGCTTGCCGGCAGACCAGGTGACAATGGCTTCTTCCGCATAGTGATAGATCTTGCTGCCAAAGCCGCCACCGACATCAGGCGCGATCACGCGGAGTTTCGATTCCGGCAGATGGAGCACATGAGCACCCATCAGCAGTCGAATGACATGCGGGTTCTGGCTGGTGGTGGTGAGCGTGTAATCACCCGTGGTGCGATCAAACTCACCAAGCGCGGAACGGGGTTCCATCGCATTCGGGATCAGGCGGTTATTCACCAGACCGAATTTCACCACATGGGCGGCGCCGGCAAAGGCGGCATCCACCACGGCCTTGTCGCCGATATGCCAATCATAGCAGAGATTGCCGGCCACATCGTCATGAATGGCGGCGGCACCTGGCTTCAGCGCCGCTGCCATGGTGGCGGCGGCGGGCAGCACTTCATAATCAACGCTGATCGCTTCAGCCGCATCGCGCGCCTGTTGGCGCGTGGCGGCGATGGCGACCGCAACGGGGTCCCCAACATGACGCACCTTGCCTTGCGCCAGCACAGGGTGCGGCGGTTCGGCCATGGGCGAACCATCCTTGTTGTGGATTTGCCAACCGCATGGCAGGCCACCCACGCCATCCTTCGCCATATCGGCACCGGTGTAGATTTCCACCACGCCCGGCATGGAAGCCGCCGCCGAGATATCTACGGATTTGATGCGCGCATGGGCATGCGGGCTGCGCAGGATCCAGGCATGCAATTGGCCGGGCTTTTCCGCATCATCCGTATAGGCGCCTCGGCCCTGGAGGAAACGGAAATCTTCCTTGCGGCGGACGCTGGCGCCGATGCCTTCAAACGGTGTCACCACGTTCATGTCTATCGCCTCCCATCAGGCTGATTGTTTTGGTGCAGTCTTGTAACGGCTGCGAAGGCGGGGCTTATGCCCCTGCCCCATTAGTCAGCGGCACGCGCCATTTCGCGGCGCTTGCCCTGCATCACTTCCGCCGCAGCGGCGATGGCTTTCACGATATTGTGATAGCCGGTGCAGCGGCACAGATTGCCTTCCAGCCCTTCGCGGATTTGCTGTTCCGTGATGCCATTCGGGTGCTTGTTCACCAGATCAATCGCGCTCATCACCATGCCCGGCGTGCAGAAGCCGCATTGCAGCGCGTGGTATTCGCGGAAGGCTTCCTGCATCACATGCAGCGTGCCATCAGCGGCGGCGAGGCCTTCAATGGTGGTGACATTGGCGCCATTGCACATCATCGCAAGCGTTGTGCAGGATTTCACGCTTTCGCCATTCACATGCACCACGCAGGCACCGCATTGGCTGGTATCGCAGCCGACATGCGTGCCGGTCATGCGCAGCTTTTCGCGCAGCATTTCAACCAAAAGCGTGCGGCCTTCAACCTCGGCCGTATGGGTTTGACCATTCACGGTCAGTGTCACCTGCGGCATAGCGCATCTCCCAATCATGTTCTGCCCGGGCTGGCGCGCCCGAGGGTGTTTCGATCCTAAGCCTCACCTGTAAAATGGGGCTTCGTCAAGCTTTTCAAGATGAAATTGCCGCCCCGGAGCATGAGCCCCAGGGCAAGCGGGCCGCATGCCCTTAATGCTTGGCGATCAGCGCCGCGCCTTTGGCCCCGGCCAGCGGGTTTTCCGCCGCCGGACGGTCATGCAAATGGCAGGCAGACCAATGCCCAGGATCCGTCTGGCGGAGCGCGGGTTCATCCACCCGGCAGCGATCAAAGGCATAAGGGCAGCGGGTATGGAAGCGGCAGCCCTTGGGAGGGTTGATCGGGCTTGGCACATCACCCTTCAAGATGACGCGCTCCCGCTGCGCGCCGGGTTCCGGCACCGGCACGGCGGAAAGCAGCGCCTCCGTATAAGGGTGCTTGGGGGCGGCGAACAATTCGCGCTTCGGCGCCACTTCCACGATCTTGCCGAGATACATGACCGCCACGCGATGTGTCATGTGTTCCACAATCGCCAAATCATGGCTGATGAACAGCAGCGCGAGGCCAAGATCCTTCTGCAAATCCTGCAACAGGTTCACGATCTGCGCCTTCACGGACACATCGAGCGCCGAGACCGCCTCATCACAAATGATCAGATCAGGCTCGGCGGCCAGTGCGCGGGCAATGCCGATGCGCTGGCGCTGCCCGCCCGAGAATTCATGCGGCCAGCGCCCCACGGCATCACGCGGCAGGCGCACGCGATCCATCAAATCACCCACGCGCTTTTCCAGATCAGCAGCATCCTTGGCCAGGCCGAAATTGCGGATCGGTTCGGCCAGGATATCGCGCACCCGCATGCGCGGATTGAGCGAGGAATAGGGGTCCTGAAACACCACCTGCATGCGCCGGCGCAGCGGGCGGAGCGTGCTGGCCGGCATATCGTCAATCCGCGTGCCGTCCAGGGTTACCTGACCGCCGGTAATGTCAAACAAGCGCAAAATGGCCTTGCCCACCGTGGATTTGCCGCAGCCGGATTCACCCACCAGCGACAGGGTTTCCCCCTTGGCAATGGAGAATGAAATGCCATCCACGGCATAGACATAACCCGTGATACCGCCCAGGAAGCCGGCACGAACGGGGAAGTGTTTTTTGAGGTCATTGACCTCAAGCAGAGGCGTGCTCATGCCGTGGCGGCCTCCTTGAGCGCGTAGTGACAGGCGACGATATGGCCGGGGGCTTTTTCTTCCAGGCCCGGCGCGACGCTTGTGCAAAGATCGGTGGCATAGGCGCAGCGGCTGGCAAAGACGCAGCCTTGCAGCTTTTGCTTGAGGCTCGGCACCAGACCAGGGATTTCCTGCAAGCGCGTTTCCGTGCCGTCCAGCGAAGACCCAAGCTTCGGCACCGAACCGAGCAAGCCCTGCGTGTAAGGATGGCGCGGGTTGCGGAACAAGGGCCCGACCTTGGCTTCTTCCACCTTGCGCCCGGCATACATCACAACAACGCGCTCAGCCACTTCCGCCACCACGCCAAGATCATGCGTGATCAGCACAATCGCCGCACCAACACGATGCTTCAGGTCGCGCATAAGATCCAGGATTTGCGCCTGGATGGTCACGTCCAACGCCGTGGTGGGTTCATCGGCAATCAGCAGCTTCGGGTTGCAGGCCAGCGCGATGGCGATCATCACGCGTTGCCGCATGCCGCCAGAAAGCTGGTGCGGGTATTCCTTCACGCGGCGTTCCGGTTCCGGAATGCCGACCAGCTTCAGCATATCAACCGCGCGATCTTCTGCCTGCTGCGCCGACATGCCCTGATGGAGCCGCAGTGTCTCGCCAATCTGGCGGCCCACGGTCAGCACCGGGTTGAGCGAGGTCATGGGTTCCTGGAAGATCATGCTGATCTCATTGCCGCGAATGTCGCGCATTTCGGCTTCCGAGAGTTCCAGCAAATTCTTGCCATTGAAGCGGATGGCGCCGGCGAGCTTGCCGGGGGGTTCCGGGATCAGGCGCAGAATGGACATGGCGGTGACGGATTTGCCGCACCCGCTTTCGCCCACCACCGCGAGCGTTTCCCCCGCTTCGACATGGAAGGAAACACCATCCACCGCACGATTGATGCCATCGGGCGTGCGGAAATGGGTTTGCAGATTGTCAATTTCGAGAATCGCCATGGGTCAGAGCCTTTTCGCCATGCGCGGGTCAAGCGCATCACGCAGCCCATCGCCGAGCAGATTGACCGCGAGCACGGTAATGGAAAGGAAGATGGCCGGGAAGAACACGATATAAGGCTTCACCTGCCAGAGCGCGCGACCTTCGGCCATGATATTCCCCCAGGATGGAATGATCGGCGGCGTGCCGGCGCCAATAAAGGACAGGATGCTTTCCACGATCATCGCAGACGCACAGATGTAAGTCGCCTGCACCGTGATCGGCGCCAGCGTATTGGGCAGGATGTGGCGCCAAATGATTACAGGTGTACGCGTGCCCGCCGCCACCGCCGCATCCACGTAAGGCTGTTCACGGAGCGACAGCACCACGCCGCGCACCAGGCGCGACACGCGGGGGATTTCCGCGATGGTGATGGCGATGATCACGTTTTGCACCGAACCGCGCGTGAGCGCCATGAGCGCAATGGCGAGCAGGATCGGCGGGATGGACATCATGCCATCCATGATCCGCATGATGATGCTGTCGGCCCAGCGAATGAAGCCGGAAATCATGCCAATGGTAAGCCCAATGATGGAAGCCAGCACGGCCACCGAAAAGCCCACGAGCAGCGATACCCGCGCGCCATAAAGCACACGCGAATAGATATCTCGGCCCAGCATATCCGTGCCGAACCAATACATCGCCGATGGTTCACGCGTGCGCCGCGCAGGGGCCAGGGCGGTTGGGTCTGTGGTGAATAGGAAAGGCGCGAAGATCGCGACCAGCACCATCAGCATGACCAGCGAACCGCCAATGGCAATGGCCGGGTTGCGCCGCATGAAGCCGAAGAAGCCTTTGCGCGGTTTCACCGGCGGCATGATGTCAGGCAGGGTTGGCGCCACGGCCACATTGGCCGCGGTGATGCCCTTGGGGTCGAGGATGGAAGCGGACATCAGTATCTGATCCTCGGGTCCAGAATGGTGTAGAGCAAGTCAATCAGCAGATTGACCAGCACATAAACAAAGGAAAACAGCAGGACGACGCCCTGAATAACCGGGTAGTCGCGCCGCAGAATGGCATCCACCGTCAGGCGCCCGAGGCCCGGAATGGCAAAGACGCTTTCCGTCACCACCGCACCACCAATCAGCAGCGCAATGCCGATGCCGATCACGGTCACGATCGGCACGGCGGCATTCTTCAGCGCATGCAGGAACAGGATATTGCGCTGCCCTGCCCCTTTGGCGCGGGCGGTGCGGATGTAATCCTGTTGCAGCACTTCCAGCATTGTCGCGCGCGTGATGCGGGCGATCAGCGCGATATAGACCGTACCAAGCGCGATAGCGGGTAGGATCAAATTCTGGAACCAGGGGAAGAAGCCCTGCTTGATCGGCGTATAGCCCTGCACCGGCACCCAATCGAGTTCCAGCGCAAAGACAAAGGCCAAGACATAACCGACCACAAAGACCGGCACGGAAAAGCCCAGAACCGCAAAGCCCATCACTGTGCGGTCAATCACCGTGCCTTGCTTCCAGGCAGCGATCACCCCCATGGGGATGGCCACTGAAACCGCCAGGATCAGGGTAATGATCATGAGCGACAGCGTGGGTTCAATCCGCTGCTGTATCATGGTGGAAACCGGCAGATTGGTGAAAATCGAAACGCCGAGATCACCCTGAAGAATACGCCAGACCCACTCCCCGAACCGGATCAAAAACGGCCGGTCCAGGCCAAGGCTGGCGCGGATGCGTTCCACATCTTCAGGCGTTGCCTGATCGCCCGCGATCACGGCGGCCGGGTCACCCGGCGCGACGTAAAGCAGACTGAAGACGAATAGCGCGACAAAGGCCATCACCGGAATGGTGGCCAAGACGCGGCGGACGATATAGGCAAACATGATCCCGGCAATCTTTCCTGATTAGGCCTTATTCACGCCCCAGAAGAAGGGCAGCGGGCCACCAACAATACCCGTCACATTGGCCCGCCACGCCTGATAGGTCTTGTAGAAACCAGTGGGCGCATAGGTCATGTGGCTCATGGCTGCGGCATTCATTTCCGCAACCGCGGCCTTTTCCGCCGCAAGATCTGGTGCCACGAACCACTTGTCGCGCGCCGCTTCCACCGCATCATCCTTGGGCCAGCCAAACCAAGCGCCGTCGCCATGCGCGCGCAGTGCAAGGTAGGAAGCCGGATTGATGCAATCCGCACCCGCATGCCAGGTGTGGAAGATGTGCCAGCCACCCTGACCGGGGGGCGATTTGGAAGCGCGGCGCTGACCAACCGTGCCCCAATCAGTGGCCACGAAATCCACATTCATGCCGATGGACCGCAGCAGCGCATTGGTGACTTCACCCATGGCCTTGAGCGGCGCCTGATCTTGCCCAACCAGAACCGTGATGGGTTGGCCGTTATAGCCGGATTCACGCAGCAGGGCGCGGGCGGCTTCCACATTGCGCGGGCCCTTCAGAATATCGCCACCGGCTTCCGTGTAAAGCGGGGTGCCCGGCGTGAAGAAGGAAGGCAGGGTCTGCCAGAGCGCCCGATCATCGCCAACCACGGCGCGCATGTAATCTTCCTGGTTCAGCACCATGGCAACCGCGCGGCGCGCGCGCACATCATTGAAGGGCGCATGCAAATGGTTGAAGCGGAAGGAACCAATATTGCCAAGCGGATCGGCGATATCCACCCGCACATTGCGATTGCGCCGCAAGGATGGAATCAAATCAGTCAGCGGGGTTTCCCACCAATCAATTTCGCCATTCATCAGCGCCGCCGAAGCAGTCGCGGGGTCCGGCATGATGATCCATTCAATCCGGTCAACATTGATCCGCTTGCCCCCGGCAAGCCAGGACGGAGGCTCATTGCGCGGCACATATTGGTCGAATTTCGTGAAAACCGCGCGGGCGCCGGGCACCCATTCATTACGGACAAAGCGCATGGGGCCAGAACCCACATATTCGGTGACCTGCTGGAAGGGGTCCGTGCGCGCGATGCGTTCCGGCATCATGAAAGCCATTGGCGTATTGTTCTTGCCAAGCGCCAGCAGCATCTTGGGGTAAGGCGCCTTCAGGCGCCAGCGGAAGGTGCGATCATCCACCGCCGCCAAATCTTCCTGAATGGCGCGAATCATCTGGCCCATGCCATCACGCACCGCCCAGCGATTGAGGCTGGCGACGCAATCCGCGGCCGTTACCTTCGTGCCGTCATGCCACATCAGGCCTTCACGCAGTTTGAAGGTCCAGACTTTGCCGTCAGATGATACTTCTTCACTTTCCACCATCTGCCGCTTGGCTTCCAACTTGTCGTCAAAGCCGTACAGCGTGTCCCACACCAATGCGGCGGCGTTGCGCACGACATATTGCGTGCCCCAGATCGGGTCGAAATTGGCCAGATTGGCCTGCGGCACGAAGCGCAACGTGCGTGCGCCAGCGGGTTGCGCCAAAGCCGGGGCGGCAAGGCCGCCGCTACCAGCCAGCGCGGCAACGCCCGCCGTTGCCTTGAGGAAGTCTCTACGATCCATCGTCCATCTCCCATCCCATGTTCGGGGCAGCCCAGTCTGCCCAGGTAAAAGTCACTCTGCCTTACCAATTGGCAAAGTACAGCAAGACGCCTCGCTTAGCCTGCTTTCAGTGCGGCGCAAATAGCCCCATTGACTGGCTGGCAACCCTGGCCCCGCCTGCGCGATGCATGGCCCATGCCAGCAATGGCTTATGTGGCGGGCCAGCGCCCGCCGTGCCCCTCAGCCCCGCCTGATGCCCCAATAAAGCGCCAAACCGGCCACGCGCCCTGTCAGATTGGCCCGAAGCGCGGTCATGGATTTGTAGGAGCCCAGCGGAATATAGGGCAGTTCATCCATCGCCACCGTCTGCATATCCCGTGCGATAGCCTGCTGCGCGGCAAGGTCCGGCGCGTCAAACCAGGCATCGCGCAATTCTTCCAGCCTCGGCACATCCGGCCAGCCGAACCAGGCATTGGTGCCATTGCCGCGCAGCGGGAAATGCGCCGCCGGATCGGCGAAATCAAAGGATGAGAAGGAAGTGAACAGCATGGACCAGCCGCCGCGTTCCACCGGCTCACGCGAGGTACGACGCTGCACCGTGGTGCCCCAATCGCTCAAGACGATGTCAGCATTGAAGCCAAGCCGGCGCACCAGATCGGCACCCACCTGCGTCAGCGCTGCGGGCACCAGAATATCGGTCGGGCCAATCAGCCGCATGGTCTGGTTAGTATAGCCCGCTTCGCGCATCAGGGCCCGCGCGCGGTCTATGCTGCGCGGCCCCATCAGCGGCGCCAGCCCCGCATCATTGGCCAGCGGCGTGCCTGGCGTGAACATGCCAACGCCGGTGGTGTAAAGCGAGGCATCGGTGCCCACCGATGCCTGCATGAAATCCTCCTGGCTGATCGCGGGCAGCAAGGCCTGGCGCAAAGCCTTGTTGTTGAAGGGCGCATGCGCATGATTGAAACGCAAAATGCCGGTTAGCGGCAGCGGATCAATCGCTTCGATGACCACCTGCCGATTGCGGCGGAGCAATTGCTGCACTTCGGGCGGGGGCTGTTCATACCAATCAATCTCACCGGTTTGCAAAGCCGCCGCCGCTGTCGCGGCATCCACAATGATATGCCATTCCACGCGGTCGAAATGCGCGATTTTCGGCCCGGCGGTCAGGCTTGTTGTGCCGGTCTGCACAGGCACGTAATCGGCAAAACGCTCATAGACCACAAGGCTGCCGGAATTGAATTCATTGGCCTTGAAGCGGAAGGGGCCGGAGCCGATTGCCTCGCGCACCTGCTGGAAGGGATCGGTCTTGGCCAGACGCTCTGGCATGATGAAGGCGGGGCTGTTGGAAACCTGCGCCAGGGCATGGAACAGCAGCGGGAAGGGTTTTTTCAGCCGAAAGCGCAGCCGCATGTCATCCACCACCTGGATGTCATCCGTCACCGTCGCCAGCTTCTGGCCGAAAGGGTTGCGTCGCATCCAGCGTTGCAGGCTAGGCACCACATCCTGCGCGCGCACCGGCTCCCCATCATGGAACTTCAAGCCTGGCCGGAGCGTGATGGTAACGCTGCGCCCGCCATCATCGCTGCTATGCCCGGCGGCCATTTGCGGATGGGGCCGGAATTGCGCGTCCATGCCATAAAGTGTGTCGAACACCATATGGCCGAAATTGCGCGTGATATTCGCCGTGGTCCAAATCGGGTCGAGGCTGGTGAGGTTCGCCTGCGGCACCATTTTCAGCACGCGGTTCTGGGCTGGCTGCGCAATGGCGAAGGAAGGCAGACCAGCGGCGGCGGCGGCGCCCAGTTTCAAAAGATCCCGTCTTTGCATGTGAAGCCCCTTTCTTGATCTGCCCTTATCAAGCCCGCTTGCGGCAGGCGGCGCAAGCGCCCTTGGGCCTCAACCCGGCTTATGACCAAATCCCAAGATCGGTTCCGGTGCAGTATCTATCCAAATTGCCTTGCTTTGCGTCAGTTCGGCCAGAACCTCCTGCCCGGAAGATCGCCCATGGCCCGAGGCACCAAAGCCGCCAAAAGGCACAGAGACATGAATGGTGCGATAGCCATTCACCCAAAAGGTCCCTGCCCTGACCGCCGCCGCGACACGATGCGCCCGGCCCAAATCGCGCGTCCAGACCGCGCCGGCCAAGCCAAAGGGAGTGGCATTGGCAAGGCTGATGGCTTCTTCCTCATCCTCAAAGGGGATGGCGGCGACAACGGGGCCGAAGATTTCTTCCCGCGCCGGCCTGGCTTCGTTGGAAAGCCGGGCGAGCAAGGTGGGCGGCACCCAAAAGCCGCCCTCCGGCAGCGTGGCGGGTCTCTCGGCGGCCAGCAGAGCGGCCCCGGAGGCCGCACCGGCGGCGAGCAATTCGCGCACATGGGCGAATTGCCGCGCATTGGCGACGGGACCCATTTCTGTCGCGGCATCCATGGGATCGCCCATCCGAATGCGGCGCTGTGCTTCTGCAAGCGCGGCGATAAACCGATCATGCAGGCGGCGCTGCACCAAAAGCCGCGATCCCGCGACGCAGGATTGACCGCTGCCGGCATAGATCGCCTGCTGCGCGCCTTGGATGGCGGAGGCGAAATCCGCATCCTCAAAAACGATATTGGCGCTTTTGCCGCCAAGCTCCAACACGCTGGGCACGCCGCGCGCTGCGGCGGTGGCGGCAACCGCGCGGCCTGCGGCGACGCCCCCCACAAACACCACCTTGGCGATTTCAGGGGCGGCGAGCAGCGCTTCACCCGTCCCCTGCCCCGGCCCGGCCAGCACTTGGAACAAGCCGCGCGGCAGCCCCGCCTTTTCGGCGAGCAGCCCAAGTGCAAGCGATGTCAGCGGCGTGAATTCCGATGGCTTCAGCAGAATAGCATTCCCTGCGGCGAGCGCGGGAAAGACATTCCAGCCGGCGGTGAAAATCGGCGCATTCCAGGGCGTGATGGCGAGCACCACGCCAAGCGCTTCCCGCCGCACCATGACCGTGTGGCCGGAGGGCACCGGGATGACGCGGCCTTCAATCTTGTCGCACCAACCGGCCCAATATTCCGCCATTTCGGCAACGCGTGCGACCTCAGCCCGCGTATCGCGCAAGGGCTTGCCGGTTTGCGCAGATTCCAAGCGCGCGAGGTTTTCCGCGGATTGCCGCAGCAAGGGCGCAATGGCCCAAAGCCGGCGCCCCCGTTCGGCGCCGCTCAGCGCCTGCCAGGCGTGCTGCGCGCGCGCGGCGTTGCTGGCGGCTTGCGCGACAAGGCGCGGGCCGGCGCTGGCATAGCCCAGCAGCGCTTCACCATTTGTGGGGTCTTGCAGGGTGATGGCCGCGCCATCGCCGGCAATGATTTCGCCCCCGACAAAGCTGCCGACCCGCCCGCCCAGAAGCGTGGTGACTTCCTCGGCGATGATGCTTTTGGCGTCAAAGGATTTCATGTCTTGCCCCCTTCTGCGATGGCTGCCGAAAGGTGATTGAAATCAGCCTCATCCGGCACGGCTTCGCGCAATTCCTGCCACAGCGCGGCGGCGCGGCCTGTTGCTTCCAGCGTCACACCCAAATCTCGCGCCAATTCCAGCGCCAGGCCGACATCCTTGCGCATCAGCCCCGCACTGAAGCCGGAATCGAAGGTGCCGGGGATGATCCAGCGCGGCCAATTCACCTCGGTCACCGCGGAACGGCCAGAGGCACCATTCAGCACCGGCAAAAGCGCTTCGGGTGCCACCCCGGCGGCGGCACCAAGGCGAAGCGCCTCACCCGCCGTCACCAAATGGCTGGCAACGAGAAGATTATTCACAAGCTTCGCCACCTGCCCCGCCCCGGACGGCCCGATATGCAAAAGCCGCGCGGTGAGGTGTTGCAGGATGGGTGTCGCGCGTTCCAATGCAGCGCCATCGCCACCCACCATCATGGCCATGCTGCCCGCCGCCGCGCCGGCCGGGCCGCCCGAGACCGGCGCATCGAGATAGAAAACGCCCTGGGCCTTGGCCTGCCCCGCAAAACCGCGCACGGCGCGTGGCGACAGGGTGGAGGTATCAATGATCACCGCGCCTGGCCGCAACGCGGGCAGCGCTTCTTGCAGCACTATGGCCACGGCGGCGTCATGCGGCAGCGAAAACAGCGTCAGGTGACTAAGGCTGCCGGCGATATCGGCGCCGATCACTGCGCCTGCATCGCGTGCCGCATCGCGCTTGGCGGAGTCCAAATCCCAGGCGCTTGGCCGATGGCCCGTTGTGAGGAGCCGCTTGACCATCGCCATGCCCATATTGCCGAGACCAATCACCGCGACCATTGGCGCCCCCATGAAGCTCGATTTTCAGGCGCTTTTCATAGCGCCGGAATGAAGCCAGGGCCAAGGCGGTTTGCGCCGCGCGGCTTTCCTGCGTAACAGGCGCGCATGGCAGTTTCGGCTATCCTTTCGCGCATTAAATCCATGATCGGTCCAGCGCGTTTTGGCGTGCTGATGGAATTTCTGCGCTTCGGCGTGGTCGGCACGATTGGCTTTGTGGTGGATACGGCAGTGCTTTATGCCGGGCTGGCGCTGGGGCTTGGGCTTTATGGTGGGCGTGCGGTTTCCTACCTGGTGGCGGCGACCACCACCTGGGCGCTCAATCGGCTATGGACCTTTCGCGGGCGCGGCAATGGCCCCGCGCATCAGCAATGGGCGCTGTTTCTGCTGGTGAACCTCATTGGCTTTGCGATGAATTACGGCACCTATGCCGCGCTGATCGCCTTTGTGCCGCTGGTGGCGGCCCATCCGGTGCTTGGTGTGGCCGCCGGGGCGCTTGCCGGGATGTTCGGGAATTTCGTGCTGTCGCGCCAATTGGTGTTTCGCGCGCGCGGGACATAAAAAGGGGGCGCCGAGACGCCCCCTTTTCTTGGTTTGACATCCTCAGCTGCGGATGAAGCTACAGCCGCCTTCAGAAATTGGGCGGAAGGCTTTATCCGACTCGGTCGTTTGCAGCAGCTTGTAATAATCAAACACGCCGCGGCTCTCTTCGGGCTTCTTCACCTCGAACAAATAGGCCGGGTGCAGCTTGCGGCCATCCGCGCGGATGGTGCCGGGGCCGAAGCAATCATCATCGCAGGGAATGGCCTTCATGCGCGTAACCGTAGCAGCGCCGCTTTGCTTGGCTTGGGCCGGCCCCATATCAATGACGGTCTTCAGATAATGCAGCACCGCCGCATAGCCGCCCGCATGGTTCATGCACAGCGCATTCTGCCCAATATTGGGCCGCACACGTGCCGAGAAGGCGCGGGTGCGGTCATTCAAATCCCAATAGAAGGTTTCCGTGCAGATCAGACCCTGCGTGGTGGCAAGCCCGAGTGAATGCACATCAGGCAGGAACATCAGCAGGCTGGCCAGCTTGATGCCGCGGCGCATGATGCCAAATTCCGCCGCCTGTTTGATGCAGTTGATCGTGTCGCTGCCGGCATTGGCAAGCCCGATCACCTTGGCGCGGGAGGCCTGCGCCTGCACCAGAAACGCCGAGAAATCCGTGGTGCCCGGAAAGGGTGTGCGCACCTGGCCGAGCACGCGCCCGCCGGCGTTGCGCACGAAATTCGCCGTGTCACGTTCCAAGGCATGGCCAAAGGCGTAATCCGCCGTGATGAAATACCAGCTATCGCCGCCCGCACGCACCGTGGCGCCACCGGTGGAATTGGCGAGCATCCAGGTATCATAGGTCCAATGTACCGTATTCGGCGTGCAGGCGCGCCCGGTAAGGTCCGAAGTCGCTGAGGTAGTATTCAGAAAAACCTTGTTCTTATCGCGCACGATCTCATTCGCCGCCAGGGCGACTGAAGAAGCCCCACCATCCACAATCACGTCAACACTGTCGCGATCAATCCATTGCCGCGTCAGGTTGGACCCGACATCGGGGCGGTTTTGATTATCGCCAAAAAGCACTTCAATATTGAAGCCACGATTGCTCATTTCAGCCGCAGCCAGACGCACACAGGCGAGTTCCGTCGGGCCGCTCACGTCGCGATAAGTGCCGGAAAAATCAGTCAGCAGCGCGATCTTGATGGTATTGGCAGCCTGCGCCTTTGCGCTTTGCCAGGGCAGGCCACCAATGCCGGTGCCAATGCCCGCGCCGGCGGCGATCGCCGTGCGACGTGTTACTTGCATGAAGTTACCTCCCAAAACGGTTCGAAGCCTTTGCGGCTAAGCGAAGGCTACGCCATCTGGAAGGAAGGTAAAGCCCCCCGGTGGAACCAGGTTTCAGGCGCCCTGCAACTGCACCTTTTCCTCGGATTTTTCAGCGGCGTGATGAAAATTGGCGCGCTGATACCCGGTCATGAAATCAGGATAGGTGATGGGTTCCATCCGCCCCGCCGCGCCATCCGCCGTGATCGGTTGCATCACGGCGCGGTAATTTGCATCCATGAAAAACGGGATCGCATAGCGTTCGCGGCCCGAGCGATTGATCACGCGATGCGGAGTCGCCAGGAATCGATTATCCGTCCAGCGCCGGAGCATCATGCCACCATTGATCAGCAGCGCGCCTTCAGGCGCCGGCGCATCTAGCCAGCGCCCATCCGGCAAGCGCAATGACAAGCCCGGCACCTTGTTCTGCGCCAGAATGGTCATGAAGCTTGTGTCCATATGCGGCGCAATGCCGAATTCATTCTCGGGCGCGGTTGGTTCCTGCGGCGGGTAATGGGACATGCGCAGCGTGAACATGGGTTCCTTGAAGAAGGGCGCGAAGTAATCTTCTGGCAGGTCAAGCGCGCGGGCATAGATCGGCAGCAGCGACAGCCCCAAGCCTTCAAAGGCCGCGCAGGCTTGCAAAATATTCGCGCGAAAGCCCGGCAAATCTGGCCATTGATTGGCGCCGCGAAAGCGCACCTGGCCCACAACATCGGGATGATCGGCGGGCAGGTCGCGCTTGAAGAACACGGCTTCATTGGCGTTCGGCAAAGCCACCTCGCCCACCGCATTCACGCGCGTGGTGGCGCCCCGCATCGGCATATAGCCGATATTGTGTTCATTGATCTTGAGCGCGAGTTTCGCTTCCAGGGGCTGCGCGTGAAACCGCTCGGCCTCGGCGAAGGTTTGATCAAGCAGCGCTTCCGAAATGCCGTGATTGCGGATGAAATAGAAGCCCACTTCGGTAAAGGCGTGGCGGAGTTCTTCGCCCAGTTTTTCCAATGCGCCCGGCACACCGGCGCGCAAGGGCTCAAGGTCCAGAACGGGAATGCTGTCGGCCATCGCGAATGATCCCTGCTTACGGGCAGGCAGCATCACGCCTCATGCGCAGCTGCGCAAGAGGCAGGCTTCAAGCCGCCGAGCGGCTCAAATCCCAAAGATTGGGCACGGCCTTATTGTCATAGCCGGAGATGAAGTATTCGGGCTGGCTTGTCTCGGCATTGAACATCGCACGCTTCACTGCGCCGATATTGGCGCCATAGACATGAATGCTGATGCTGGTGCGCCCTTCCGCCGCGTTTTCGACGCGATGAGTGTCGTAGCTGTCGCTGCTCAACACCACCACATCGCCGCGCTTGAGCCTGTCCACGCGCCCCGGGCGCATCGGCCCGCCATTCGGGTCCGGGACCATTTCGGTAGAAATCTCCGCACCCTGATGCACGCCAACCAGACCCCAGACCGTGTGGTTATGCACGGGCGTCTGTTGCCCCGGCCCCCAGACGAAACACACAACCGAAAATCGCTGTTGAGGATCGCAATGCAGCAATAGCTGCCGGAAGGTATCGGTTGGCGCCGTATATTCCGGCGGCAACCAATTGTCGGAAAGCACCAGCCTGCGCAGCAGGTCCGATGCTTCCTTCAGGAATAGGGCCTCATCGCCACCCGCATCGGCCAGGGCAGTCATGCCGCGGACGAAGTCTCGCAAGGGGGCGATGTCTTGAACCAGGGTGCTTCCGTTGTCCATACATGTGAGGATTGAATATTTTGAGTCGGAATGCAACCATTGGTTTCATAATTTTTTACAATGCCTCCGAAGTGAGGACAATTCGGCCCGTTACCTTGCCGTCTTTCAACCTATTGAGTGCCGTGTCGGCCTGATTAAGCGGCATGCGGGTAATCGGAATACCCGGCAAGCCGCCCTTCTGGGCGATTCTGACCAATTCCCGCAACTCCTTGACATTGCCCACATATGAACCCTGGATGGTCAGCGCGCGCATCGGCATCACCGGTAACGGCACGGCCAATTCGCCGCCGAATAGCCCCACCTGCACCAGCTTGCCGCCCTTGCGCAGCGCATCAAAGGCGCTCCGCGCTGTCTCCGTGCCGTTCACCAGGTCAATAATGGCGCGCACCGGGCCGCCACAGGCTTCCATGATGCGCTTGGCGGTATCAGCATCCCCGCCCAGAACGATATCGGTGGCCCCTTCCCGCTTGGCGGCTTCAAGCTTGGCGGGGCTGACATCCACTACCACGATTCGCCGATGGCCCTTGGCCTTCAGCACCGCAATGGCGTTCAGCCCAAGCCCGCCGGCGCCGATCAGCACAATGGGTTCATCCGCCGGCATGGGCATGACCTTGTTGATGGCGCTGAACACCGTAATGCCGGAACAGGCATAGGTCGCCGCCAGTGCGGGGTCGAGGTTGCCGACCGGCACCAAATGCCGCGGTTCCGGTGCCAGCACATGCGTCGCATAGCCACCATGCTGATAAACGCCGAGGCTTTTCGGCGTGAGGCACATGTTATCCTCATCCGCGCGGCAGGAATCGCAGGTGCCACAACCAACCCAGGGGAAGACCACCATATGGTCACCAACCTTAAGGCCCGCGCCATTGGCATCCGGCCCCCATTTCAGGACGCGGCCCACAATCTCATGCCCCATGGCCAGCGGCAGCTTCACCCCGCGATCGGAAAGTTTCAGGTAACCACGCGAACCGAGATCATAGCCGCCTTCCCAGATATGAAGGTCCGAATGGCACACCCCGGCATGGGTGATTTCGAGCAAAACCTGCTGGCCGGTGGGTTCCGGTGTTGGGATCTCGATTTCCTGAAGCGGTTTTCCGGCTTCAATGACAGCCCAGGCGCGCATGGCGAACTTCCTCATCTCTTGGCGTTGACGCCATGGGAACAAGCCTTGCGCCGCTGGTCAAGCGGTGGTGTTAATCCGGGCGGATATTATTCTCCCGCACCACACGGCCCCAGGTCGCGACTTGGGCGGACAGGAATTGCATGAAGGCGGCTTCCCCCTGCGGGTTCAAATCAATGCCAAGGCCGATGATACGCTGGCGGAGTTCCGGCACATCCAAAGCCTTGCGCAAAGCTGCATCCATGCGCGCCTTGATCGGCTCCGGCAGGCGCGCGGGGCCGAGGAAACCCCAAAAGGCCCGAGAATCAATGCCGGCAAGGCCGAGTTCCGTCATGCTCGGCACATCCGGGATATTGGGGCTGCGCGTGGCGCTGGTCTGCGCGAGCGGCACCAGCGTGCCGGCATCAATATGCACGCCAATGGCGGGGCGGGTTGCGATGGGCAAATCCACCTCACCCGCCGCGGCAGCAACCGCAAGCGGCCCGCCGCCACGATAGGGCACATGCACCAGCTTGAAGCCGCCGGCGCGTTGAATGAGTTCCATGGTCAAATGCGCCAGGCTGCCATTGCCGATCGTGCCGTAAGTGACAGTCTCTGGCTTGGCCTTCGCCGCCGCCACCACATCGGCGAAACTGCGATAAGGGCGTGTGCGATGCGCGGTCAGCACCATGGGGGCAGTGCCGAACAACAAAAGCGAGGTCAAATCGCGTTCGGTATCAAAACCCATATTCGGGATCAGCGCCGGATTGACCGCATGGGTGTCGAACACGATCAGCCAAGTATTGCCATCAGGTGCCGCGCGCGCGACCTGCGCGGTGCCGAGTGACCCGGAAGCGCCGCCGCGATTTTCGACAATGAAGGGCACACCGAATTCAGCCTGCAAATAGGGTTGCAGCAGCCGCGCCATAGCATCGGTGGAACCGCCCGGCGGGAAAGGCACAACGATGCGGATGGATCCATTCGGCCAATTGCTCTGTGCCTGGGCGATATGCGGTGCGGCCAGCAAGGCCGGCATGGCTGTAAGGATGGCGCGTTTAGTGAACATGTGAAGTTTCTCCCGACCTTTGTTGGTTCAGGTTTTCGGCGCCGGCGGGATCGCCTTCGCGGCCATCAGCGCGCGACGGATTTCGGCCTCTGCCTTGTCCAATTCCACCGCCGCATCGGCACGCTGGGCGCGGGCGCGTTCGGCGATGGTCAAACTATCTTCAATGGTGGCCACCAGCAACGCATTGGCCTGTTTCACGGCGGCCAGATCGAAAACGCCGCGTTCGATTTCATTCCGCGCTTCGGCATTGCCCTGGCGCAGCCTTTCGGCATTTGCCGTCAGCAATTGATTGGTGAGGTCGTTCGCCTGTTTAAGCGTTTGCCCCGCATCGCGCATGCGCTGAATGGCAAGTGCTTGCGCCAACTGCTGGCGCCAAAGCGGCACGGTATTGGCCACCACGGATTGGATCTTGGCGGCCAGCGCCTTGTCATTTTCCTGGATCAGGCGAATGGAAGGCAGCGCCTGCATCGCAACTTGCCGCGTCAGACGCAGATCGTGAACGCGCCGATCGAGTTCGTCACGCGCGGCGCGCAGATCGCGCAGCTGCTGTGCCGCCAGCATATCACCTGACGCTGCCCTGGTTTCAGCTTCGGGGATTGCGGTGCTGTCCGTGGCGTTCAGCACCATCTCACCGGCGGCGATGTGGTCGCCAAGACCATGGAACCAATCCAGCGTCGCGCCGTAAAGCCGTTCCAGTTTTTCAACATCTTCCAGAAGCCGCGTGCGATGCGCATCCAGCCTGTCGCCGATGGCCTCCACCTGGTCCTTCAGCCCCTCATACCGGCTGATCACCTGCGCGGCCTCGGCCCCCGCCTTGTTGAACATGCGTGCAAAAAAGCCGGGCTTTTCCGCGAGCCCTGAAACATCAAAGCCGCGCAATGCGCTCAGCAAGCTGCCGAGTGTCTGCCCAGCTTCTCCCGCTTCGCGGTTTTTGGCGCCTTCCAGCATGGCATCCGCAGCCGCCGAGGCACGGGTCTGCGCTTCCTGCCCGAAGCGGAGCACTGCCGCAGGGTCTGTCACGGCAAGCTGGGCGGCGAGGCGTTCAACCTCGGCCCGGCGTGATTCGGGGGTGGTGATGATGTCGCTCATGAATAGCCTTCCTCACGCAGCCTATCGGCCAAAACCTTTACCTGGATATCAAGCGCGGCACTTTCCTCGGCACGGAGATCATCGCGCAAGCGCCGTGCAGCGGCTTCAAGATCACGCAGCAGCGCGCCCAAGGCAGGCGGCGGAGCTGCGCCGGCTTCCAGCCGTGTGGCGATACGTTCCAGCCCATCCAGATGCACGGCAAGAAAGCGCCGCGCGCGGGCAATGCCTTCAGGCCGCGCTTCCAGATCATCAAGCACCTGACCAATAACCCGCGCCACCGGCAAAAGGCGCGCCTCATGGCTGCGCAAGGCAAGGTCTTGAATGCCCGCCAGCCTGATGCGCGCATCCGCAAGCGGGCCGGAAGGTGGCGGCGGAGGCGGCGCAGGCGGCGCGGCTTCCGGGATTTCCGCATAGAGCAACCTTGTGCCACCCCAGGCGCCGAGGGCGAACAATAACCCAATGATCGGCCCTGCCCCGGCGCCCAGCCCGGTGGCGAGGCCGGCTGCAACGCCCATCAGTACCGCAGCGCGCCGCGCATCGCCCCGCCTGCCGCGCTTCATGATGCGCGCGGCAATGAAGGGAAGGCCAATGCCCAGCAGGCAGCCGAGCAGCGCTGTCTGGCGCATCGCGAAAAGATTGAAGAAAGCCGCCGGCAGCAGCGCAAGCCCCGTCATGGGCAGCAGCCAAAGGCGCCAGAAGCTATTCACAGCCCAAATACAGAGGCGACCGCGCGCCACAGCGCCAGCATGCCCGCCAGCGCCATGGTGCCGCCAAGCAGCATGAAGCCAAGCGAACGCTTGATGCCAAGCGGCAGGCTTGGGGTTGGGGGCGCCGGCAGGGGCGCGTTGCGTCTTTCGCTCACGCGGCCTTACATCGCCTTTGCAGGGTCGCCTATCAAGACCGGCTGCGAACAGGAGTTGCGCCATGGAACAAATCGCCATCATCGGGACCGGGCTGATTGGCCGCGCCTGGGCCATGGTTTTTGCCCGCGCCGGCCATCCCGTGCGGATTTGGGACCCGGTGGCGGGGGTTTCTGAAACCGCCCTCGGCCTGATTGGGCAAAGCCTGCGGGACCTTGCCGATGCCGGGTTGATCACCGAGTCACCCGCCGTGATCGCCGCGCGCATCAGCGCTGCCGCCAGCATGGAAGAATGTGTGGCGGGGGCAGCGCATGTGCAGGAAAACGGGCCGGAACGGGTGGAGCCGAAGCGGGAGCTTTTCGCGCGGCTTGATGCGCTATGTGGGCCGGATGTTGTGCTGGCTTCTTCAACCTCCGGCATTCCAGCCAGTGCCTTTACTGAGGGGCTTGCCGGGCGCGCGCGCTGCCTGGTCGCGCATCCGGTGAACCCGCCCTATCTGGTGCCGCTGGTGGAATTGGTGGGTGCGCCCTGGACGGCGCCTGAGGTTGTGGCGCGCACGCGCGCCTTGATGGCGCGTGTGGGCCAGGTGCCGGTGACCGCGATGAAGGAAACGCGCGGCTTTGTTTTGAACCGGCTGCAAGCGGCGCTGGTAGCGGAAGCCTTCCGCCTGGTGCGCGATGGCGTGATGAGCGTGGAAGATGTGGATGCCTGCGTGAAGGATGGGCTTGGGCTCCGCTGGTCCTTCATGGGGCCGTTTGAGACAATTGATCTGAACGCGCCGGGCGGTGTGGCCGATTACGCCGCGCGCTTCGGCGGGCTGATGGGCGGGATTACGGAAGAACAGACGCCGTTTTTGTATGATGCGGAAACCGTGGCGCGCGTGACGGCGGAACGGCGCGCGGCGCTGCCTTTGGATAAGATTGGGGAGCGTTCAGCCTGGCGGGATCGGCGATTGATGGGGGTGTTGGGGCATAAGAGGAAGGTGGGGGAATAGGCCGCGAGTGTTACGAAAATTTCGAAAAAACCGCGAAACTCACGACGGTGATGATTGAACAGAAAAACTGAAGTTCGCATCAAGCCCGTTCGATCTGCCTAGAGTAGTTGATATGCCCTTTGATTCTTTTAGCATCTTCGGCGTTTATGGCACCGTTCTCGAGGAGATGATTGAAGGTGCGAATTTTATTACGGTAACCCTTTGTGAGACGGATTCTTTCACCATGAACAAGTAAGCCGTGAACCTTCAATCGTTGTGGTAATTGCACAACTGATGTCTTCCGCTCGGATAAACGCCAGCAAGTCTTCTCAAAAGCGCCCTTGACCGCCAATAAAACATTTTCAGGAGGTTTCGATATACCGGAGAGAACGATATCGTCTGCATATCGTGTATATCTTGCTCCACAGTTTTGTGCGATTGAAGATAACTGATCATCAATATCGCTTAGGGCTATGTTTGAAATAACGGGACTTGTAGGAGCCCCTTGAGACAAACGCCGCTTGAAGCAAAGTAAACTTGAAAGAATCGAAATACTCGTGTCAGTTTTATAGCCCAATTTTCTGAGTGCCTCTTCTACGGTATCAATCTTTGTTGATGGAAAGAAATTCTCAAGATCGACCGATATTACCCACCGAGCGTTTAAATGAATGCGCGCGGCCGTTATGTGAGAGCGCCCTTTTACAAACCCGTGTACTGCCGGGTGCGCTTTCCATTTGCTTTCAAAGTGAATCGAAAGCCACTTCTGAATAAACTTCAATCCCACTCGGGGCGCTTCAATCTGACGAAAAGATTTACCTTTCGGTATAGAAAACACGCGGTATTGACGGTCTGGGCGATTTTGAAGCGACCACAGAAACCCTGGATTAAAGCCGGTAACGACTGCAAGCGCTTCGAGAGAGGTTACTGGAGGCAAGCCAAGAGCAGTTAGGCGAGAGATTTCCTCAGCTTCGTCCTTAGAGCAATAGGAACCCATCCCAACCAAGAGGTCTTGTTCGCTGCCAGCACACAGCGTCGGGCTGTAAACAGCGTGGTGTGGGAGCCCCATTTAGCAAAGCTCGCTTTCGTGAGCGCCGGCTCTGTTGTCGGCGATTCGAAGGAGCGCCGACAACAGAGCCGGTGTCCTTCTATTCATGGTCATGGCTAGTGGGCATGATACACACCCGCGCCCGAGGCTCCCACTTCTCAACGCTAGCTGTCCTTTTTACCCAGCGCAAGAGCACGCTTAACGTCTGGGCTTACCCGGCTTTTTTCAGTTCCAAGTCTCCTTAGACCTTCTAAAGAAAGAAAAAATTGTCCATTCGCTTTACGAACAACTGAGCCAGCCTTACGCAACCGGTCTAAAGCATGAGCCATCCACACCTCATTTGGAACTTTATAGCTTTTTTCCTCGAGTGAGCGCGAGAGAGAGGCCACCGAACAAGGGGCTAACATGCGGAGCGACCGAAGGATCACCGTGGGTGTTGGGATATTCTCTTCCTGCGTAAAAAACACGGACACATCATCAATATCAAACAGCGCAAAAAACTCATTAAGAAAGTCTCGGATTTCCTCTATCATTTTTGGATCAATGCGTTTTTTTGGTTCAACCCAAATTGAAGCGCGCTTATAGTTAACTACTGTAAATGAATTTCGTATGAGATTTTGAAATTTTGTAAACAACAAGGCCTTTATGGAGCCATCGAATTCCTCACTTTTCTTATCGATGAGCACGAAACCTAGGTGAATGCCCCGCTGCTCGGCGGCTGCCGAAATCGCACTTAAGGTAAGCTGGCTTGGCCCTTTTTTTTGATCATCGCGAGGCGAGGCAAAAATGAAGGCGACAAACCGATCGGGTTCCGCATGATCCTGGATCACGGGACCAGCAAGCGGTATCTTTTTATCAGTGAGCAGTTTCTCGATGAAGGACAGACAACCATCGGCATCCCGCCACGCAGACTTCAGAGACGCCAAAAGAGTTCTCACGGTGTCTTCCCAGCGGTGTGCGCTATTGATGTCCAATCCATTCAACGAAAATCCATCAGGTCCATTGAATGCAACTTCGATTTCGGGCTTATAATCGGCAACTTCCCGGACAGCTCTCGCTTCCTCGATTAGTTTTTGGAGTATCTGAATTGCTAGGAGACCACCCTCAATTTTCTTGACGAGCGCGCCATCCTCGTTTCTCTGAGCCTGAAGCTTAGCGTTCCTAAGCTTTTTCTCGATATCACATCGAAGAATGTCCTTTATCTTCGCATGCTTGATGTTTCTGGGGGGGACATTGATTTCAATGAGGGTAGAACGTACCAATAAAAAACACCCATAGTAGTAACGATTGAACGCCGACCTGGCAAAGGCATCGCGCTCTGGCAAGTCGTTATGGTGAGCATAGGTTCGTAGATGATGACCAACAGCGTGCATTCAAACCCCAGAGCCTCTTCTTAAAGAACTCAGCAACTTCTTGCCTTATTTTTTTCGGGTTTTCCAGCATAATTTTTAGCCAGCTTTCTAACAGTAACTCTACTTCGCCTGCAAAAACGCGAGGCTTTCGCCTTCCAACATCACCGCCGTCAGCCCCCCGCCGGACCAGGCAGCGGTATCAATGCAAATGCGGTTCTCCCGCACCACCGGCATGAATCCCGCCGTATGCCCATGCACCACCACAAAACCATGATCGCGCGGGCTGTTCAGGAAATCATGTCGGATGCGCAGCAAATCCTCGCGCGATTGGTCTTCCAGCGCGATACCGGGGCGAATGCCGGCATGGACGAAAAGGTAGCCACCTTCCTCATGCCATAGCGACAGATCGCGCAAGAAGCGGCGCTGA
>JADCGG010000182.1 GCA_020249125.1 Roseomonas sp. | reverse complement strand
TCACGCACGGGCGCTGCCGGCACGCCGAATTTGCGCGTTGCCGCCACGGCTTCTTCGCGTGTCATGCGCGAAAGCCAATCGGTCACCATGGCATCCACTTCCGCCATGTTCTGCACCCGCGCCGGGTTGGTCGCGAAGCGCGCATCGCCCATCAAATCTTCGCGCCCCATGGCGCGCAGCAGGCGGTTCCAGTGATCTTCCTTGACGACGATGATCGCCAGGTAGCCATCACGCGTCGGATAGACATTATAGGGCGCCATCGCCAGGCCCGCATGAGAATTGCCCGTGCGCGGCGGGATGGTGCCGCGCTTGCCACCAAAATGCATGCCAAGCGCGGAAGCAAGGCAGGGGTAGACCGTATCCTGCATCGCGATTTCCACGAAGCGCCCACGCCCGGTGCGTTCCCGGTCGAACAGCGCGGTCAATGCAGCGGCGTAAAGATGCGTACCGCCCAGAAAATCCACCACCGCCGGGCCGGATTTCACCGGGGGCCCATCCGGAAAGCCTGTCGTGTGCATGATGCCGGATGCCGCCTGCACCGTCAGATCCATGGCCAGCTTGTCGCGATCCGGCCCCGAACGGCCATAACCCGATGCCGCCGCATAGATCAGGCGGGGATTGCGGGCCAGCAGCACTTCCCAGCCAAGGCCGAGCTTATCCATCGCACCCGGCGCGAAATTCTCAATCAGAATATCGGCGCGATCCACCATGGAAAGAAACAGCTCGCGCCCCGCTTCATTCTTGAAGTCAATCGAAATGCCAAGCTTGTTGGAATTGAGCATGGCCTGCGGCACGGAACCGCCCGAAACCATTGTCCGCCGCCGGAGAGATTCCCCCCCCGGCGGTTCAATCTTGATGACGGTCGCACCCGCCATCGCCATCATGAAGGAACAATAAGGCGCCTGATAAATCTGCCCGAGATCGAGAACGAGTATCCCATCCAGCGGGCGATGCGGTTCCGCCATCCGGGGTCAGACCTTGGAACCCAGGATGCGCCGGCCAATGGCGCTGCGATGCACCTCAGACGGGCCTTCATAAACGCGCATCAGGCGCACCTGCTGATGCATCAGCTGCAAGGGAAGCTCCTTCGTGACACCCATGGCGCCGAAGGTCTGCATGGCCTGGTCCAGAATATCCTGGGCCATTTCGGTGCCTTCCACCTTCAGCATGGAAGCTTCCATGCGCACATCAGCGCCCGCATCCAGCTTGGCCGCCAGATCAGCGACCATCAGCTTGCAGGCATGCATCCGGGTTGCGGCTTCCGCCACCCACCATTGAATGGCCTGCCGATCCGCCAGCCGCACGCCAAAGGTCACGCGGTTGCGCGCCTGATCCGCCATCATATCAAGCGCGCGGCGCGTCATGCCAACGCAGCGCGCGCCCATTTGCAGGCGGCGGACATTCAGGCGCAATTGCATCGGCGCATAGCCGCGGCCCAATTCGCCCAACACTTGGCTTTCCGGCACGCGGCAATCCTCGAACACCAATTCATAGGTCTTGCGCCCGCCGATCATGGAAATTTCGCGTTCGATGATGAAGCCGGGCGTGCCCTTTTCCACGATGAAGGCCGTGACACCTTCCTGGCGCTTGCCATCGCCGGTGCGCGCCATGAGGATGATGAAATCAGCGCGCGGCACATTGCTGACCCAAATCTTGCGGCCATTGATGACCCAATCATTGCCATCCTTCACCGCGCGGGTCGTCATGCCCGCAGGATCGCCACCTGCGCCGGGTTCTGAGATTGCCATGGCGGAACGCGCCGTGCCTTCAGCGTAAGGCGCCAGATAGCGTTCACGCTGCATGGAATTGGCGACGGACAGCATCATGTGCAGGTTCGGGCTATCGGGCGGGATGACGAAGGGCACGCAGGCGCGGCCCAATTCTTCTTCTGCCGCCGCCAGAGAACTGAGCGAGAGATTGGCGCCGCCGAATTCTTCCGGCACATCAAGCCCCCACAGGCCCAATTCCTTGCAGCGCGCGAGCAGCCGCGTTTCTTCTTCCTCGGAGAGCTTATAGCCCTTGCCCTCGGCTTCGCGCTTCAGAATCGTGGGCTCCAGCGGAATCAATTCCTTGTCCACGAAGCGCGCGACAAGGTCTTGCAGCATGCGCGTTTCTTCGGTGGGGGCGAAGGGCAAGGCGTTATGGTCCATGGCGGCTGTTCCTTCCTTATGCGATCAAAGCATCACTTGCCGGGCAGGGCGTCAAGGGGAAGTCTGGCTGAGTAGCGATAAAGCGCTTCGCCTCATGCATGCAGGCAAAGCCATGCTGGAAGGTCATGGACCGGTTCGGCAGACGAATGACTTCCGCGCGAGGCCAGCATCCTGAAGGAAGGAAAGGGCATGCGAAAAAGCTCCCCTCTCCCGCGCGTGCCAAGGCGTGACACGGAAAGCGTCGCCAGATTTTGGCGAACACCCGCACGACGCCCCCAGCACCAGGATGGACCAGCGCCCAAGCGCGCCTTTGACGCCACTTCTTTCCCAGCAAACCAAGGCCTGGCTTGGCTAATCTATCGTAATCCCGGCGGCGCGGATAACCGCACCCAGTTCTTCAACCTCTCGCCGTGCCAGCGCATCCAATTCGGCCAGGGTCATGGCTTTGGTTGCGGCCCCGCCCGCCTGCGCCCTTTCGCGCACAGAAGCCTGTTCGGCAGCGGCATTGATCACCGCATTAAGTCTTTCCTGAATGGGTTTGGGGGTTGCCGCCGGCACGGCAAAGCCAAACCAGGCATCAAGCGTGAAGCCGGGCAGGCCCGCTTCCGCCGTTGTCGGCACATCGGGCAGGCCAGCGGCGCGCTGGGCGCTTGCAATTGCCAGCGCCTTCACCCGCCCGCCTTGCACCAGGGCAATCGCGGAAGAAGGCGTGGTGATGAACAATTCAACGCGACCGCCGGCCACATCCTGCAAGGCGGGTGCTGCGCCGCGATAGGGCACGTGTACCATCTCGGCCCCGATGGCGCGGCTGAACAGCACGCCACCCACATGCTGGATGGAACCATTGCCGGAAGACGCGTAATTCAGCTTGCCCGGATTGGCGCGCGCATGGGCGATGAATTCCTGCAAATTATTGGCGGGCACGGTGGGTGCGACAATGATCGCATGTGGCGCCATAGTGCCCATGCCAACCATGGTCAGATCCTTGATCGGGTCCCAGGTCAGGTTCTTCATCATCGCCGGATTGCCGGCGTGATAGCCATTATATTGCAGCAGGATCGTATGCCCATCGGGGGCGGCGCGCGCCACCGCATTGATCGCGAGGTTCCCATTGGCGCCGGGGCGGTTTTCCACCACCACCGGCTGGCCCAAACCTTGGCTCATGGCTTCCTGAAACAGCCGCGCGGCGAAATCCGTGCCGCCCCCCGGCGGGTTCGGCACCACCACCGTCACGGGCCGGTTCGGGAAGGCCGGCTGCGCCTTCAGGCTGGCGGGCGCGGCGAGAATGGCACCCGAGGCAAGAATGCTGCGGCGCGAAAGACGCATGAGGTTTCTCCCAGAAAATTGATCTTGGAGGCCGTTCTAGCACCGCTGCCCGCCCCGTCCATCTGGCCCCGCGCGCCAAGGCCGATTAGGGTGGCGCTTCGAAGCAACAAACCGCCGGAAGGAAGCCCGCATGACCTACCCCAATGTCCAATTGCACGTGAATGGCGAATGGCGCGCCGCGCGCAGCGGCAAGACGATCAATGTGCTGAACCCGGCCAATGAGGAAGTGATCGGCACCGTCGCCCATGCCGAAAAAACCGATCTGGATGAGGCGCTGGCCGCCGCCGAGAAAGGCTTTGCCATCTGGAAGAAGGTCTCAGCCTATGAACGCGCAAAACTGATGCGCAAGGCCGCTGATCTGGTGCGCGCGCGCGCTGATGACATTGCGCGGCTGATGACACTGGAACAAGGCAAGCCGCTTGGTGAATCCAAGATGGAAATCATGGCCGCCGCCGACATCATTGATTGGTTCGCCGAAGAAGCCCGCCGCGCCTATGGCCGCGTGGTGCCTGCCCGCGCCGAGGGCATTTATCAGTTGGTGGTCAAGGAACCGGTCGGCCCCGTTGCCGCTTTCACGCCCTGGAATTTCCCGATCAACCAGGTGGTTCGGAAGCTCTCTGCCGCGGTTGCCACCGGCTGTTCCATTATTGTGAAGGCGCCGGAAGAAACACCCGCTTCGCCCGCTGAATTGATCCGCGCCTTCATTGATGCCGGCCTGCCGGCTGGTGTGGCCAATCTGGTCTATGGTGTGCCGGCGGAGATTTCATCCTATCTGATCGCACATCCGATCATCCGCAAAGTCACCTTCACGGGGTCAACGCCGGTCGGCAAGCAGCTTGCTGCCTTGGCAGGGCAGCACATGAAGCGCGTGACGATGGAATTGGGCGGCCACGCGCCGGCGATTGTCTTCAATGATGCGGATCTTGATCTGGCCGCCAAGACGCTCGCCTTCGCCAAGTTCCGCAATGCCGGCCAGGTTTGCGTGAGCCCGACGCGCTTCCTGGTGCAGGAAGAACTTTATGATGGCTTCGTCGAAAAATTCGTGGCGCATGCCAAGACCCTGAAGGTGGGCGATGGGCTGGCGGCGGATACCACCATGGGGCCGCTTGCGCATGATCGCCGCGTGCCTTGGGTGGAAATGATGGTCCAGGATGCGCAAGCCAAGGGCGGCAAGGTGCATACGGGGGGCAAGCGCATCGGCAATAAGGGCTATTTCTATGAGCCCACGGTGATGACCGATGTGCCGAAAGATGCGCGCGCCATGAATGAAGAACCCTTCGGCCCCATGGCGATGATCTCCCGCTTCAAGGATTTGGATGAGGTGGTGGAAGAAGCCAATCGCCTGCCCTATGGCCTGGCTTCCTATGCCTTCACCCGTTCGGCGAAAACCGCCAATGCGGTCGCGGCACGCGTGGAAAGCGGCATGATGACGATCAATCATCTGGGCCTTGCCCTGCCGGAAGTCCCCTTCGGCGGCATCAAGGATTCCGGCTATGGCTCGGAAGGCGGGCTTGAGGCGATTGAGGCTTACCTGAATACGAAATTCGTTTCTCAGGCTGGTTTGTGAGCTTCAAGGCCGGTCAGGTTTTTCCTGACCGGCCCTGCAAAATGCGTGAGGCGCCGTGGCGCTGACCGAAACCCATTGGCGAAGCCTGTTTCAGGAGCGCGACTTCCGTCGGCTCTGGATGGTCGGGTTTTCGATTTTTGTGGTGCGCTGGCTGGAAATGCTGGCGGTTGGCGTGTTCGCCTATAACGCCACGGGTTCCGCCTTCATCGTTGCCATGCTGACCATGCTGCGGCTTTTGCCCATGGGGTTGTTCGGCGCCTTTCTGGGTGCGGCGGCGGAAGGGATGGATCTGCGCCGCGCGCAAATCCTGATCCTGGTGATGCAAATCCTGGCGTCATCCGTGGTGGCGCTGCTGGCCTTGCTTGGCGTAATCGCGGTTTGGCATTTGGCGGTCGCCGCCTTCATCAATGGTGTGGGCTGGGCGGCAGACAATCCCGTCCGCCGCGCGATGATTGGCGCTGTGGTGGGGCCGTCCCGCATGGCGGCGGCCATGTCCATTGATGTTGGCACCAGCAATGCCAGCCGCATGCTGGGGCCAACGCTTGGCGGCGTATTGCTGGCATTTCTCGGGCTTGATGGCACTTTCGTGCTGGCCACCTTGCTCTATTTGCCGGCGCTGATCGCCGCGATCCTGCTGCCGCCAACGCCGCGCAGTACGGCAAGCCGCCCCGAACCCGTATTGACCCGCATCGCCGAGGGTCTTGCCGCTGTGCGCGCCGATAAGCGCTTGAGCGGCACGCTGGTGATCACGCTGATCTTCAACCTGTTTGGCTGGCCCTTCACCAGCATGATTCCCGTCATCGGCAAGGATCAATTGGCGTTGAGGCCTGAGGGGATTGGTGTGCTCGCCAGCATGGATGGTGTGGGCGCGCTGGTGGGGTCGGTGTTGATCACGCTTTTCATCGGCCCCGCGCTTTATCGGCGCTGCTACATTGGTGGCCTTACCATGTATCTTTGCATGGTGATTGCCTTCGCCATGATCCCCAATCCCTGGCTGGCGGGCCTGGCGCTGATCCTGGTGGGCATTGGCGGTTCGGGCTTTGGCATCATGCAGCCCACGCTGATTTATCTGGCGACACCTGTTGCCTTGCGCAGCCGCGTGCTTGGCCTGCTTTCGGTCTGCATCGGCATGGGGCCAATCGGCTTCATCGGCCTTGGCATCGCGGCGGAGTTGCTGGGCGCGCCCATCGCCACCGCGCTGATGGCAGGCTGCGGGCTGGTAGCGCTGGCAGTAACGCATCGCTATTGGAAACATATCTCAGGCGGGTGAGGGAAAGCGTCATGGAAGAATTGCATGTTTCAGCGGCCGCGCTTGCGGCGTGTTTGAAGGCGAAGCGCCAACGCATCGCGATTGCGGAATCCTCAACCGGCGGGCTGATCGCGGCGGCCTTGCTCGCGGAACCCGGCGCATCGGCCTATTTCCTCGGTGGCGGCGTGATCTACACGGCGCAAGCGCGCGAAGCCCTGCTTGGCATTACCGCGCAAGACATGTCCGGCCTGCGTTCAGCAAGTGAACCCTATGCCCTGCTGCTGGCGCGGCGCGTGCGCGAAAAACATGGCGCGGATTGGGGATTGTCCGAAACCGGCGCGGCAGGCCCCACCGGCAATCGTTACGGCGATGCCGCCGGGCATAGCTGCATCGCCGTGGTGGGGCCAGGCATTGAACGCGTGATCACGCTGGAGACCGGCAGTGCGGATCGCCGTGCCAATATGCGCCGCTTTGCGCAAGTCGCCCTTGGCTTGGCGATCAGGACTATCGGCTGAACAGCAAATAGCTGGTCGGGTTATCCGGCAGGCGCCAGGCGAAGCCCGCTTCCGCAATCACCGAAAGAATATTCGCAACCAGCATGACGCCAAGCGCCATACCCGTCAGCCTTGCGCCCGGAATGCGCCGCGTGGCGCTGCCGGCGAACCACTGCAAGCCCAGAAGCTGCACGCCGGAAGCCGCGATGCTGCAGGCAAAGGCAATGGTCGCCCAGGTATAAAGATGCAGGCCAAGGATCGGCGCGCCAAAACCGGGATCACCCGGCAGGATATGCAGCAGCACCTGGCGAATGGAAATCGCT
>JADCGG010000181.1 GCA_020249125.1 Roseomonas sp. | reverse complement strand
CCGTGGCGCAGCTTCGAGGCCGTGGAATTCGCCACGCTGGAATGGGTAGATTGGTTCAATAACAGACGCTTGTTGGCGCCAATCGGCTATATCCCGCCCGCAGAAGCCGAAGAACGCTACTATGCCTCACTGGATCAACCAGCCATGGCAGCGTAACTTAAACAAATTAGCCTCCGGCAAACCAGGGGCGGTTCACCAGCGCGGTTCTCAACCGCCAGCGGTTGTCCGAGTTCCTGCTGCATGCGCGCTGCCATGAGCCGCGCCATTACATCGGTGGCACCACCGGGAGCGAAAGGTACAACAATGCGGATAGGTCGCGTCGGATAGGTGATCTGGGCACTTGCAGGGCGGATACCCACGCCAGCGGCAAGAAGTCCAAGGACGCCAAGATCTCGGCGGGTGAGGTGATGGACCATTATTTCTCCCTTCT
Organism: Roseomonas sp.; assembly: GCA_020249125.1. GTDB lineage: Bacteria > Pseudomonadota > Alphaproteobacteria > Acetobacterales > Acetobacteraceae > Neoroseomonas. The sequence goes on along the minus strand of JADCGG010000181.1, from coordinate 2,631 downwards.
CGGTCTCGGTTCCCTGGCCCTCGAAGCAGGTTAGACGTTGTCATTAGTTTCTAGCAAGCCAGTATGGCTGCCATCACCGCTGAGCTTAGCGCCGAGGTACCGATAGATTGCATGGCGCTGAGAGACTCTGGCTTTTTCAATTCCAAAACACAGGATGAGCCACATGGGAATATTGTGCTGGTGCTGCCGGCGCCTGTCACGGTGCGGTATCTGCGGATTGATCTTACCGATGGCGCGGCGGCGTTCATGGATATCGGGCTGCTGGTGGCGGGGCAGTTGTGGCGGCTGCAGCGCGGCACGGGGTATGGCATTCGCGAAAGGCGGGTGAGCTGGATCGGCGGGACCGCAATCCATTCACCGGGGCGGAATTTCCTGTACCAGCCATCACTAATCCACGCTTTGCTGCCTTCACCTTGCCGGCGTTGTCGGTTACCGAGGCGCGCAGCCAGCACCGCGACTTACTGCGCCGGCTTGGCGCGGCTGGCGATGCGCTGTGGATTGCGGAGCTTGGCGATAGCCTCGCGGAACGCAATCGCCGGGCCATTTGGGACGCGGTCAATGCGCCGGGGGAAGAAGCCAGCACCAGCCGGGATAGTCTGCCGCTGGCAGCGCGGGCGGTCAGGATGGTGGAGCGAATTTGAACTGAAATCGCAACAAACACCCCCGTCACACCACCTCCGGCTCTATCGCCCCAGCAAGGTCATCCCCCTGAAAGCCCAAGGCCTCTGTCTGCCGCACTCCGGGCAGCAGCGCCACATCGTAAAGCTCATCAATCGTGTGTTCAAAGCGCAGCCACTGAACCGTCTGGCCCGTTTCGATATCCACCACCACCAGGCCACAGCGCGGCACGGCATCGCGCGTGCGGAGCGCTTCTTCCAGCGCCAGCCCTTCAAAAGTCTGGTTGTGGCGCGGGCGGGAAAGGCCGATGACCGCATAGCGCCCGATCAACGCAAGCCCGCGCGCATAGCCAGGCACAAAGGCTACAGGCGTGAAGCTGCCATCGCGCGGGTCAATCACGCCCAATTCACCCGTGCCGGAATTCAACACCCAGAGCCGGCCTTCATGCAGGCGCGGCGAATGCGGCATGGAAAGCCCGCGCGCAACGATCTCTCCACTTGCAACATGCACCACCACACCACCATCCTGCCGCCGATCGCGCCAGCCATCCTGCACATCGGAAGCAGATACCGCCGTCACAAACACCGGCACGCCATTATCCATCGCAAGCCCGTTCAAATGGCAGCGATCCTCCGGCACCAGCGTACTGACAAAAGGCGGGCGCCAAAGCGGGCGAAACGCCGCGCGATCACTGATGGTGGCCAAGCAATTATATTGCGTCGCCACAAAAATCGGCCCCGGTGCCGCCATATCGCCAAACATGCCATGGCCGATATCGTGAATATCGAGCGCCCCAGTGACACGCCCCTCCCGCGGGATGAACAACCGATCAGCGCCGCGCTGCGTCATCATCCCCGCCGGCACGGCATTGGCGAAGCGCCAGAGCATCGTCTTGCCGCTGACCCAAATCTCCGCGCCATTGGTCCATAGCCCCTGGCACTGCTCAATCAGCCTTTCATGCGCGCGCAGGCTGCCATCCGGGCGGAGCCCAAGCAGAATGATGCGCCCCGCCTGATAGGTGGTAAGCGCGATGCTGATCCGCGCTTCTGAAAGCCAGGCGGTGAAGCCAGGTGCCGCAAGCAGGATGGGGCCTTTGCTATCGGCGGTGGTTTCGGTGCTGGACATGGCGAGCCTTTGCTGAGTTGTTCCGGATAGCATCAATGGCAATCCCGGTTTGTGTATTGTTTTGTCATGCAGTGCAAAATCGAAGAATAAAGCGCGGTTTTTCCTTGCTGAATGATGCGCCTTCCGACGCATTTCTCATTGGCAAAGCCACCAAGGGCCCAAGTCTGCATTGGGAAAAGGGCGACGCATCCTTGGGCTGGGTTTGCGGGCAAGCGGCCCTGGTCGCTTTCAGCCATATTCTCTTCGTTTTTCCTGCCCGTCTGTAGCAAAAGTCACAGACTGACGCGCCCTGGGCATGCTCAGGCTTCTGGCGAAGAACCATGCCCGTATCCGCAGCGCGATGCCATGAAGTCGGGACCATCCCCGGACTGAAGCTTCCCGCACCCTGTCGGCGCGATCATGGCCGGACCTATCCAGTAACCACGCTGTTTCCTGACAGGAATTGCCACCATGTCTGACATTCTTGGCACCTCTGGCAATGATACCATTACGGAAGGCAGCGGCTTTTCGGGCGGTTCACCTGGCGCGGGGAATGATACCATCTCCGGCCTGGGTGGTAATGATGTCATCGCAGGCAGCGGCGGCAATGACCGGCTGCTCGGCGATAGCGCGACAATAACTTTCATCGCGGCCACCAACCCCTTCGCCGGCATTGGTGTGGGCATTGATTCCGCCCCCAGCTTCGCTGATTGGGATGGTGATGGTGATCTTGATCTGGTGGTGGGGGAGCGTTTCGGCACGCTCCTCACGTGGCGGCGAGAGGCCAATGGCAGCTACACCGCGATGGATGGCGCGGGGGGGCGTCCCGCCAACCCCTTCGCCGGCATTGATGTGGGTGCCATTTCCACCCCCAGCTTCACTGATCTGGATGGCGATGGTGATCTTGAT
>JADCGG010000180.1 GCA_020249125.1 Roseomonas sp. | reverse complement strand
TTGGGTGTGCGTACAGCGGCGATTTATCGCATCAGCGAACAGGGCAATCTGCAGCAGACTGAAAACCGCTTTGATATCGCGATCCGCGGCAATGGCTATTTCCAGATACTGATGCCCTCGGGCGAAACCGCCTATACGCGCGACGGCACCTTTGGCCTTTCAGCCGAAGGCACCATCGTCACGGCTGAAGGCTTCACAGTGCAGCCCGCCATCACCATCCCGACAGCGGCGCGTGATGTCACCATCAATGCGACAGGCGAAGTCTTGGCGAAGATTGATGGCCAGGTGCAACCCCAGAATGTCGGCCAGTTGCAGCTTGCCATCTTTGCCAATGAAGGGGGCCTGGAAGCGATTGGTGAAAACCTGTTCCTGGCCACACCCGGATCGGGCGATGCGCAGCAGGCCGCCCCTGGCCAGGCCGGCTATGGGCAGGTGTTGCAGGGTTTTATCGAAACCTCCAACGTCAATGTGGTGCAGGAAATCACCGCGCTGATCACTGCGCAGCGTGCCTATGAAATGAATTCGCGCGTCATCTCCGCAAGCGATGAAATGCTCTCCACCCTCACAAGGCTGCGCTGATGGATAGGCGCTTCTTCCTTCTGCTGCCTGCCGGGCTGCTCGCGGTGCCTGGCAAGGCGCGCGCGCAGGCGGTGGTGCTTCGGTCCCATAGCCTGGTTGAGGATCAGGTTATTCGCATCTCCGATGTTTTCGAGGGTACGGCGAAGGGCGATGTGGTGGTGGGCGCTTCGCCCAATCCGGGGCAGCGGTTCGTGATAGAAGCATCACAGCTTGCCGGGATTGCGCGCCGCTTCAATGTTGATTGGCGCCCGACTTCAGGCGCCGAGCGCAGCGTTATTGAACGCCCAGGTCGCGCGCTTTCCCGTGAAGCGGCGATCGAGGTTCTGCGCGCCGAGCTTTTGGGACTTGGCTTGCCCGCGGATGCGGAGCTGGAGCTTTCCGCCTTCACGCCGCCCATGCTGCCGCTGAACGCGATACCGCGTGTGTCCGCCGAGGGCGGTAATTACGAAGCCGCTTCCAATCGTTTTGCGGCAACCTTGATTGTCATGGCGGATGGCGTACCGAGCATTCGCATCCGTGTCGCGGGGCGCGCCATTGCAACCGCGTCAGCCGTTGTCTCTACGCGGCGACTCGCCGTGGGTGAGGTTGTTAAGCCCGAAGATGCCAAGCTGGTGCAGCTTCGCGCCGAACGTGTGCGCCCAGGCACGGCGCAGCGGCTGGAAGATGTGGTGGGCATGCAATTGCGTCGCCCGGTCGGTACGGATTTGCCCTTCATGGGCGCGGATCTGATGGTGCAGCATATCATTGCCAAGAATGAGACCGTGACGATGTTTGTGGAAGGCCCCGGGCTTTCCCTGACCACCCAGGGCCGCGCCCTGGAAGCCGCGCCTCGCGGAGGGCGGCTCAGTGTGATGAACCTTGCCTCCCGCAATGTGGTGGAGGCTGAAGCGATTGGACCTGGCCGCGTGCGGGTGAGCCTTGGTGCGGGTCCGCTCCGCTCAGCGGAAAGGAGTTGATGATGCGTCTGCCCATTCTTTTGCTTGCAGCAGTTAGCCTTTCCGCATGTAGCGCTGCGGAACGGCTTTCGCGCATTGGACAGGGTCCGGAACTGGCTGGGATTGAAAACCCGACCTCAGATCCGCGCTGGCGCCCGGTGACCATGCCAATGCCCAATCCGGGCGATCCGCCTTTGCAAAACAACAGCCTCTGGCGTCAGGGCAGCCGGACCTTTTTGCGGGATCAGCGTGCTGCCTCTGTTGGTGATCTGGTGACCGTTCTGGTATCCATCCAGGATGAGGCGGATATGGAAAATTCCACCAAGCGCGGTCGCGACAACAGTGAAAGCATGGGCATTCCCAATCTGCTGGGCTTGGAATCATCCTTTGGCAGGCTTTTCCCATCCGGCTTTGATCCTTCCAAGGCCGTATCCGCGAGTTCCGCCAGTGATGTGAACGGCACGGGTACGCTGAAACGTTCTGAACAGATCAATCTGCGCGTGGCCGCCACGGTTTCGCAGGTGTTGCCGAATGGCAATCTCGTGGTGGTTGGGCGGCAGCAGGTGCGGGTCAATCAGGAATTGCGGGACTTGCAGGTGGGCGGGATCATTCGCCCGCAGGATATCGGCTCAGACAATACCGTGCGCCATGATCGGCTTGCGGAAGCGCGCATTGCCTATGGCGGGCGGGGGACGATCAGCGATGTGCAGCGCCCGCGCTATGGGCAGGAATTGCTTGATATCATCCTGCCGTTCTGATCCCGTGATGGCGTGATCCTGGTGGCAGGATCGCGCCATAAGCCTAGCGTTCGTTGTGCTTTCGTTCGTAATGCTTGCGGTATTTTTGCGTTACCAGATCGGTCTTGACCACTACTGAAACATCGGTGGTGTTGAACTGTTCATCCAGAACCGCGCCATCGCCGACGAAGCCCCCAAGCCGCAGATAACCCTTCACCAGCGGCGGCAGGGCGGCAAGGGTGGCGCGCCTGTCAATATCGGCCGGGTCCTTGCGGCGCATCTCGATATAGCGTTCGGGCAAGGCGCGGGGGCGCAATTCCTCAGGCGCCAAGTGGAAAGCATGCAGATAAGTCAGCTGGTCCGCCAGCGCATCCAAATCCGTGCCGGGCAGGGAAGCGCAGCCGAACATCAGCGCAATATCATGGCGAAAGACATAAGCCGCGATGCCATCCCACAGCAATTGCAGCGTGCCGCGGCTGCGATAGGCCCCATCCACGCAGGACCGACCCAATTCCAGCACCGGGGCCGGATAGGCCACCAGGCGAGAGACATCATATTCGCTTTCAGAATACCAGCGCCCGAGCTTTGCCGCACCTTCGCGCCGGATCAGGCGATAAGTGCCAACGACCGCTTCCGGCCCCTCGCCCCGGTCATGATCCACCACCAGCAAATGATCAGCCACGGCGTCAAAATCATCGCAATCACGATGGCTGGCAGCGGTGGCCGCGTCCGCGCGCGCGCCCATTTCCTGATAAAAAACACGAAAACGCAGCGCCTGCACCGCATCTATCTCATCGGCGGTCAACGCAAGTCGCACGCCGAGATTACCGGCGCGCAATTCCTCAAAACCCACTGCGGGCAAGGTCGCTTCGTCTATGTTGATCGGCATCAGCATCCCGTCCCAGGGCGGCCCCATTCCGGGAAAGCCCCAGGGTCAACAACCGCAAGCCAGATTACAGGATAAATCGCCTGATCGCCAAATCAGCCGGTCAGGCAGCAGCGCCGCGGCGTTTCCGGGGCTTGGTGCCCAGGCCGATCTTTTTGGCAAGGGAAGAACGTTGCTTGGCGTATCGCGGCGCCACCATGGGGTAATCCAGCGGCAATCCCCAGCGTTCGCGATATTGTTCCGGAGTCATACTGAATGAGGTCCTCAGATGGCGCTTCAGCATTTTCATCTTCTTGCCGTCTTCCAGGCAAATGATGAATTCCGGTGTCACTGACTTGGCGATGGGCACCGCCGGTTCCGGGCGCTGCGATACGGGTGCCGGGACGCTTTCAATAGCGGATAATGTCCGGTGGACTTCCTGGATCAAGCCAGGCAGGGCGGAAGCCGCAACGGCATTATGCGCCACATGCGCTGAGACGATTTGCGCTGTGAGTGCCAGGATATTCGGGGTGGACTTGCTTTCGGACATGGCGTTTTCCTCGGATTATTTGGCATTTTCCTAGTTTTCTCGGGCAAAAAAAGCAAGTAAAGATTTATATATTCATTTCGGCGTGTCAGAGGGGCTGGCATATCCGAAAAAAGGAATTTGCGATGCCAACCACAACTATTGCTACGCGCGCCACCCCGGATCACCATATTGATATTTCATCGGAAACCTGTCCGATGACTTTTGTTCTTGTGCGTCTTGCACTGGACCAAATGAAATCCGGGCAGATTCTGGAGATCAGGCTGCGTGGGGCGGAACCGCGACGCAACGTGCCGCTGACAGCCCAGGAACAGGGGCATGAGGTGGTCAGCATTAGCGACCTTGAAAATGGAAAATCCATTATTCTGCTCCGCCACGGTTGATGTTTCTTGTGTTCGCGCGGGCAGAACTCAAATTTTTACACTATCGGCAAGATCAATCCGCAAGATGAGCGCAGCCGTACCATCAGCATAATAACGCGGTCGGCGGCCAAGCTGCCGCGCACCAAAAGATGTGTAAAGCGCAAGCGCAATCGTGTTCGGTTCTGCAACCTCCAGGAAAAGTTCCGCCGCGCCACGCTGCGCGGCCTCAGTCATCAGCGCGCGCACCAAAAGGCGCCCAATGCCCTGCTGCCGTACCCTTGGCCGGACCGCGATGGTCAGGATTTCAGCCTCTCCCGCCTGCGCCCGGCCGAGTGCGAAGCCAAGCGGCTGATCCTCCTTGATGGCCAGCAGGCCGAAATGTCCAGGAAGCCCGAGCATCATGGCGATGGCGTTCTGCCCCCAAGCCTCATCAGGGGTGAAGGCCTCGGCGTGGATTTCGGCAAGCAGGGGGGCCGCTTCAGCGCCAACGGCTTTGATCAACGCTGCCATGGGCGCTAGTCCGGCGTCGTGGTGGCGGGCGGTTCGGCGTAAAGCGGGGCGGTACTGCGCGGGGGCAGCTTGCCCGCAATCCGTTGCGCCGCCACGCGCCCCACCGCTTCGGCCGAGGGTAAGGCTTTGTTGTCAGCATCCACCACGATCCCGCGCGCCCGAAGCATCTCGGCCACAGCCGCAGCCGCGCTACCCAGCAGCAAGACGGGTCCGTCGGGATTGGGCAGGTCGGTCAGCGGCAGGATCACGGGCGCTTCGGGCAATGCGGCCCCGGGCGGAAAGACTTCCAGCACCACGCGGCCTTGGCGCTGATCCAGCACGGACCAAAGCGCCTGATCGGCCTGCAAGTCATGCGGTGCTTGCACGGCCAAGGCCTCCCCGGTTGTCACCGCAATCAGGGGCTTGCCGAGTGCCTGCGCCAAGCCTTCAGCCAGCGCAATGGCCGTGCGCAGGCCCGTGAAGCCGCCTGGCCCGATGCCGACCGCGATCGCGTCCAGCGCCTGAGGCGTGACCCCGGCTTCCGCCAATACCTGCTGCGCCATGCTGGGCAGGGCAGTGGGATGGCCGCGCGGCGCATCATGCAGGGCTGAGGCCAGCACGGCACCATCACGCAACAGCGCCGCGGAACATTGCGCGAGCGCGCCTTCAAGGGCGAGGATCAGCATGCGCCGGCGTTTTCGCGTGACGTTTCATGCGCGCTTCATGGCAGGATGCGCCGCCGATTTCCAGATCGCGTCCTAAGGCCCAAAGCTGATCCTGGGTAACCACAGCGCCATTTCGGGAAAGGCGATCAGCAGCGCGGTCATCACCACCATGGCGATGAAGAAGGGCACGGTGCCCTGGAAAACCTCGGCAATCGTGCCTTCGCGCCTGACCGCCTGAATGACATAAAGCGTCATGCCCACGGGTGGTGAGATCAAGGAGATTTCGCACATCAGCACGATGAACACACCGAACCAGACCGGATCAATGCCGGCGGCGACAATCACCGGGAAAACCACCGGGACCGTGCCCACCAGCATGGGCAGGGTTTCGAAGAAAATGCCAAGCAGCAGATAGAAGATCGTGAGCGCGATAATGAGTTCCAGCGGGCTTGCGCCAATACTCGTCGCAAAGGCGCCAAGGGCGGGCGTCACGCCAAGCAGGCCCATGACGAAATTCAGGTAAAACGCCACGGCAAGAATCAGCAGACTCATGGCGGTGAGATTGGCAGTGGCGATGAAGCATTCATGCAGCATGCGAATGGAAAGCCGCCCATAAAGCGCGGCAATCGGCAGCGCCACCACCACGGCAAGCGCGGCGCTTTCCGTCACCGTTGCCCAGCCCGTGTAGATGGACCCCATGATGATGCCGAAAATCACCAAGGGCGGCAGCAAATCCACCAGCCGCTTCAGCCTTTCGCGCAAGGGATCCGCCACTTCCTTCTGCCGCACCAGATCAGGCTTGACCAACGCAATCAGGATGATGGTGCCCATGAACAGCACCGTCATCACAATGCCCGGCACCACGGCGGCGGCGTAAAGCTGGCCGACCGAGGTATTGGTCATGGCGCCATAGACAATCAGCGCAATGCCAGGCGGGATCAGATTGCCAAGCGATGCGCCGGCGGCGATGGACCCCAGCACCAGGCGCGTATCATAGCGGCGCTTGCGAAAGGATGGCAGCGCCACGGTTGAAATCGTTGCAGCGGTGGCAACGGAAGAACCGGACACGGCGGAAAACACGGCAGATGCACCGATATTCGTATGCAGCAAGCCGCCCGGCAGGAAATTCAGCCAATCAGCCAAGGACCGATAGAGCCGATCCGTGGAACCTGACCGCACCAGAATCTCACCCAGCAGAATGTAAAGCGGGATGGAAAGCAGCACGTAATCTTCCATCGCACCCCAAAGCTGTGTGCCAAAAGCCGCGACCAAGGGCGGCCCAAGATACAGCGCGGCACCCAGCAGCGCGATCAGGAACATCGCCACCGCCACATGCAGGCCCAGGAACAGAAAGGCGATCAGCAGCAGAAAACCGATACTGGCTTCAGTAACGCCGATCATGGCTGCTTGCCTTCGCGTTCCAGGATGGTGCCCATTTCCGCTTCAATTTCCTCATCCAGCGTCAGCGGCCCGTAGAACAGATTGAGCTTCGCCCGGTCAGACAGCAGCAGCCAAAGGGCATGTGCCGCCATGGCGCCGGCGGTTAGCGCAAACAGCAAAAGCCCGATCATCCAGGCGCCCTGCGGCAACCACAGCGGCGTTTGCAGCGGCGAATTTGCGTGCGCCTGGAATTCAATGCTTTCTTCCAGCACCGACCAACCGCGCCAGGCGCCGTAAATCGCCATGCCGGCCAAAAGCGCATAGGCCAGCGCATTCAACACGGCACGCAGCAGCGCCGGCATGCGCCCCAGCAGGAAATCCACCCTGGTATGCGCCTTGACCGTCAGCGCGCAGGCAAAACCAAAGGCCGAAACAATGGCCGTGGTATAGCCGCCGATCTCATCCACCCCCTGCAGCGATATGGAAAAGAACTTGCGCAACAGGATTTCCGCCACCGTCAGGAAGGAAAGCGCAATCAGCCACCAGCCAGACAGAATGGCGAGAAATCGGGCAGGTGGCGCGAAAAAGCGGCTGACCGGGTTCGGGTCTTTGGTCGTCATGCAAAACAGGGCCTTGTCTTGGGCTGCAAATGGGGCTTAGCGAAACACGAGGACGCTCAGGCGGCGCGGTGTTGCACAAAGCCCATGGGCTGGCAAAGCCGCGCCCCGCCGAAGCGCCATCGGAACCGGGTTCGCAAGAACCATGCCTTCTGTCTGGGAGTTTGAACAATGCCCTTCCGCCCATCCCTTTTGGGGGCTGCCCTTGGCGCCCTGCTGGCCGCTGCACCCGCCTTCGCGCAAAGCCCGATCCAACTGCGTGTCGCGGGGCATTTCACGTCCAATGCGCGCCACACGGAAGGTATTGAACGCCCCTTCTTCACGGGCCTGGGCCAGGCGACCGGGATCAATCTGGCGGTCACCTTCAACCCGATGGACCAGGTGGGCGCTGCTGCGCCGGATGCGCTGCGCCATCTGCGCAACGGCACCTTTGATGTGATGAGCGTGCTGATCGGCCAGACCGCGCGTGATGAGCCCTTTATTGATTCGCTCGATCTGATGGGCGTTTCCACCACGCTGGAAGAAACCCAGCAGGCCATTGCCGGCGGGCGGGAAGCGCTTGATCGGCGCTTGCAGGAACGCTTCAACGCCAAGGTCATGACGCTCTGGCCCTTTGGCGCGCAGATGTTCTTCTGCAATCGCCCGGTCGCTTCCATGGGCGATCTGCGCGGCCTCAAGGTGCGGTCCTATACGCCAACCATGTCGGCGCTGCTGCAATCGCTCGGCGCCACGCCTGTGACCTTGCAGCTTTCGGAAACCTATCAGGCCTTGCAGCGCGGCACGGTGGAATGCGGCATCACCTCGGCCACGTCGGCCTATACCGCGAATTGGGGCGAGGTCATTCGCGCCATCCTGCCGGTGTCGCTCGCTTCCGGGGTTCAAGGGCATTTCATTTCGCTGCCGGCATGGCGGCGCTTCAACCCGGAACAGCAGGCGGCACTGACCCGCGCCTTTGCTGATCTGGAAAAGCAGATGTGGGATCTGGCGCGCCGCGCGAGCGATGAAGCCTTCGCCTGCTTCCAGGGCCAGGATGCCTGCACCACGCGCAAATTCAATGTGCAGGTGGTGACCCCGCCGGCGGATGATGAACGCCGCGTGCGTGAAGCCGTGACCGCCGTTGTGCTGCCAAGCTTCCGCGATAGCTGCAACCGCGTTTGGGCGGATTGCGCGCGCGTCTGGAATGACAGCGTCGGCAAGGCGCGCGGCTATACCATTCCCTGATATGGTAACCGCTTTCACCATTCCGCGCCTCGGCCAAGGCACCTGGGGCATGGGGGAAGATCGTACGCGGCGCGCGGCGGAAGCCGATGCGCTGCGGGCGGGGCTCGATCTTGGCATGTCCTTGATTGACACGGCCGAGATGTATGGCGAAGGCGGCGCCGAGGAAGTGGTGGGTGATGCCATCACCGGGCGGCGTGATGGCGTGTTCATCGTCTCCAAGGTCTATCCGCATAATGCGTCGCGCCGCGGCGTGGTGGCGGCGTGTGAACGCAGCCTGAAGCGGCTGCGGATTGAAACGATAGACCTTTACCTGCTGCATTGGCGCGGTTCCGTGCCGCTGGCGGAAACCGTCGCGGGGTTTGAAGCATTACGCGCGGCGGGCAAGATCCGGCGCTGGGGTGTTTCCAATCTGGATCAGGATGATCTGGAAGAATTGGGCGCTGCACTTGCCGATTGCGCGACGGATCAGGTGCTTTACAGCCTGGAACATCGCGGCGCCGAATTTGATCTGCTGCCCTTTTGCGCTGGGCGTGCCCTGCCGGTGATGGCCTATTCACCCGTGGGGCAGGGCGGGCGGATGCTGCGCAACCCTGCGCTGGTGAGTGTTGCGGCGCGGCACGGCAAAAGCCCAGCCCAAATCGCCATTGCCTGGACGTTGCGCCAGCCTGGCGTGGTGAGCATCCCCAAGGCCGCGAAGCTTGCCCATGTGCGGGAAAACGCCGCAGCGCGAGAGATTACCCTCAGCCCTGACGATATCGCGGCGCTGGATGAGGCCTTCCCGCCGCCGCGGCGCAAGCGGCCTTTGGCGATGCTATAACGGCGCGACCCGTTTTGGGGGGTCACGCCGTCCGAATGTGATAGGCTGAAGCGATTTATTGTTCCGGCAATTGCGCCTCAGCGGCCGGAGCGGGCGCTTCCTTGGAAGCTGACTCGCGCGACCCAGCAGCGCCGGAACGGAGCACCACAATCAGCTTTTCGATCGCGGTCGCCTTGTCGCAGCGGTCAATCGCTGCGGCTTCGGCCGCCAGGCGGTCCAGCGCCAATTCATAGATCTGGCGTTCGCTGAAGGATTGGTCGGGCTGGCCGGCATTGCGGAACAGGTCGCGCACCACTTCGGCAATCTGTACCGGATCGCCCGAATTGATCTTCGCCTCATATTCCTGGGCGCGGCGGGACCACATGGTACGCTTGATGCGCGCGCGGCCCTTCAGCGTATCCATGGCCGGCTGGAAGCTTTCCGTCGTGCACAGCTTGCGCAGGCCCGAGGATGAGGCCTTGTTCACCGGCACGCTCAGCTTCATGCGGTTTTCCTCAAAGGTCACTTCAATGACCTGGAGGGAATAGCCGGCAGCTTCCACCGTGCGGATGCCCTGCACCGTGCCGACGCCATGCGTTGGATAGACAACATAATCGCCCGTCTTGAATTCCTGTTTCGGGGCGGCGGGTGGTTTGGGCGAAGACGACATCGGCATTCCAGGACGAGGCGGGCCACCGCCCGGCGGGCGCATCCCCAATTGAACATTCGGGCGCATGGTGGGTGGCGGCGGAGAAAGCGGCGAAATACTGGGCGGCGGCGCCGGGCGCGGTGCCGGCGCGGGGGCTGGCGGGGTGACCATGGCCACCGCCGGCGCCTGGATCAGCGCGGGCTTGGGCGGCGGCTCTGGTACCACGGGTGCCGGGCTTGGCGCTTCCCGCAAGCCAGGGGCCGGGGATGCCGGTTCTGGCTTGGCTTCGACCGCAGGGGCAGGCTTGGCCTTGGATTTGCGGGCAGGCTTGGCGGGCGCGGGCGGAGCCTCATGCGCTGCGGCAGCGGCAGGATTGGGCGCCGCAGGCTTGGCGGGTGCTTCAGCGGCGTGGGGTGCCGCGGGCTTGGCAGACACTGCTGGCTTTGCGACCAGCGTTTCAACCTTGGCGGGCGCCGCGGGCTTGTTGGTGGGCGGCGACGCCTTTGGCATGGCCTTTGCCGCAGGGGCGGTAGGCTTCTGGGGGGCCTTGGGGGCCGGCTTCGCGGCGGGCTTGGCGGCCGGCTTGGGCGCAGGCTTGGCAGCGGCCTTGGGGGCCGGCTTCGCGGCGGGCTTGCTGGCAGGCTTGGGCACCGGCTTGGCTACAGGCTTCGCAGCAGATTTCGTCGCCGGCTTGGCAGCAGGCTTGGCAACGCTTTTCGCAACAGGCTTCTTCACAGGTTTCGGCGCCACCTTCTTATTGGGCTTCGTGGTCGCCTTTGCCTTGGCGGAGGATTTCTTGGCGGCCGGCTTTGCCGCCGATTTCGCCTTGCTGGCCGGCTTCTTGGCCGTGGCACGGGCCGGCTTGGCGTTGCCCTTGGCGGACGCCTTGGACACTGGCTTGCGTGTCATGAGAAAAGGACTCCCAACGCGGAATCCGGGCCAGTTCGACCCGGTCGAGAATGCAGACCATCACCCCCGGCAGACACCTGGGCAGGACCAGTGCTGGACATGACGAAGACTGTTTTTAACACAAAAAACGCTTGGGGTCACCCGCCCAATTGGCCATTGGGCGGGGATTCATGACCGTTGCGGCCACATATTTGCCGATTTGCGGCGAAAAACCGCTCAGGGCTTGCCGGGGTTGGGGCTGAGCAGCGCCTGCTTGCCCGGCTTGTCCTTCCACTCATCCGCATCCGCCGGCGCTTCGCCCTTGCGGGTGATATTGGGCCATTGCTGGGCATAATCCCGGTTCAGCTCCACCCAGGGGGTCGCCTTGTCGTCGCTATCGGGCAGGATGGCCTCAGCGGGGCATTCCGGTTCGCAGACGCCGCAATCAATGCATTCATCCGGATGGATCACCAGCATGTTTTCGCCGACATAGAAGCAGTCCACCGGACAGACCTCCACACAGTCCATATATTTGCAGTTGATGCAATTTTCGGTGACGACATAGGTCACTGGCGCGATTCCCTGGTGCTGAGCCTGTCCAAAACCGCGCCCAAAATGGCGGCAGACAGGAAATTAGACAAGGTGGCCTGACGCATATCTATTCTGCGTCAGGTAAGGACCTCATACAGCGTCTGTGCCTCACTGGCCGGGCCGCGCCGTTCCGCCAGGGCAAGCACGCGCCAGAGGATGATCTGCCCCAAAGCCCCCTGCCCCAGTGCAAGCGTCAAAACATCGCCGGGGCGAAGCTTGGCATGGGGCTTATCGGTTGGCTGCCGATTGATCCGCAACACACCCTTTTCCACCTGCCGCGCGCATTCCGCCCGCGTCTTGCGAAAGCGCGCGCACCAGAGCCAGGCATCCAGCCGCTGGTAATCCCGCCCTTCCGCTTCAGCCGCCACGGCGCGTTGTTCAATCCTTCTTGAGCTTCAACGCGGCGAGCACCGCAAAAGGGCTATCGGGGCGCGGCATGGGCGGCAGGGCCACACGGTCTTCGCGCGGCGGGCGCGGGCCACGCGGGCGGTCATTGCCGCCCTTCTGGCCATAATGCTGGCGCTGCTCCTGTTGCTGCTGCCCGCCTTCGGGCTTGGGGCGGCGATCCGGGCGTTGATCGGGCCGGCGTTCCGGGCGCTGCTGGTCGGGCGGCGCCTGATCGGGTGTGGCACCTTCCGCTGGCTTATCTTCCTGCCGGCGCTGATCCGGCCGCGGACCACGGCGATCTGGGCGCCGGTCATCTCGGCGGGGGGCCTGATGCTGACGCGGTTCAAAGCGCGGGGCGCGCTGCTGGCCGATTCGCGCCGGGGCGGGTGGGCCGAAGTTTTTCTCATCAAGCGTTTCCGCCGGGAGCAGCCGGAAGCCCATGGCTTCCAAAACCGGGGCCAGATTCTCGCCCTTGATGCCTAGGCGACTGGCCAGATCACCGGGCAAAAGCGCGGGCGCCTTGCGCGTCAGATGGCCCAATTCGCCGGCGATGCGTTCCGCCACATCAAGCCGCAGCAAAACGGGGCCGGCGGGAAGCCAGCCCATGGTCTCGGCAAATCCGCGCGGCCAATCGGCGGGCGGCGCCACCGCGATCAGGCCGCCGGATGGCAGCTTCGGCGTTTCAATGCCGCGCAGCAAAGACCAAAGCTGCGCACGCAACGCCATGGCGCGCGGCTTCAGCACTTCCGGCACGTAAAGCGCGTAACGCCCGGCGCGAATGCCAATCGCCTTCAGCTTCTGGCGCAGATCGGGGCGAATCTCCCCATCCGTCGCGCCCATGGCCAGACCCAGTTCTTCCCGCAGCCGAAAGGCCGGGCCGCGCAGCGTATTGTCTTCCGCCGCCTTTTCCTCAGCCGTGAAAATCGCGCCCAGGTCGCGCTTCACCAAGGCTTCGATCCAGGTGGCAAGCCGCGCGCGGATGCGTTCACGCTGCGCACCATCCAAAAATTCCGAGGTCAGCACTTCAATCTGCGGCTTGCCGGGTTCGGAACCCGCCTTCAGCTTCGCCACTTCCGCGATATCGCCAAGCCCTGCGGGCATATTCGGCGCATGGGAATAGGCCCAGGTGACAGCGTGCTGCGGCGTGAGTGCGAAAGCCTCATCCTTCGCGGTTTCCAGCATGGCAACACGGCGCGGGATTTCGGCGCCAAGCGCGCGGCGCGCGGCACGCAGCACCACGCGGCGTTCTTCTTCCTTCACCGCCGCGGCATCTGGTTCGAACAGGAAGCCCTTCACATGGCCAACCGGATGGCCTTCCACCACCACTTCGCCGCGGCGCGTGACGGCGGAGAGCAATTCCTCATCGCTTTCATCAAGCGCGCGGATCAGATGTGCGGCGCGGCGGTCCACAAAGCGCGCGGTAAGGCTTTCATGCAACGCGTCCGAGACCATGTCTTCAACGCGCCGCGCATCGGCCTGCAGGCCCGCCGCATCATCCAGCCAATCAGCGCGTGCGGCGATATAGGACCAGACGCGAATGGCCGAGAGCCGCGCCATCAGCGTATCAAGATCACCTTCCGCCATGCCAAGCTGCGCCAGCGATGACGCCACCCAATCGCGCGGCAGGCGGCCTTCACGCGCCAGATGCGTGAAAATGCGCGCACAAAGCCGCGTGTGGCTATCATCGGCCAGCTTGCGGAAATCCGGCACCTGGCAGGCTTCCCACAATAGCCGCACGCGCGACGCGGTATCAGCCAGGCCGCGGATTTCTTCTTCCCGCACCAGCATGGAAAGCGTGATATGGTCCACCGCATCATGGCCCTTGGCGAGACCCGGCTGCGGCGCCGGCGCGCCAAGCGAATCAAGCAAAGTCTCGACCGAGGAGAAATCCAGATCGGCATTGCGCCACGCCAAGGTCTTCAGCGGTTCAAAGGCATGGGTTTCGATTTGGGTGATGATCTCATCATCCAGCACCGGCGCATCCGCCGTGGTGCCGAAAGTGCCATCGCGCATGCCGCGCCCGGCGCGACCGGCGATTTGCGCGATTTCCTGTGCCGTCAGCGCACGCGGCTGATGGCCGTCAAACTTATTGAGCGCGGCAAGTGCCACATGGTCCACATCCATATTGAGGCCCATGCCAATCGCATCTGTCGCCACCAGGAAATCCACTTCCCGGTTTTGATACAGTGCCACTTGCGCATTGCGGGTGCGCGGCGAAAGCCTGCCCATCACCACCGCGCAGCCACCGCGCCGGCGGCGCACCGCTTCGGCAATGGCGTAGACTTCCTGCGCGCTGAAGGCGACGATGGCAGAACGTGCCGGCAGGCGCGACAGCTTGGCAGGGCCGGCGTAAGTCAGTTGCGATAGCCGCGCGCGGGTTTCGATTTCCGCGCGCGGAATCAGGCGGCGGAGCAAGGGTGCGATGGTCTCCGCCCCCAGGAACATGGTTTCCACCATGCCGCGTGCATTCAGCAGCCGGTCCGTGAAGACATGGCCGCGATCCGGGTCCGCGCAAAGCTGGATTTCATCCACGGCGAGGAATTCCACCGGGCGATCCAAAGGCATGGCTTCCACCGTGCAGGCGAAATACTTCGCCTCTGGCGGCACGATCTTTTCCTCGCCGGTGATCAGGGCGACGAAGCGCTCACCCTTCATCGCCACCATGCGATCATAGTTTTCACGCGCCAGCAGCCTGAGCGGAAAGCCGATACTGCCCGAGGCATGGGCGAGCATCCGCTCGATCGCGAGGTGGGTCTTGCCGGTATTGGTCGGGCCGAGAATGGCGCGAACCCTTGGTTCGAACATGCGGGGGTCAATGTCCAAGAAAGAAAAACGCGACGCTCCGTGGCATGATGCGGCGCGCTTGTCCATGGTGGCGGCAGCGGGCAGGGTGGCGGGCCTGTGATGAAACCCGCCACCCGCTTCGCCCTGATCTATGCCGCGCAATTCGCGGCCTTTGGCGTGATGATGCCCTTCCTGCCGCCGCTTTTGCTGGGGCGCGGGCTGACGCCGGCTGATCTGGGCACGGTTTTAGCCGCCGGTAGCGCGCTGAAATTGCTGGCGGGGCCACTTTTGGGGCGCGTTGCGGATTGGCTGGGAGATCCGCGGCTCGTGCTGATTTGCTGCACCGGCGCGGCGGCGCTTTTCGCGGTGGGCTTTGGGCTTGCGGCTGGGTTTTGGGCGCTGCTGCTGGTGAATCTGGCGCTGGCGGCGGCGCTCGCGCCCACCACCGCACTTGCTGACGCGATGGCCTTGCGCGCGGCGCGGGAGCCGCCCGGCTTTGATTATGGCCGCGCCCGGGCGGCTGGTTCGGCAAGCTACATCCTGGCTGCTGTGCTGGCCGGCGCGCTGGTGGGTGTGCTGGGGGCGGGCAGCGCCGCCTGGCTGATCGCCGCCATGCTCGGCCTTGGCGCAGCGGCCGTTCTTCTGCTGCCGCGCGCTGAGGGTTTTGGGCGCGGCAGCGCAAGCGGCTTTCGCGCGGCGCTGGCGCTGCCATGGCTCAGGCGCCTGATGCTGATTGCGGCGCTGATGCAGGGCAGCCACGCGGCCTATTACGCGTTTGGGTCCATCCATTGGCAGGCATTGGGCTTCAGCGCCGGGGTGATTGGTCTGCTTTGGGCCTGGGGCGTGGTGGCGGAGGTGGCGCTGTTTCTGTGGGGGCGCGGCCTGGTCGAACGGCTTGGCGTGCGCGGGTTGATCATGCTTGCCGCTGGGGCGGGCGTGCTGCGCTGGCCGATCATGGCGATCAGCGAAAGCCTGCCGCCAATTGTTTTCGCGCAGGCGCTGCATGCGCTGACTTTCGGCGCCATGCATCTGGCGGCAATCAAGCTATTGCAGGAACGCGTGCCCGGCAGCCTGGGGGGCACGGCGCAGACCCTGCTGGGGGCAGCCGTTGGGGCCATGACGACGCTGCTGACCTTGGCGTCTGGGCCTGGCTATGCCGCGCTGGGGGCCGGGATTTTCTGGGCCATGGCCGGGCTTTGCGGGTTGGTAGCGGTTTTGGTGGTGATGGGCGGCACCCCCCGCAGATGATGTGCATCCCTGCGCTATCGCCGGGGTGAAGGCTAGAGACGGGCTTGAGTTGCGTTTTTTGGGAGCCCAGCGTTCATCCTTGGCTCCCGGCAGCCCAGAGCAGATCGCGTTCAGAAGGAATCATCTGAACGCGTGAAGATGCTCGAAAAACAACAACATAGAGCGGGTTGTGTGAACCTTTGTGAAC
>JADCGG010000018.1 GCA_020249125.1 Roseomonas sp. | reverse complement strand
GCGATTTTTCGTGAGCGCGGCATTGAAGCCGATGTCAAACCCGGCCTGACGCCCGCCGAACTTCGCGCCATCATCGGCGATTATGATGGCCTTGCCGTGCGATCCGCCACCAAGGTGACGCGCGAAGTTTTGGAAGCCGCGCCGCGATTGAAAGTGGTGGGGCGTGCCGGCATTGGCGTGGATAATGTGGATGTCACGAGCGCCACCGCGCGCGGTGTTGTGGTGATGAATACGCCCTTCGGCAATGCCATTACCACCGCCGAACACGCCATTGCGATGATGTTCGCCTTGGCGCGGCAATTGCCGGAAGCCTCGGCCTCCACCAAGGCGGGCAAATGGGAAAAGAACCGCTTCATGGGGGTGGAGCTTTTTGCCAAAACCCTCGGCCTGATCGGCTGCGGCAATATCGGCGGTATTGTCGCAGACCGCGCCAATGGGCTCAGGATGAAGGTGATTGCCTTCGATCCCTTCCTTTCGGAAAAACGCGCCGTTGAAATCGGCGTGGAGAAGGTGGAGCTTTCCGAATTGCTGGCACGCGCTGATTTCATCACACTCCATGCACCGATGACGGAACAGACGCGCAATATCCTCTCGCGCGAGAATATCGCGCGCATGAAAAAGGGCGCGCGGCTGATCAATTGCGCGCGCGGCGGCTTGGTGGATGAGGTGGCTTTGGCGGAGGCACTGCAATCAGGCCATCTGGCCGGTGCGGCCTTGGATGTGTTTGAGGTTGAGCCCGCAACCGATAGCCCGCTTTTCGGTTTGGAAAATGTGGTTTGCACCCCGCATCTGGGCGCGGCCACGAATGAGGCGCAGGAGAATGTGGCGCTGCAAGTCGCCGAACAAATGTCGGATTTCCTGCTGAGCGGCGCGGTTTCCAACGCCATCAATATGCCGAGCGTGACAGCGGAAGAAGCGCCGCGATTAAAACCCTATATGGAATTGGCGCGTTTGCTTGGTTCCATGGCGGGGCAGCTTTCGGCTGGGCAGGATGATGCGATCAAGGCGATCCGCATTGAATATGAAGGCCATGCGGCGGAACTGAACCGCCGCCCGCTGACCGCCGCCGCGCTGGCTGGCGTGCTGACGCCGCAAATGGGCGCGGTGAATATGGTGAATGCGCCGGTGCTGGCGAAGGAACGCGGCATTGACGTGGCGGAAACCATCATGGAACGGCGGGGCGAATATCAAACCCTGCTCACCATCACCGTCACCACCAATCAGGGGCAGCGTTCCATCGCGGGGACTTTGTTGGCGGAAAACAAGCCGCGTTTGGTCGCGATCAAGGGCATTGCGGTGGAAGCCGATTTCGCGCCGCATATGCTTTATGTGACCAATCAGGATAAGCCGGGCTTTATCGGGCGTTTCGGCACGGCGCTGGCGGAAGCGGGCATCAATATCGGCACGCTGCATCTGGGCCGCGCCGCGCCTGGGGGGGATGCGATCTGCCTGGTCGGGCTGGATGCGCCCATGCCGGAAGCGGTTTTGGCCGAAGTGCGGCGCCTGCCCCTGGTGGTGCGCGCGACGCCGCTGAGCTTTTAACGCTTAACTTCCAAAAACGCGCGCGAAAATGGTCTCCACATGGCCAAAATCGCGCGCCGGATCCATGGCGCGATCCAATGCCGCGCCATCCATCAACGCCGCCACACCGGCATCTTCCAAAAGATTGGTGCGGAAATCCTTGGCCCCCGCGCTGCCCAAAGCCTGCCAAGTGGCCATGGCGCAGCGCTGCACGGTGGCATAGGCACCCTCTCGGCTCATGCCCGCCTGGGTCAGTGCGAGCAGCACCTTTTGGCTATGCACCACGCCGCCCAGGCTTTCCAGATTCGCCTGCATGCGGGCGGGATAGATGGTGAGCTTTTCCATCATGCCGGTCAGGCGCATCAGCGCGAAATCCAGCGCAATCGTCGCATCCGGGCCGATCACGCGTTCCACCGATGAATGGCTGATATCGCGTTCATGCCAAAGCGCCACATTCTCCAAAGCCGGCACCACATAGCCGCGCACCAGCCGCGCGAGCCCGGTCAGGTTTTCACTGAGCACCGGGTTGCGCTTATGCGGCATGGCGGAAGAACCCTTCTGCCCGGCATGGAAAAACTCCTCGGCCTCGCGCACTTCGCTGCGCTGCAAATGGCGCACTTCGGTCGCCAGCCGTTCAATCCCGCTTGCCACCACGGCAAGGGCTGCAAAGAAGGCAGCGTGACGGTCGCGCGGGATGACTTGGGTTGAAACGGGTTCCACCGCCAACCCCAGCTTACCAGCGACAAACGCCTCCACACGCGGGTCAACGCTGGCAAAGGTGCCAACCGGGCCGGAAATCGCGCAGGTCGCGACTTCGGCGCGTGCTGCCACCAGGCGCGCCCGGTTGCGGGCGAATTCGGCGTAATGCCCGGCAAGCTTAAGGCCGAAAGTGGTGGGCTCGGCATGGATGCCGTGGCTGCGGCCAATGGTCGGCGTGAATTTATGCTCCAGCGCACGCGCCTTCAGTGCGGCCAGCAGCGCATCCAGATCGGCGATCAGCAAATCCGCCGCCTGGGTCATTTGCACGGCAAGGCAGGTATCCAGCACATCGGAAGATGTCATGCCCTGATGCATGAAGCGGGCTTCCGGGCCGATGCCTTCCCCCATCCAGGTCAGGAAGGCGATCACATCATGGCGCGTAACCCGTTCGATATCGTCGATTCGGGCGATATCGGCATCGGTGATGCCAGCAGCGCGCGGCGCACCCTTTTCGCGGATGAGCTGGGCCGCTTCAGCCGGGATGGTGCCGATTCGGCCCATTTCCTCAGCCGCCAGGGCCTCGATCTCGAACCAGATGCGAAAGCGATTGGCGGGGGCCCAGATGGCTTCCATTTGCGGGCGGGAATAGCGCGGGACCATGGCAACGACTCCGGACAGGCCTTTCTCTCTGGCCCCATAAGCCCGGCAAGGCAAGCAGGAGGCCCGGCTTGCGGCCCGGCCAAGGCCTCGCTATTGGGAATGTAACAGTAAGCAACTCACGCCGGAAAAAACCAAAATGCTGGAAATGTTCCCTGACTGGCTGCAACCACTTATGCTGGTTCTGTTCATTGACGTTGTGCTCGCGGGCGATAATGCCATCGTGGTGGGCATGGCGGCGGCGGGGCTGCCGGCTGAACAGCGGAAAAAAGCGATTTTCTGGGGCATTATCGCCGCGACGCTGATGCGTATCGGCTTTGCGTCCATCACCGTGCAATTGCTGCAAATTGTGGGAATTGTGCTGGCGGGTGGCGTTTTGCTGCTTTGGGTCTGCTGGAAAATGTATCGCGAATTGCGCGACGGCGGCAGCCATGGTGATACGAGCATTACCGAACAGCATGAGGGGGTGGAAGCGCTGGAGAACGGTGCCACCCCGGGCGCGCCGAAAAAGACGCTGCGTCAGGCTATTACGCAGATTCTGGTCGCTGACGTATCCATGTCGCTTGATAACGTGCTGGCGGTGGCCGGGGCGGCCAAAGACCACCCCTATATCCTGATTATTGGGCTTGCGGTTTCCGTGGTGCTGATGGGGGTTGCGGCAACCTTCATTGCGCGCCTGCTTGATAAGCATCGCTGGATTGCCTGGGTCGGGCTGTTCATCATTCTTTATGTGGCCGGCCAGATGATTTATGAGGGCACGCAGCAGGTTACGCAGCAGGTGGCCGAGGCTTATGCTTATCTTTTCCTGCCGCTTGGCTTCCTGGCCCTGCCGGGGGTCTTCCCGGTCTGGCTTTGGGTGGGTGTCACCTTCCTGCAACTGATTGTCTATACGGGCATTGCAGCCTTTGTGGCCGATCTGGTGCGGCAGGCCCGGCGCGGGTCATCTGCCGCCCATGGCTGATCGGCGGGGCTTCACGCCCTGCGGTAACCTCGTTACTGTTTCCCCCGCCGGGGTAGGTCAGGGCGGCGCATAGCCCTTATGCGCCGCGTCGGGCGTACTTTGCCGGAGCGTTATGATGGATTTTTCGTCTATTCTGGAAAACTTCAATCTGGCCACGTTTGGCCAGATCATGTTCGCCAATATCGTCCTTTCCGGCGACAATGCGGTGTTGATCGGCCTGGCGGCAGCCGGCCTGCCCGCCGCGCAACGTTCCCGCGCCATCCTGTTCGGCATGATCTTCGCCACTGTGCTGCGCGTAATCTTTTCCATCTTCGCGGTCTACCTGCTGGAAGTGCCGGGGCTATTGCTGATTGGCGGGCTTTTGCTGCTGTGGATCGCCTATGGCTTCTTCAAGGAATTGCGCGAGGAAAAGGCCGAGGAAGACGACCCGGAGGGCCATGAGGACGGCGCCGGCGGCAAGACCATGGCGTCCGCGCTGAAGCAGATTGTGATCGCGGATGTGTCCATGTCGCTCGACAATGTGCTGGCCATTGCGGGTATTGCGCGCGGCAATCTGCCCATGCTGATCCTGGGGCTTGGCGTTTCCATCATCCTGATGGGGGTGGCGGCTTCCATCATCGCCCGGCTGCTCGCCCGTTTCCGCTGGATTGCCTATGCCGGTGTCGCGCTGATTGCCTGGATCGGCATTGAAATGACCTATGAGGGCGCGCATCAGCTTTATGCGTATCTGACCGGTGCCGGCCATGGCCATGCGGAAAGGCTGATCCCTGATCGCGGAAACAATTTCACTCGATCAGGCTGAGGTGAGGGGCGGGGCTTGCCGAGCCGCGCCGCCCCTGCCAAACCCTGCCCTTGTTCATGACCGAAGATTTGCCCAATCCCGCCCTGCTGCCCGCCGGCTTTGCCGATCTGCTGCCGCCAGATGCGGCGCGGGAAGCCGCCTTGGTGGAAGCCATGATGGCCGCCTTCGCGCAGCATGGCTATGAACGCGTCAAACCGCCGCTTCTGGAATTTGAA
Organism: Roseomonas sp.; assembly: GCA_020249125.1. Lineage (GTDB taxonomy): Bacteria > Pseudomonadota > Alphaproteobacteria > Acetobacterales > Acetobacteraceae > Neoroseomonas. The sequence continues at coordinate 10,588 of JADCGG010000018.1, read as the reverse complement.
GACAGCCTGCTGACCGGTTCGGGCGCCGCAGTTGCCGACCAGACCTTCCGCCTGATGGACCCCGTCAGCCAACGCATGATGGGGCTGCGCGCCGATACAACGCCGCAGGTGGCGCGCATTGCCGCGACTCGTTTGGCGGCGGAACCGCGGCCCTTGCGGCTTTGTTATGCGGGTCAGGTGCTGCGTGTGCGCGGCACGCAATTGGCGCCCGAACGCCAGCTTCCTCAGGCCGGGATTGAAGTTATTGGCAGCGATGCCATTGAAGCCGATGCCGAAGTGGCGATTGTGGCCGTGGAAGCACTGGCGGCGATTGGCGTCGCACCCGTCAGCCTGGATGTGACTTTGCCGAGTCTCACGCCCGCCTTGCTTGATGCGGCGGCACTGGCGCCGGCTTTGCGCGCCAGCCTGGCCCGCGCGCTGGACCGCAAGGATAGTGCGGCGGTTGAAGCGGCGGTGCGCGATTCCGGGGCGCCGATGCTGCGCTGCCTGCCCGCATTGATGGCCGCTTCCGGGCCTGCGCGCGCCGCGCTGGCCGCCTTGCAGCAGGCGGATTTGCCCCCTGCCGGGCGCGCCTTGGCACAGGCAGCGGCGGCGGTGATTGCCGCCATTGCGCGCCGTGCGCCGGGGCTCAGCATCACGCTTGACCCCGTGGAGTTTCGCGGCTTTCGCTATCATACGGGCGTTGCCTTCACACTTTACGGCCCCGCGCCTGGCGGGGAATTGGCCCGCGGGGGGCGTTATGTTTCCCACAATGGCGAACCCGCGACAGGCATGACGCTCTACCCCGATGCCGTTTTGCGCGCGGCACCTCGCGGGGCAGAACCGGCGCGGCTTTTCATCCCGCTTGGCGCCGATGGTGCGGGCTTTCGCGCTCAGGGTTTTGTTACGGTGGCGGCTTTATCGGCATCGGATACGGCCGAATCGCTCCGCTGCACCCATTCACTTCAGGAAGGGCGCGCTGTGGCGCTGCCTCGGAAAGGTTGAAACCATGGCCAATGTCGCCGTGATCGGTGCCCAATGGGGCGATGAAGGCAAGGGCAAGGTTGTTGATTGGCTTGCCTCCCGCGCGGATATCGTGGTGCGCTTCCAGGGCGGGCATAATGCCGGCCATACGCTGGTGGTGGGTGATCAGACCTATAAGCTTTCGCTGCTGCCTTCAGGCGTGGTGCGCGGCAAGCTTGGCATTATCGGCAATGGCGTGGTGCTGGACCCCGAAGCACTGCTTTCTGAAATCGCGAAAGTGACAGCGCAGGGGCTTTCCGTGACGCGCGTGAATTTGCGCATCGCGGATAATGTGCCGCTGATCCTGCCGCTGCATCCTGCGCTTGATAAGGCGCGCGAAGCGGCGCGGGGCGATGCGAAAATTGGCACCACCGGGCGCGGCATTGGCCCCGCTTATGAAGACAAGGTGGCGCGGCGCGCGATTCGTCTTTGTGACCTGGCGGAGCCGGAAACGCTTTCCGACAAGCTGGATGAATTGCTGCGCCATCACAATACGCTGCTGCGCGGGCTTGGCGCGCCGGAATTCGAAAAGCAGGCGTTGCTGGATAATTTGCTGGCGCTGGCGCCGAAGCTGCTGCCCTTTGCCGAGGCCGTTTGGGAAAGGCTGGATGAGGCACGCATCACCGGCAAGCGCGTGCTGTTTGAAGGTGCGCAGGCGGTGATGCTGGATGTTGATCACGGCACCTATCCTTACGTGACCAGCAGCAATACGGTTGCGGGCAATGCCGCCGCCGGCGGAGGTATTGGGCCGGATGCGATTGGCTTCGTGCTGGGCATTGCCAAGGCTTATTCCACGCGCGTGGGTTCCGGCCCTTTCCCGAGTGAATTGCATGATGACATCGGCAAGCGCCTGGGTGAACGCGGCCATGAATTCGGCACCGTCACGGGCCGTGCGCGTCGCTGCGGTTGGTTTGATGCCTGCATGGTGCGCCAGGCGGTGAAGGTGGGCGGCGTGCAGGGCCTGGTGCTGACCAAGCTTGATGTGCTGGATGGCTTGGCTGAATTGAAGATCTGCACGGGCTATCGGGTGAATGGCCAAATGATGAAGCGCCTACCCACCGGGCAGCGCGCGCAAGCTGCGGCGGAACCGATTTTTGAGGTGATGCCAGGCTGGCCAGGCACCACGCGCGGTGCCCGTTCCTACGCCGAATTGCCGGCGGAGGCAGTGAAATATATTCGTCGGATTGAGGAATTGGTAGAAGCCCCCGTGGTGCTGCTTTCCACCAGCCCTGAGCGTGACGACACGATCATGATGCGCGACCCCTTTGCGGGGTAGAAGATGGCTGCGCCACCGATTTTATTGTTGCAGGATATCCGCCTGGGCTTTGGCACCACGCGGCTATTGGATGGCGCTTCGCTTTCTGTGGCCCCTGGGGAAAGGCTGGCGCTGGTCGGGCGGAATGGCTCGGGTAAGTCAACGCTGCTTAAGATTGCAGCCGGGCTGATTGAACCGGAAGCTGGCACGCGCTTTCTGCAACCGGGCGTGACGCTGCGCGTGCTGGAGCAGGAGCCGGACCTGTCTGGTTTTGCTGATGTGATGTCCTATGTCGAAGCGGGGCTTGGCCCGGCGGATGATGCGCATCGCGCCCGCTATTTGCTGGAAAGCCTGGGGCTGGGTGGTGCGGAAACGCCTACCGCGCTTTCAGGTGGAGAGGCGCGGCGCGCGGCGCTGGCGCGCGCTTTGGCGCCCTCACCCGATATTTTGCTCTTGGATGAACCGACCAATCACCTCGATCTGCCGGCGATTGAATGGCTGGAGGCGGAGCTTGCGGCCAGTAGCGCCGCGCTGGTGCTGATCAGCCATGATCGGCGCTTTCTGGAAAGCCTCTCCCGCGCCATGGTCTGGCTGGATCGCGGCACCACGCGCCGCCTGGAACAGGGCTTTGGCGCTTTTGAGGGCTGGCGCGACCAGGTGCTGGAAGAAGAAGAACGCGATGCGCATAAGCTGGCGCGCAAAATCGTCCGCGAAGAACATTGGCTGCGCTATGGCGTGACCGCGCGACGCAAGCGCAATGTGCGACGGTTGGAGAATCTGCAAACTTTGCGCGCCCGCAGGCGGGAACGCACCACAGCACCGGGCCGCGTCAGCATGGCAGCGACCGAGGCCGGTGCTTCCGGCAATCTGGTGATTGCCGTTGATAATATCAGCAAAGCCTATGGCGAACGCCCGATCGTCACAGGGTTTTCCACGCGCATCATGCGCGGTGATCGCGTGGGTATTTTGGGGCCCAATGGCGCGGGCAAAACCACCTTGCTCAATATGCTGATCGGCACGCTGACGCCGGATGCGGGGCAGGTCTTGCTCGGCGCTGGGATTGAAATGGTGGGGCTGGATCAGCGCCGCGCGGCGCTTGATCCCGCCGTGACGCTGGCGGAAGCGCTCACCGAAGGGCGCGGCGATATGGTGCATGTGGGCAGCGCGCCGCGCCATGTGCTAAGCTATATGAAGGATTTTCTATTCACGCCGGAACAGGCGCGCACGCCGCTCGGCGCGCTTTCTGGCGGAGAACGCGGCCGGCTGATGCTGGCACGCGCCTTCGCCAAGCCTTCCAATCTGCTGGTGCTGGATGAACCGACCAATGATCTTGATCTTGAAACGCTGGATCTGTTGCAGGAATTGATTGCGGAATACGCTGGCACGGTTTTGCTGGTGAGCCATGATCGCGATTTCCTGGATCGTTGTGTCACCAGCGTCATTGCCTTTGAAGAAGCTGGGCGCTGGCAGGAATATGCTGGTGGCTATAGCGATATGGTGGCGCAGCGCGGCCATGGCGTAAGGGCGCGGGCGGCGGAGAAGGCAGCGCCGGCACCGAAGCGTGAGGCAGCGTCCCCGCCCGCCAAACCAGCGCCGCGCAAGAAGGGCCTGGGCGCGGTGGAGCAGCATGAATTGAAAACCCTGCCGGCGAAGATGGAAAAGCTTGGGGCGGAAATAGCCGCACTTGAAAAACGCATCGCCGATCCGGCGTTTTATGCGCGCGATGCGACCGGCTTTGCCAAGGCGACGAGCGCTTTGGGCGCGGCGCAAGCGGCCTTGCAGCAGGCGGAGTCGCGCTGGCTGGAATTGGAAATTCTGCGCGAGGAAAGCGTCGGGTAGGTTTTTTCAACGCCAGCACCTGCCTTTTGGCGTGCAAGCATTCCAGCAGAACGTCATGGGCATTTCATTATTTTTTTCCCGCAACAGTATACATCAAATTCATATCAGTGGTGTCCTGATTTGATGTTTTGATCGGGAAGGCGCAGATTGCCGATGCCGTCAATTGACGCATTTTGGCGGGATCGGAGATGGAGAATGTAATGGCAGAGGCCAAACCCGCAGAAGGCGTCACATCCCTGCCCTTGCACGCCGTATACGCGGCTGATGTGCCGGCTTTTCTCGCCACGCTTCCAGGCGCCGCCGCCGCGTTTCTGCGCGCTTCCGGCTTTGCGGCAAAGCCCGGAGAAATTGCGTTGTTACCGAATGAGAATGGATTGGCAGGCGCTGCAATTGGTATCGGGAAGGACGCTTCGCCTTGGCATTTCGGCGGTGCTGCGTGGGCACTGCCGGCCGGAAGCCGCTGGCACCTTGCGGGTGGCCTGCCCGATCCTGCTCAGGCTGTTCTCGGCTGGCATTTGGGCGCCTATCGTTGGTTGCGTCACAAGCATCATGATCGCCTTCCAGCTGAATTGCTGATGCCGAATGGCTGCGAAGAATCAATAATGATTGCGGAAGCCATCTGCGCCGCACGCGATCTGATCAACATGCCGGCAGCCGAATTGGGCCCGCAGCAATTGGCGGAAGCCGCGGCAGGAATGGCTCAGCGTCATGGTGGGCGTGCGGAAATCATCGCGGGCCAGGCTTTGTCGGATGGCTTTCCTTGCATGGCGGCGGTTGGCGCGGGCAGTCCCCGCGCGCCTCATCTTGCGCTACTGCGCTGGGAAGGCGATGCCCAAGGTCCGCTGATCGCGCTGTGTGGCAAGGGGGTCTGTTTTGATACCGGCGGGCTCGATATCAAGCCATCTTCCGCCATGCTGCGCATGAAGAAGGATATGGGCGGCGCGGCGGTGATGCTGGCCGTGGCTGAAATGGTGATGCGGGCGCGATTGCCGATCCGCCTTCTGGTCCTGATTGGCGCTGTGGAGAATGCCGTTTCAGGCCATGCCATGCGGCCCATGGATGTTTTGCGCACGCGCAAGGGTCTGCGCGTTGAAATCGGCAATACGGATGCGGAAGGAAGGTTGGTGCTGTGTGACTTGTTACAATTTGCAACAGAGCAGAAGCCCGCAATGATCCTTGATGCTGCTACACTGACCGGCGCGGCGCGTGTTGCGCTTGGCCCTGATTTACCTGCGCTTTTCAGCAATGATGATGCGCTGGCTGACGGGCTTTTGCGCGCCGGGAACGCCGTGCAAGACCCGCTGTGGCGGCTGCCCTTGCATGATGGCTATGATGCCTGGCTGGATAGCCCCTTCGCTGATCTGTCCAATGTTTCGCAGAAACCCATGGCAGGCGCGGTAACCGCGGCTTTGTTTCTGCGTCGCTTCGTGCCGGAAGGGCAAGCCTGGGCACATCTTGATGTCTATGCCTGGAACGATGCCGCGCGCCCCGGTCGGCCCGAGGGCGGTGAGGCGCAATCCGCGCGCGCCACCTTCAAAATGTTGCAAAAATTTACCGGAGAAAAAGGAATGTGACTTATTCTTGACATTGATCCACGGAAAACACATTTCCGCTCCGCAAAAGCCTCCTCAAGAATGCCGGCCAATGAATAAACCGGCTCAGTTACATGAAAAGGAAAACCAGCATGGCCAGTAATAATAACGGATCAGAGCATCTGATCAGGGTTCTTCAGGAAACGATCGTTGCCCTCGTGCGCCGCGATGCGCATGATCTTTCCTCTCGCCAACTTGGCGTGATGCTCATCAGCTATCTTTCGGATGGCCCGCATACGGTGCGCGGCCTGGCCGCAAAGCTGAATGTATCCAAGCCCGCGATCACGCGCGCCCTCGATCGTTTGGGTGATCATGATCTTGCGCGTCGCAAGCCTGATCCATCCGATCGGCGGTCGGTACTCGTGCAGCGCACGCCGAAGGGCAACGCCTTCATGCGGGAATTGCGCAATACGATCCTGGCTGCCGATCAGCGGGTGAATGAAGCTGCCAAGGCCGAGGGTAGCCGCAAGTAATTGACTGGGCAGCGCCGGGCTAGACTTAGCCCGGCCGCCGCTTCGCTTGACAGGCCCGCGCGGCGCTGCTTTGCCACGTCGCGCGCCTCTTGGGCTCTGTCATGACCGATATCGCCTACATCATTTCAAAAATCCTGTGGTTCCCGGCGCGGCCAGGGCACTTCGCGCTGCTGGTCGGCGCCGTTGGGCTTGCCCTAATCTGGCGTGGGTGGCGCTTCGGGCGCTGGCTGATCCTGGCCTGCCTTGCCTTCTTTTTCCTGCTGATTGCAACACCCATCAGCCAAGTCATCCTGCTGCCTTTGGAAGATCGCTTTCCACGCCCGGCGGAAGCGCCTGCACATGTTGATGGCATCGTCGTCCTGGGTGGCGCGGTGGATCAGAACATCACCGATGCACGCGGCATCCCCGCCATCAATGGCGCAGCCGAACGCATGACAGAAACAGTCGCGCTCGCGCGGCGTTTCCCTGAGGCGCGCATTGTCTTCACCGGCGGCCAGGGGTCGCTGGTGCATGGGGGCGTCACCGAAGCCGATGTGGCCCGGAAATTCTTTGAAAGCCTCGGCCTTTCGGGGGCGCGCGTGATTTATGAAGCCTCCGCGCGCAATACGCATCAGAATGCGGTGCTGACACACGCCTTGGTTCAGCCAAAACCGGATGAGGTTTGGCTGTTGATCACCTCGGCCAGCCATATGCCGCGTGCCATGGGGGTATTCCGCAAGGCCGGGTGGCCAGGGATCATCGCCTGGCCGGTAAACTACCGCACCGGGCATAGCCTGGCCGCGCTTTACGACGCCCCTTTTCCGGAAAGGCTCGGTCAATTCGAATGGGGTTTCCGCGAATGGCTTGGCTTGATTGCCTATCGTCTCATGGGACGCACGGACGCGCTTTTGCCGGCACCATGACCCCGCCTTTTTGCCATGATCACGCCATGGAGGCGTGTTTTAGGACATCCAATCAAGCAATCAAATGGGGTCGCCCTTCCACCAGGAACTTGTCGTTGCCCCTGATTGCTGCAAAATTGGCGCCCTGAAACAGGAGACAAACCAATGCTTCTTCGCCTGTCCATGATTCTGCTGCTGTTCGGGATGGCTGCCTGCGCGCCTGAGACGAATAGCTCGGTCGAGCGTCAAGCGCTTGGCATCCAGGGCACTGTCTATCGCGGCACCATCATCGGCATGCGCCCTGTCACCGTGAGCGGTTCTCGCAGTGGTGTTGGGGCTACGGCCGGCGCAGTCAGCGGTGGCTTTGTGGGCAGCACCATTGGTGGTGATTGGCGCGCGCGCACGATTGGCGGCGTGGTAGGCGCCCTTGCCGGTGGCGCTGCTGGTGCGGCCATCGAACAAGGTGCCACGCGCGGTGAAGCGATGGAATTCATCATTCGCCCGGATTCCGGTGGCGAGCGGGTGATTACCCAAACCAATGAGCTTGGCCTGCAAATCGGTGATCGCGTGATGGTGACCGAAACCGATCGTGCCCGCTTGTCGCGCGAGGTTCCGGGCACCGCACCGCCCCAGCGCTAAGGCCGACATTGGCCTAAATCCGCCTTTTGGGTTTAGGCTTCCCCCCGAAGGCGCAACCATGCGCCGAGTGGGGGTATTGCCATGGATTTGGTAATTAAGGGCAATTGCGTCGTTACGCCCTACGCCATCGGGCCGGCGGAAATCGGCATTGCGGGCGAGAAGATTGTTGCCATTGCAGCGCCGGGCAGTCTGACCATACCGGGCCGTGCGCGCGTGGTGGAAGCGGGCGACAGTATTGTCATGCCAGGCGGCATTGACCCGCACACGCATTGCCTTTGGCCCATTCCCGGCCCTGATGGAAAGCTGGATCAGACCCAGGGCGCTTCCGTGGTGGGCCGCGCTGCGCTTTATGGCGGCACCACCAGCATTCTGGATTTCGTGCGCTGGACCCATGGCAAAACCATCGAAGGCGCCATTGCGGAACGTGAAGCAGCCTGGAAAGCCGATGGCTGCCCGTGCGATTACGCCTATCACATCATGGTGGAAGGCGATTTGCCGCCTGATATTCCTGCGCAATTGGGGGAGGCGATTGAAGCCGGCCACGCCACCACGAAAATTTTCACGACGGATATCACGCCTTCCCGCAAGGGCCGCATGGTGGATTTCGGCGATATTTGGGAAGTGTTTCAGGTCCTTTCGCGCAAAGGCGGGCTTGGCGTGATCCACGCCGAAGACAATGACATTGTCATGCACATGTACGCCAAACTGTTCCGCGAAAACCGCGCGGGCTTCGAGAATATGGCCGAGGTCCACAATACGCTGTCTGAAGACCTTTCCTTCCGGCGCGTGATGCGCCTGGCGGAACATGTGCCGGGCACGGCGCTTTACATGATGCATGTTTCCGCCGGGAATGGCGTGCGCGCCATCCGCGATGCGCGCGCCAAGGGCCTGCCGATTTATGGTGAATCACTGCACCAATACATGCTCTACACCAGCGAGGATTATAAGCGCCCGAATGGGCAGATGTATCACACTTATCCTTCCCTTAAGTCCCAGGCTGATCAGGATGAGCTTTGGGCCGGCGCGCGTGATGGGTCCATTTCCTGTGTTGCCACCGATGAACTTTGCTGTTCCTTGGCGGTGAAAACGCAAGGCAAGCGCGTGGATGACACAACCGGCGGCAATTCCGGCGTGGAGCCTCGTGTGGCAGTGATGTATACGGAAATGGTCGGCAAGCGTGGCTTTACGCTCAGGCAATTCGTGTATGCGGTTTCCACCAATGCGGCCAAGATCATGGGCATGTATCCGCGCAAGGGCGCCATTGCTGCGGGCGCGGATGCGGATATTTGCATCCTGGACCCCAAGCTGAAACGCATGGTGCGCGCGGAAGCGCTGCATGAAAGCGATTATACGCCATGGGAGGGCCGCCAGGTGGATGCCTGGCCAGCCATGACCATTCTGCGCGGCAAGATCATGGTGGAAAATGATCGCTGGGTGGGTGATGCCGCCGGCGGCAAATGGCTGCCGCGGCGCATTGCGCAGGAAATCCGCACCGCGCCCGCCGTATGAACCCACCCGCGCTGCGCGCCCTGATCGCCGATAGCCTGACACTTTGGGGTGTGGCCGGGCGCGTGGATATTGCTGATGCGGGCATAAAAATCACCGCCGCTGATCTGGTGGTGCATGTCGCGCCAGCCCTGCCGGAAGATGCGCCGATGCGCTGGTGGCTGATCCGCGAAGATCGGCGCCGGCCTGCCGCTTCCATGCTCGGGCTATTGCGCAGCCTGCGTTATGCGCTGAATGCCACGGGCGCGGAACCAGCGCGCGCGCGGGTTGCGGCGCCATCGTGATTCCCGTTTCGGTCATCACAGGCTTTCTTGGCAGCGGTAAGACCACGCTGCTGCGTTCCGTGCTGCGCGATCCTGCCTATGCCGGCAGCGCGGTGATTGTGAATGAATGGGGCGATATCGGGCTTGATCATGAATTGCTGGAAACATCGGAAGAAAATCTTCTTGGCCTGGCCAATGGCTGCCTTTGCTGCACCACACGCGGCGATTTGGCGCGTACCCTAATAGATTTGGCGGCGCGGCGCAGATCGGGCGCCATCACCTATCATCGTGTGCTGATCGAAACTTCTGGCCTCGCGGACCCGGCGCCCATTCTGCATACGCTGCTCGATGACCCGACGATTGCCGAAGCGCATCACGTGGAAGCAGTGGTGACGGTGGTGGATGCTTTGCTGGGCGCGGAAACCCTCGTGCGCCATCCGGAAGCGATGCAGCAAGCCATTCTGGCAGATCGGCTGTTGCTCAGCAAAACCGATCTGACGCCAGATACCGCAGCGCTGGAGGCAGAGCTTGCCGCACTCAATCCCGGCGCGCCCATCTTCCGTGCTGTGCAGGGCGCCATTCCCCCTGATGTGCTTTTTGCTGGCGCCACAAAGCCAGAGACCTTGCGCGATTGGCTGGATACATTGGCGGAACCACGCGCGCGCCATAGTGGTGGTGTCGAGACGATTTCCATCCTGCGCGAAGACCCGCTGCCCGGCGTTGTCTTGCCGCTTTTCCTGGAAGCCTTGGCGGAACATGCCGGCGATAAACTGCTGCGTATGAAAGGCATTATCCGCGTTGCCGAAGCACCAGAAAGGCCCGCCATCCTGCATGGCGTGCGCCATGTGCTGCACCCGATTGAATGGCTGGAGAATTGGCCATCGGAAGATAGGCGTTCGCGCCTGGTTCTGATTGGGCAAGGCATTCCGCAATGGTGGCCCGCGCGGCTTTTGGAGGCCTTGGAAGAAGAAGCGCGCGGCTAGAGCATGTTGCGTTCACATGGGTTCACGCAACCCGCTCTAGAGCTTTGTTTTTCGAGCATCTTCACGCGTTCAGATTTTCCATCTGAACGCGATCTGCTTGTTTTATGACTTTTCCCGCTGATTGGGCGAGAAAGGAACCGCCGAGAGGAGGTTGT
>JADCGG010000179.1 GCA_020249125.1 Roseomonas sp. | reverse complement strand
TCATGCCATCATTGAGGGCATTACGATGATCCGGATTATCCAGCATGAGCACCGCCACGCCATCTGCCCGCCGTTCGATGTGCAGCTTGCCGTTGCTCATATCGCACCCTCTGCCCTGAGTGCCGCAATGGCGGCATCGTCAAGGCCCAATTCAGTTCGAAGAATTTCGTCCGTATGCTCACCAAGATCAGGTGGCCGGCGACCAGCCTTGGGTGGTGTTGCGGACATCTCAATGGGCGGTGCGCATAGGCGGAGTTTACCGCCGCGCTCATCATCCACCTCATGGATCATCCCCATGGCTTCAATCTGCGGATGACTGAGGAATTGCGCAACATCCTGAACTGGACTGCAGGGAACCTTGGCGGCATCGAAAATATCAGCCCATTCCATTGTGCCCCGCTTAAGGAAGTAGGGTTCCAATTTCGCCACCAGTTCTTCCCGATGGGCGCTGCGGCCACGGGCGGTTGCGTAGCTCTCATCGGCAGCAAGTTCATGCGCGCCAAGTACCTCAGCCATACGCTGCCAGGCGGCATCGTTGGTCGCGCCCGCCAGGATCCAGCCATCAGCGGATTGGAAGCATTGATAGGGTACGATATGCCAAACAGCAGAACCGGTCCGTTGTGGCACCACGCCCGCCATGGTGTGGGCGGTGAAGTGATACCCAAGTTGCGACGCCGCGGTCTGCATCAATGACGCTTGCACATGCTGCCCGCGTGCTCTTCCTTGGGTGCGGGCGGTAAGTGCAGCGCAGGCACCTGCAAAGGCCAGCGCCCCAGTACCCAGATCAATCACTGAAGGGCCAAGACGGGCAGGACCGCGATCATGTTCACCTGTCATCGCCATCATGCCGCTGAATGCCTGCACCATGTTGTCATAGCCTGGCCGGTCCCTGAGCGGTCCGCGGGAACCATAGCCGGTGATGGAAACATGAATCAGATCAGGATTGATCGCGGATGTCCTTTCCCATGCCAAACCCAGCCGCTTTGCTGTTTCAGGTGGAAAATTTTCAAGTAGCACATCGGCGCGCTCAATGAGTGATTCCAGCAGGCGCTGCCCGGAGGATGATTTCAAATTCAGCGTCATGCCACGTTTGCCACGATTGACCGACATGAAATTGGCGCCGCGTCCATCAACGACTGGCAGCCAATTCCGATTTTCATCACCGCCGCGATCTTCAACTTTAATGACATCCGCACCAAGATCAGCGAATAACTGGCCACAGGAAGGACCAGCCAATACACGGCTGAGATCAAGCACGCGTATGCCTGCAAGAGCACCTTCGGCCATCAGTCAACCCGCATCCCTGAATCGCGCACAACCGGCGCCCACATTGCGATCTGGTCACGGATATACTGTCCCGCAAATGCCGGTGTGGTGTCGAGGGGCGGGATCATGCGCAGTTCGGCATAACGATTGCGCATGGCAGGGTTCTTAAGAGCCTCGGTCACCAATTCGGCAAAGCGCGCAACAATCGGCGCAGGAAGGTTGGCTGGGCCACCCAAGCAATTCCAGGAATCGACAACATAGCCTGGCAACAGGCTGCCAATGACTGGCGCATCTATGCCGGGCATGGGTTCGCGTGATGTCAGTCCCAGTATCCGTGCCGTACCTGCCTGTACATGCGGCATGGCGGTCGCGATATTGTCCACGATCATATCCACCCGCCCACCGAGCAGATCGGTCCACGCGGCGCTGCTGCCGCGGTAGGGCACATGCACCAAGCGAAGACCGCTCCGCATCTTGAAAAGCTCACCAGCCGCATGGCCAGAAAGACCATTGCCGGCGCTGGCGAAAGTCATTTCGGCATTTCGGCGCGATAGAAGGTCTGCCAGATCTCGGATGGGGCTATCATTCTTCACGGCGATCACGACTGGTTGAAGATTGAGCATACATATCGGTGTGAAATCAGCGATCGGGTCGAACGGCAGTCTTGGATAAAGCGACGGATTAATGCCGTGCGTGGCTACCGAAAGAATGCCCACCGTGTGACCATCTGGCGGCGATTGCGCCAGCGCGGCCATGCCGATATTCCCGCCAGCACCTGGCCTGTTGTCGATCACGAAACGCGGCGCATTCGGCAATTCGGAAACAAAGCCGGTGATTACACGGGTCGCGATGTCGGAACCTCCGCCAGGTGTGAAGGGTACGATCCAACGCACCGGGCGTGACAGATCAAGTGACTGCGCGCGCGCTATGGCGGGTGCGGCGACAAAGGCACCAAGAAGCGAACGACGAGAGATTATCATCGGGGCAGCCACTCCGGCTTGTCACCACCTGGGATTGGCGTGGGCGTTGCCCAATGTGGTGGGGTTTCTGACATCATAAGGGCGGGTTTGAGTGTACGCAGCCGACCATGGGTCGGGGTGTCGCTGATGATGCGCAGTTCAGCCAATTCCTCCTCGGAAAGGCTTTCATCAGTTTCGAAATTGTCCAGGATTCCCTGTCGCAACACCAGCATGGCGGATTGGCAGAGCGATACATTGACGTGCCAGGATCCTCCTTCACGGATGCGCTTTCCAAGTGCCAGCAATGCGCCATATCCGCCTAGGTAGCCTGTAAGGTAATCCGCGACGGTAGCGAAAATCAGCTTGGGAACGCCATTATTCGTATGTTTTCCGTGA
>JADCGG010000178.1 GCA_020249125.1 Roseomonas sp. | reverse complement strand
GCCAGGGCGGCGGCGGCTTCCGCCCTTGTGCCGCGCAGCAGATTGGCGCGCAGATCAAGCCCAGCCGGTTCTTCCATGGCAGCCGCTTCGGCAGCCAGATCCGCCCCGAAACGCGCCTTGAAATCGGGCAGCAGCCATTCCGGCAGGTTGAAGCGCACCGCTTCGGGCATATCCGGGTGCATAAGCTCTCGCCCGGCCATGATGCGCACCGCGCGGGCTTCCGCCGCATTGGGCGGGGCCGCGCCGTAGCGCTCACCAGAAAAGCCGCGGCCAATATCGGCTTCGGTCCAGCGTGCCACCAGCACCAGATAGGCCAGCAGCAATAGCCGTGGTGATGGGTCAGCCGGCAGCCGCGCCAGGTTCCAATCCAGCCGCAGCCTTTGCCGCACCACGCCCCAGACCCATTCGCTGACGCTCCGCCGATCCCCGCCGCCAATGAAGCGCCGGGCGCGGAAAAAATCGCTGGCCACGGCATCGGCGGGGCGGCGACGGGCATCGGGGGCAAAGCATTGGGCTTCGAGCGCACTCAGCAGCTCAATCGCCGCGGCTAATCTGGCGGAAGGGGTCACGGCGGAAGCATCAGGGCAGAAGCGCCCCCTGGCAAGGCCCACCCCCCTTCACCTTTCGCGCTGGCTTGTTTTAGGCTGCATTCCGAAACGGCGAGGCACATCGCCCAAAACGACTTGAGGAAGCGCCGCATGCATCTTGGCTTGTTCATGATGCCGCTCCATCCACCGGGGCGGCCCATGCATGAAACCCTGGCAGAGGATACGGAAAAATCCCTGCTGGCGGACCGCCTGGGCTTTCAGGAGGTTTGGGTGGGGGAGCATTTTTCCGCCACATCCGAACCCATCGCCTCGCCGCTGATGTTCATGGCGGGCCTGGTGCATCGCACGAGCCTTACTTTCGGCACAGGCGTGATCAACCTGCCCAACCATCACCCGGCCATTGTGGCAGCGGAAGTCGCGCAATTCGATCATATGGCGCAGGGGCGCTTCATGATGGGGATCGGCGCCGGTGGCCTGTCTTCGGATTTTGAGCTGTTTGGCGATATTGAGCCCAAGGAGCGCGGCAAGCGCATGGTCGAATCGATTGAGACCATCCAGCGCATCTGGGCAGCCGAACCGCCCTATGATGTCGGCGGGGCAACCTGGCCGGTGAAGATTTCGCGCAATGTGCTGCCGGAATATGGTGTCGGTTTTATGCCGAAGCCCTTCCAGCCGGGTGGGCCTTCCATTCATGTCTCCGCGCGGTCCAGGGATTCGCAGGGCGTGGCGCTGGCGGCCAGGCGCGGCTGGGGCGTGATCAGCGCCAATTTCGTCGCGCACCGCATCCTGGCCGGCCATTGGCAGAGCTTTGCTGCGGGCCTCCGCGAATCCGGCCAGGCACCCGATGGCGCTCGCTGGCGCATGGCGCGGAATTTCGTGATTGCCGCAACCGATGCCGAAGCCCGCGCCCGCGCCACCGCGCCTGAAGGGGCCACACGCTATTACTTCGAATACCTCGGCAGTCTCGCGAAGCGCGCGGGGTTGGCCGCCACCATGACGCCGCGCGATGACATGGACCATAACGCCGCGACGGCTGAGGATATGATTGATGCCTGCGTGATCGCCGGCAGCCCGCGCACGGTATTGGACAAGCTGATCGCGCTGCGGGAAGAAGCCGGGCCCTATGGCCATGTGCTGATGGCCGGCCTCGATTGGTCCGGCCCCAATGCGGCCTGGGAGGCGGAAAGCATGGCCCGCCTGGCGCAGGAAGTGATGCCAAGGCTGCGCCAGCATCTGGATCGGCGCGCGGCGGCAGAGTGAACCGCAACCTACGCAGGCTCAGTTTGCGGTTGGGGTAGACCGTTCTTATGAGGTTGAGGGTACAGAGGTGAGAGCTTTAAGCCCAGAGGCCAGCTCGCGCCGCAAGCAGTGCGGGCGTGGCCCTGCCAAACAGCCCCTTGGCGCAACTTCCGTGTGCCGACTTGCAGAACTGCTGCTAAACTAACGTGCCGGAGGTGATTCGTAGTGACCATCAGCGCTATCCCGCTAAACCAAGTTTCGGAAGCTGATCTTCAGCGGCTGATAGACAACCGAGTCCCGGAAAGCATAACGCTTGAGTTCAAGCGTGAGTCATACGGCCCTAATGACGAGGCCAAGAGAGAGTGGCTCAAGGACATTTCTGCGCTTGCGAACACAGCGGGTGGCGACCTCGTGATCGGAATCGAGGAGGAGGACGGCGTAGCCTCCAAGCTGGTGGGGATCAGGTCCACGACAGCGGACCACGAGATTCGCCGCCTTGAGGCTATCTTGCAGGACGGTTTGGAGCCTAGATTAATCGGAACCCAGGTACGCCCGGTAGAGCTGTCAACCGGGGGCTTCGCGTTGGTGGCGCGTGTATTGCGGAGTTGGAATGCGCCGCATCGGGTGGTCTTTAAGGGTGTTAATCGGTTTTACGGAAGGAACGCAGGGAGCGCGTTCGAACTCGGTGTCGAACAGTTAAGAAATGCTTTCCTTGGCGTCGCGGAGACCGAACGGCAGCTTACCGATTTCCGTTTGGAGCGGCTGATGCGGTTGAAGAGCGGCGTTGCCAAGACTCCCCTTGGTCCTGGTCATCTAGTTCTTCACCTTATGCCACTGCAAAGCTCTGCCACAACAATAAGTGTCAAGGACGCAGGCGACCCGACATTTGGTTTTGATCCGCTGGCATCACTTTCAGGTTTATCTCGCCACGTAAATTTTGATGGTGCGTTACTGGTTGGCCGACAGCGGGGAGATGGTAACGAGCATACCTGCTATACTCAGATTTTTCGTTCCGGGCGGATAGAGGCGGTTCTCGGTAAAATGCTCTTTCCTTACGACGAAATTCTCTTTCGTGACGACGAACAGGAGCGTTATCAGTTGGATTATGCGGGACGAGTTCCTGAGTTACTTGAGGTAATCCCTCGCTATGTGCGCGGCCTTGGCAGGCTTTGCGTCGGCCCTCCGTACGTGGTTATGGTGTCCTTGCTGGGCATAAAGGATAGCCTGATGGCGAACCCCAATCGTTCGTTTCGGGGCGGCCTGCAAAGGTTAGATCGGGACGACCTCATCTTTGAACCAGTGGTCATCGAAACAACTGAATTTGAATCAGGCTGGCAGAAAGTTATGGCACCGGTTCTGGATGCTTGGTGGAATGCCTACGGTTGGGACCGTTGCGTGGACCTTTTCGACGAGAATGGCGAATGGAGCGGATATCCCTCCGGTTGGCCCGTACCGTCATGAGCATTAACTGATTGCAAATTTGTAGGGCAGCGTTCCAGCCAGATTGCCACGAGGGCGGAACTTCCGAAGTGAACCAAAAAAAGCGAAGCCGAGGCGGAAATTTCCACCATGGGTGGCGAATTTTCAGAACTTTATTTACGAATTTCGGTTAGCTTAAGGTCATGACGAAAACCATCCCCGGCGGCATCAATGCCGCGATGAATGCGACGCTGAGCGGCATGCAGCGAGCCGTGGAGCGTCTGGAAATGGCGGCAATACGCCTTGCCAATACTACCGCAGCGCCAGAACGGCCTGTGTTTGTGCCACCCATCCCGAGAGAGGGCATCGGTTCCGGCATTGCCGCCATTCAGGGGCAGGAAGCCCTTGAGACGGCCATGGTTGATATCATGATCGCAAAACGCGCTTATGAAGCGAATGCCAAAGCGTTTCGTTTTATCTCAGCAACGGAAGACTGGCCCTTCAACCGCGGCTTCTAAGTACCAAAGTAGTCCAAGGCCCGACATTTATTCTGCGTTCCAGCACCAGGCCCTGACGGCGATGCGCCGCCAGCACCATGCGCGCCTGCGTGCCGAGAAGCCCGGCCAAAATGGCCGTTCCCTGCGGTGCAAGATGCGCCGCCAATTCTCGCGCCATGGCGCAAAGCGGGCGCGCCAGGATGTTCGCGAAAATCAGATCATAGCGCTTGCCCTGCAAACGGCGGTCCCGCCAGCCATCGGCCAATAGCGCGCGCATCTCGCGCGAAACCCCATTCAGCCGCGCATTTTCCGCACAAATGCGCACGGACCAGGGTTCGATATCGGTTGCCGTCACCGGCACATGCAAAAGCTTCGCCGCCGCCATGGCGAGGATGCCCGAACCACTGCCCAGATCCATGATGCGTCGCGGGCGGCGATGCGCCATGGCTTCAAACGCCATCAGGCAACCCTGGGTGGAGGCATGCTCACCAGAACCGAAAGCCAATCCCGCATCCAGTTTCAGCACCAGCCGTTCAAAACAGGGCAGATCGGGCACATGCGTCGGCCTGATCAGAAAGCGCTGTCCTATGCGCTGTTCCGGAAAAGCCTGCACCGTGCGCGCCAGCCAGCCATCCGCTTCGACCGGCGCCATCTGCAAAACGGGCGGCGCAATGCCCGCCACAAGCGCCGCCAGCGCCAGCGCCGATTCCAATTCCGCCTGGCCCGCCCCGGCTTCACGCACGCCTTCGACGCGCCAGGTATCGCTTGGTTCATCGCGGAAATACGCCACCGTGCCGCACACCTGCTGAAGTGCCGCTTCAAAGAAGGGCAGGGCTTCCTCGCTCAGCCCATCAATGCTGAGCGCTTCAAGCGGTTCGGCGCGGCGGCGGGAAAGCGCGCCAGCGCCATCGGGTCCGGCAGGGCGCATCAGGCTTTCTCCACAAAACGATCAATCAGGCGTTTCTCGCCGGCCTTGTCGAAGCGCACATCCAACCTGTCATCTTCAACGCCTGTCACCTCGCCATAGCCGAATTTCTGGTGAAAGACCCGATCACCCTTGGCGTAGCGCGCGCCACTTGCGGGCCGTTCCTTCACTTCCCAGGCGCCCGCTTCAATCACGCGCGGGCGCTGGCCATAAAGCCCGCCGGCAGATGGGAAAACGCTGGCGCTGCGCATCTCTCGCGCCGCATTGCCTTCAAGCTTGATTTCGGATGTCGGCAATTCATCCAGGAAACGCGAAGGGATGGAAGCCTGCCAATTGCCATAGATGCGCCGATTGGCGGCATGGCTGATCAGCGCAAAACGCCTGGCCCGCGTGATGCCGACATAAGCGAGGCGCCGTTCTTCTTCCAAGGCTTTCTCGCCGCTTTCTTCCAGGCTGCGCTGCGATGGAAACACGCCTTCCTCCCAGCCCGGCAGAAAAACGCGATCAAATTCCAAGCCCTTCGCGCCGTGCAGGGTCATGATGGAAACGCGCTGGCCTTCCGCCGCTTCATCATTTTCCATCACGAGCGAGACATGTTCCAAAAAACCGCCCAGCGTTTCGTAATCCGCCATGGCGCGCAGCAATTCCTTGAGGTTATCAAGCCGCCCCGGCGCTTCCGGGCTGCGATCCTGCTTCCACATATCGGTATAGCCGCTTTCGTCCAAAAGCGTGGCCGCCATCACGACATGGCCTTCATTGGGCAGCATGGCGCGCCAGCGCGCGAAGGCTTCCAGCAATTCGCTTAAAGCAGCACGCGCCTTTGCCTGCTTGATCACGCCCTTTTCCAAGGCAAGGCCGGCAGCGATGGCAAGCGGCACCGCTTCCGCCCGCGCCAGCGCGTGCATTTCCCGCATCGCGGTATCGCCAAGCCCGCGCTTGGGCAGGTTGACGATACGTTCAAACGCCAAATCATCCGCCGGCTGCGCCACCACGCGGAAATAGGCCATGGCATCACGGATTTCCTGACGCTCATAAAACCGCGCGCCGCCGACTACACGATAGGGAATGCCATGCGTAATCAGGCGTTCTTCAAAGGCGCGGGTCTGATAGCCGGCGCGAATCAGAATGGCGACCTCACCGAGCGATTCCCCGGAACGCCGCGCGGCTTCAATGCGTTCGGCCACCATGCGCGCTTCTTCATCACTGTCCCAGACTGAGACAACGCGCACCTTCTCCCCTTCCGCATCGGCGCGGCCAGGGCGCAAGGTCTTACCCAGGCGGCCCGTATTATGCGCAATCAGCCCGGAAGCGGCGGCCAGAATATGCCGTGTGGATCGGTAATTGCTCTCAAGCCTCACCACCTGGGCGCCGGGGAAATCCTTTTCAAACCGGAGGATGTTTTCAATCTCCGCCCCGCGCCAGGAATAGATGGATTGGTCATCATCACCCACGCAGCAGATATTGCGATGTGCCTGCGCCAAAAGCCGCAGCCAGTAATACTGCACCAAATTGGTGTCCTGATATTCATCCACCAGGATATAGCGAAAGCGCCTTTGGTAATCCGCCAACACGTCCGGATGGCCGCGCAAAATCGTCACTACATGCAAAAGCAAATCGCCGAAATCCGCCGCGTTCAGCGCCTTCAGCCGCGCCTGATAGGCTTCATACAGGCCGCGCGCGCGGCCCCCGGCGTAATCCGTATCTTCAGCCGGCGTCACGCCATCGGGCGTCAGGCCGCGATCCTTCCAGCGCTGGATAATCGCCATCAGCCCATTGGCCGGCCAGCGCTTGCCATCAATATGTTCGACTTCCATCACCTGCTTCAGCAGGCGCATCTGGTCATCCGTATCCAGGATGGTGAAATTGGCGCTGAGCCCGACAAGTTCCGCATGTCGGCGCAGCATGCGCGCGGCCAGCGCATGGAAGGTGCCAAGCCAGAGCCCTTCCACCGCTTCCCCCATCATGGCCGAAACGCGATCTCGCATTTCCCGCGCCGCCTTATTGGTGAAGGTCACCGACAGCACTTGCGAAGGAAAAGCCTTTCGGCTGCGCAGCAAATGCGCGAAGCGCGTGGTCAGCACGCGGGTCTTGCCGGTGCCGGCACCAGCCAGCACCAAAAGCGGCCCATCCAGCGCTTCCACCGCCGCGCGCTGTTCGCCATTGAGCCGCGCGAGGTAATCCGCCTCACTCACTGGCAGGAACCGATGGAGCTGGCGCCGCAAATCTTTTCGCCATCCAACCAGCGCGCCCCGCCCAATTGCGCGCCGGAAAGATTGGCGCTGGTGAGGTCAGCCCCGGTCAGATCGGCGCCGCGCAAATCGGCGCGAAACAGCGTGGCGCGGCGCAAATCAGCGCCCTTCAACACGGCGCCCGCCAATACGGCGCGGGTCAGATCAACGCTGCGCAGGGTTGCTCCGGTAAGATCGGCATTGGTCAGATCGGTAAAGCTGAAACGCGCATCGGAAGCATCAACGCCCGCCAGCGTCGCCCCCACAAAGCGCCCCCGCGCGAAGGAGGTATCGCGCAAAGTGGCCCCGGTCAGGTCGCGGCCTGAAAGGTCAACATTATCCAGCAGGCAGCGCCGCCAGACCACGCCAGGTGCGGGGGAATCGGCGCAGGCGCCAAAGGCGGGGCCAGCCAGCATCAGCAAGCCAAGCAGGAGGGGAATCCGAGGGAATGTGATCACGCAGCGGATATAGAGGCTCCACCCCGCCGGTCCAACCGCGCCGGGCTTGCGAAGCCGCGCCGAAGCGGCAAGCATGTCTCCCTGAAATCCCGGAGGTTATCATGCGCCGCCATTCATTCGCCCTTGGCCTTTTGGCCCTGCTGCCCCTGCCCGCAGCGGCGCATCACCCCATGGGCGGGGCCATGCCGGAAACGCTTTGGGAAGGCTTCGCTTCAGGCATCGGCCATCCGGTCATTGGGCTCGATCATCTGGCCTTTTTATTGGCCGCTGGTGTGCTGGCCGCAGCCCTGCCGCGCGGTGAGGCTTTGCGCGCGATTGCGGGCTTCCTGGCTGCCGGCCTCGCGGGCCTGGCGCTGCATATGGCCGGCATTGGGCTTGGCCCGGTCGAAGCCTTGATCGCAGCATCGGTGTTGCTGGCGGGGCTCGCGCTGCTGATCACGCAGCGCGTTTCGGCCCCGGCGCTGCTGGCGGGTTTTGCCCTGGCCGGGCTGTTTCATGGCCACGCCTTCGCGGAAGCCGTGATCGGCGCTGAGGCAACACCGATCATCGCCTATCTGGCCGGGCTTGCCGTGATCCAGGGCGCGCTGATGCTGGGCGCCATGGCGCTGGCGCAGCAGGCCCTGCGCGGGCTCTGGCTACGCCCGGCGATGGGGGCGGTGGCGAGCCTGGCGGGGGTTGGGTTTTTGGTGGTGGCGGTGGTGGCCTAAGCCAGCGTTCTCGTCCACGCTACAGACGCTCAACTTTTGTGCGTGAACACCGCATTATCGCCCGTCAAAGGCGCGGAAACTAAGCGGCGGCAACCTACTAGTTTTCGAGAAACCGATCGACTCGGCGGAAACTCGCCATGCAATCCTGGTAGTGGTTCTCCATTTGGCTCGATCGTCCCAGAATGAGCCCGGCGTAGAATTCATCGCTGCGGGCGGTGCGGACCCAGATGTTGTGCGCCAAGTCCCAACAGTAATCCTCTTGCCGCGCCAAGCGATCGGCGTCTGCTTGTCGGCGCGTCTCTGACCTTCGTTGCGCCTCGCGGCGGTCGAGTTCTGTCGTGGCGATGCGCGTCAGACGTGCCTCCTCATTGCGTATAGTCGTAGCCGTGGCACCCGGCCCCAGGTTTTTGCGTGCCCTTTCCCGGATCACCGCCACGGATGCCCCCCGCCTTGCCGCCATAGCATTGACGAGGCTCTCAGCCTCGGCTTTGGCGGTTGAGGACGCTCCTGTCGCGGCGGCTGCGGCCCTGTTGACCGGATCCTGCGCGAGAAATTCGACCCAGGAATCAGCGGCGGCGCGGGCAGCGGGTGCTCCAATGCTAACAACATACGCTATATGAAGATCAACCTGTCGGCGTGCGAACTCCTCTCGTTGCTGTTGGGTTCCAAGCGCCGAGGGTGGAAACTGAGCAGCCATTGCTTCTCGTCGCTTGTCAAAGTCGATACTGATCATCCGGGAACGATGCATCTGTGCTGTAGCAGCAGCCATCTGGGCGATGTCGGGCGTCTGCTGCTTTGCGCACGCCGCGAGCATCGTTGCCAAAAACACTACCAAGACTGCGCGCACCGTCCGGAACCTCCCATCGGCAAAACGGACCAACCGAGCCCGCTGGATATCCGTCCACCATTTTGCGATACCGCGATTGTTTGATGAAACGGCACAGCGCGAGCTGTACCCTATTCGGCGGCGCCTGCAATGTCTCGAAAGCCTTTGGCGCCATGGGGTGCGCCATGCGTTCGGGGGTAGGCCAGAGGTGGAGACATTACCCCCACCGCCGCCCGCCAAACCACCGGAAATGCCTCATTATCCATCGCCGGGCATGGCGCATGCCGACACGATTAGCGCGATAAGGTCATGGGCAACCTCCTGCGCGCGATCGTCGGGATTCCACAGATCTCCCCCCGTGCCTTCGGCGCGCAGGGCACAGAATCCATGAACGCCGGCCCAGGCCAACGCGAGTCGCGCACGCAAGGCGCGTCCATCCGCGCCCGGCACGTGCGCGGCCATGGCTTCCGCAAGTGGTGCCCAGGAAGCCTGCACCGCGTGCTGCAATGCCTGGTCAGCCATATTCACTAAATCGGTTCTGAACATCAGGCGAAAATGCGCGGGATTGTTGCGCGCAAATGCCATATAACCATGGCCTGTCGCGGCAAGCCGGGTGCGGGCATCGGCATCGGGCGGCAAGGCGGCCACCGCATCCCGCATTGCATGCGCGAGGCGCAGGTTTCCTTCGGTGGCGAAGCTTGTCAGCAGGCCGCGCAGATCGCCGAAATGCGGCGCGGCAGCGGAATGGGAAACACCAGCACGTCGGGCGCATTCCCGCAGGCTTACCGCATCCGGCCCGGCCGCCAGCACAATATCGGCAACGGCATCAAGCAGCGCGCGGCGGAGCGCCCCATGGTGGTGTTTGCCCTTGGGCTTGAGCATGGCCGTCATCGAATGACCATGCTGCGTGACGAATTGCTTGACAATGGACCGTCCTAACAATCATAAACTGACCAATGGTCAGATAATGGTGGACGATGGAACCTGCAATAGTCTTTTCGGCAGCCAACTACCTTGCCATGGCGGGATGGTTGGCCATGCTCATCGCGCCGCGGACGCGCCTTGTCACTTGGTGGATCTGCGGCCTTGGCATTCCTGGGCTATTGGCAGCGTTCTATTCGCTTTTCATGCTGCTTTACGCGCCGCATGCTGAGGGGGGCTTTTCATCCCTGGCCGAGGTCGCCCTGCTGTTCCGTAATGATGGCGTATTACTCGCGGGCTGGGTGCACTACCTCGCCTTTGACATGTTCATCGGCGCCTGGATGTGCCGCATTGCTGCAGCCGAGAACATGAATCCCTGGGCGGTACGGCTTTGCCTGCCACCCACCTTTCTGGTTGGCCCGGTTGGGCTTCTTCTTTTCCTGATCCTGCGATTTTTTCTCCTGCGGCGCGTCAGCCCGGGGGACCCATCATGACGAAACTTCGCGCGCTGTTTGCGGCATTGGATCAACGCCAGCCAATCCTTGCCCGTCTGGGCTGGGCGATGCTGATCATCGTGGCGCTTTGCCTGATGGCGGCGATGATTGATGGCCGAAGGATCAATGGCGTTTCCGTTTGGGTGAAGCCCGCGAAGTTCGCGGCGTCCTTCGTCGCCTGGTTCTGGACCATGGCCTGGGCCTGGGGGGTGCTGGCGCCTGCAGCGCGTAACGGTTGGGTGGCGCGCATCATTTTGTGGGGCACAGTGCTTGCCGCGATTTTTGAGCAAGCTTGGATCCTGTTGCGCGCTGGCCTTGGCAAGCCGAGCCACTTCGCCACGGACCGGCTTGGTGAGATCGCCTATAGCCTGATGGGGCTTGGCGCCATGACCCTGGTCTTTTTGGCCTTCTTGCTCGGTGTGCTGGTTCTGCTGCGTGGCGATCAGCAGCAGGCGCTGAATTGGAGGCTGGCTGTCGGGCTTGGCTTGGCCATCAGTGGCATTCTTGGGGGCATTACCGGCGCGACAATCTCCAGCATGACAACACCCTATGTCGGCGGCACCATGACGGATGCTGCTAATTTCGCGCCCTTCTTCTGGTCACGCGATGGCGGCGATCTGCGCGCTGCACACTTCCTCGCAATACACGCCATGCAGGCGCTTCCAGCCTTTGTGCTGCTGGTGCGATCCGTAACGCCGGCAGGTATCGGTCTTGCCGCTTGCGTTTGGGTCGCCTTGACCGTCGGGGCTTATGCCGCTGCCTTCGCCGGTATTTCGCTATCACCGTAAAGCCGTGCCACCTCGTGTTGGTTCACGAATCACGCCCCAACGGGCGGCCAGTGATCGCATACAAGGTTCAAAGCCGCGCGCGCCGTTGCAGAACCCGGTTGTGGCAGGCTTGGCATTCAGAAAAACAGGCAATCCGACATGGATCACGGAAGCCGCATCATTTTCCGACGGGCTTTTGGGGCAATTGGTCGGAGTGAGAGGATTCGAACCTCCGGCCCCTGCGTCCCGAACACAGTGCTCTACCAGGCTGAGCTACACTCCGAGGCCGACCATGACGTCTGCGCGGCTATAGCGGGCGGGGGTGAAGGCCGCAAGCGGGTTGGCGCCCCTTGGCGAGGCGACCACCGCGCCCCATGTTTCGCGTTACAGTAAAGCAATCAGGCGGTAACGATGGCGTGGAAAGCGGGCTTTCTACTTATGCTGCTGGTACCCTTTGCGGCATCTGCCCTGACCCCAGGGGATGTGATTTCAGCCCGGCGTGATGGGTTGAAGGCAGCTGGGCACCAGATGGACCGAATCGAAGCCCTGCTTGATCAGCGTGGCGATACACGCGCGGCCTTGGCCCCAACCGCTGAGATGATACGCTTTTTCGAAGGCTTACCCGCGCTTTTCCCCCCAAATAGCGGAGCAGGCGATACCCGCGCGCGTCCCACCATCTGGTCCGATCCAGAGGGGTTTGCGGCGGCCAATGCGAATATGCTTACCAGCCTGCGCAGCCTGGAGCATGCGGCGACCACCGGCGAAAGGGCCACCTTGCAGGCGGCTTTCCAACAGGCCGCCGCCACTTGCAGCGCTTGCCATCGCCCATTTCGCAGCCGCAGCCGATAGGGCTGCGCCAGCCAGGCGTCTCAGAATAGCCGGATAAACAGAAACACCGCTGCCCCGGCCAGCAGCAATAGGCCAAGCGCCAGCCTGCCTGGGGCAAGGCGCGGCGCCTTGGTGCCCTCGGGCAGCAGTTTTTCGCCGGTCAGCATCGGCATCACCAATTCATGGCCCTTCACAAGCTTGTAGAGCATGATGGCCAGCACATGCAGCCCAATCGCGACAAGCAGGTAATTCTGCACGACAAGATGCAGCGCGCTTGCGGCGGCTGAACTTGCGGTGCTGACCGAAAAGGCCAGCGGGCCATGCTGGGAATAGGTGAAACCAGGATCGTGATTGGCAAAAAGCCCGCTGATGGTTTGCGCCAGCAATAGGGCCAGCAGCGCCGCCACCATCCAGCCCCCGGCCGGGTTATGGCCGGTTTCGCGGTCTGCCTCTCGCTGCGGGAAGCGCGCCAATTGCCGCAGCGCCGCTGCGGGGGACTTCAGGAAATGGGCGAAGCGCGCGTTTTCCGACCCGAAAAACCCCCACAGGACGCGAAACAGCACCAGTGTCAGAATCGCGTAGCCCGAGACATAATGCAGCCCCCAGGCGCCGCTTTTGGCGCTGGCGAAGGACAGCGCGACCAACAGGATCAGGCTCCAATGAAACAGCCTGACCGGGCGATCCCAGATCGGAAGTTGGGTGGCTTTCTTGCTCATTTTTCCCCAGCAGCGGAGGCGGTCTTGCGGGCCGTGTTGCAGGCCAATGACAAGACACTTAGAAGGATTTTGTAATTTCCAAAACCTGGGCAGGGCTATGGCGCGGCGAAACGCGCCGCAGGGGAGTGCAGCATGAATGAGCAGAATGCCGGCGGAGGCGCCGCCAAGAAGCTGATCTTCCCAGCCGCGCTGATTCTGCTCGCGATCCTGGTCTTTCTTGGCTGGCGCGGCGTTTTCTCCCCCGATCCCTCGGGCGTGACAGGTATTGCGCGTGCCCCGGTGGCGGATGCGCCTTCTGGGGCCACCGTGGCAGGTGGCACGGGCCAGGCCGTGCGGCCCGCGATTCCGCCAGCCCCGACGCCACCTGGCCTTGCGAGCCCAAGTACCGAGGCCGCCCGACCCGACCCCAACGCTGCCTCCCCTGCCGTTGCGATGATCCCCCCGCGCTTTGACGTTGTGCGGGTTGGCGCGCGCGGCAGTGCCGTGGTGGCAGGCCGCGCCGCGCCGGGGGCCGAGGTGATTCTTTTTGCTGATAATGGCCGCGAATTGGGCCGCGCCCGGGCCGATCGGCGCGGCGAATTCGTGATCCTGCCCGCCGAGCCCCTGCCGCCCGGGGCGATGGAGCTCAGCCTGCGGGCGCGACTCGGGGATCAGGAAATGGCCGGGCCGGATACGGTGGTGCTGATGGTGCCCGATACGGCAGCACAAACCGCCGAAGCCCAGCGCCCCGCGCCGACGCCTGAGCCATCACCAAGCGCCCAAGCACAAGCTCCGCAGCAGCCCCAGCCAACGCCCCCCGACGCGACGCCCCCGGCGCCGACCGGCCCCCTGGCAGTGCTTATCCCTGGCCGCTCAGAAGCCACCGCCCCGCGCCTGTTGCAGGTGCCGGAACCCGCCCCGGCAGCCGGTACGGCGCCGCGACTTGGCATTGATTCCGTTGAATATGACCAGGGCGGTTCTATGCGCTTTGCCGGCGCTGCGCCGCCCGGCGCCAGGCTCAGGCTTTACGTTGATGATCAGCATATCGGCGAAGCCGTTGCCGATGCCCTGGGGCGCTGGGCCTTCCAGCCGGAAAACCAACCCTCCATCGGGCGGCATCGCTTGCGGATTGACCAGGTCTCACCCGCTGATGGGCGCGTGCTGGCCCGTGCCGAGGTGCCCTTCCAGCGGGAAGAACTCCCCGCCGAGGCCTTTGCCCAGCAGCGCATTGTGGTGCAGCCGGGCAATAATCTGTGGCGCATCGCCCGCGCCACCTATGGGCGGGGCATTCGCTTTACGGTGATCTATCAGGCGAATAAGGAACAAATCGCCGATCCCAACAAAATCTATCCCGGTCAGGTCTTTACGCTGCCGGTTGCCCAGCCGGCGCCGGCGGCTTCCAGCCGATCAAGATAGGGATCAAGCGCGAGCACAAAGCGCACCAACGCCGCGACCAGTTCCGGCGCATTGGTGGGCGGCACCAGCGCCAATTCGGCTTCGAAGCGAATCCGGTGATCGGGTGTCAGGCCCATGGACCAGCCTTCCGGCAGGCCAGGGTTCAGCGCCGCCAGGGTGGCGAAGCTGGATTGGCGCAAATCCCGACCTTCCGCGGTGGAGGGGATGCGCGCGGCATCGGTTTCCACCACCAAGCCCTCAGCGCTGAGCTCTGCCCGGCAGCGGCGACCGCGCCAGTCAAAGGTGAATTCCAGGGGGCGGTCCGCCTGCCTGGGGGCAAGGCGGCCTTCGGGGTCTATGGCCATGTGGCCAAGGGTGATCGCATCCATGGGCGCATATTTGTGCAATTTTGGTAAAAACACTGTAAGCGGGGGCGCATGGCACTCGGACAAAGTCTTCGCATGGTTCTCGCCCGGCCGCATCCGGCGGCGAGGCCCTTCCTGATTGGTGGCGCGGCAGTGGCGCTGCTGGGCGGCGCGCTGGTGGGCAGCTTGCTGTTCTGGCTCGGCGTGGCCTTCACGCTGTTCTGCCTTTACTTCTTCCGCGACCCGGAACGCATGCCGCCCGCGCGGCCTGGGCTGGTGCTGGCGCCGGCGGATGGGCATGTGGTGTCGGTCATGCCGGCCAAGCCGCCGATGGAATTGGGCATGGGTGAGGAAACCCGCTGGCGCATCGCGATTTTCCTCTCGGTCCTGGATGTGCATGTGAACCGCATGCCCTGCGATGGCACGGTGACACGCATCGCCTATCACCACGGCAAATTCCTGAGCGCCAATCTGGACAAGGCGAGTGATGAGAATGAACGCAATGCGGTTGCACTGCGGTTGCCCGATGGGCGCGACATCGCGGTGGTGCAGATTGCCGGGCTGATCGCGCGGCGCATTCTGTGTGATGCCAAGGTGGGGGATGCGGTGCAGGCGGGTGATCGCTTTGGCATTATTCGTTTTGGCAGCCGCACGGATATCTATCTGCCGCCGGGGGTTGAGCCAATGGTGGCGGTGGGCCAGACCATGATCGGTGGAGAGACGGTGTTGGCGGAGTTGCAGGCGCGATGAGCACTGAACGCGACATGGCTTCTTCAGGGCGCATGCGGCGGTTGCGCCGACGCCTTCGCCCGCGCACACGCCCGCGTTTTGAAGGGCAATCCTTCAATCGCCTGATCCCGAATATCATGACCATGCTTGGGCTATGCTGTGGTCTGGTTGCGATCCGCGCGGCCTTTGATGCGCGCTTTGCCGAAGCCGCCGTGCTGATTGTGGTGGCGGGGGTGATTGATGGGCTTGATGGCAGGCTCGCGCGGTTGTTGAAGGCGACATCTCGTTTCGGGGCGGAATTCGATAGTCTGGCGGATTTTTTGTCCTTCGGCGTGGCGCCGGCGCTGGTGCTTTATCTGTGGGCCTTGCAGGATTATCGCGCGATTGCCTTCGCGCCGGCCTTGCTGTTTGCGGTGTGTTCCGCGCTGAGGCTTGCACGGTTCAATGCGACACTGGATGTGGGGCCGGCGCCAAAGCCTGCCTATACCTATAATTTCTTCACCGGCGTGCCGGCGCCGGCGGGGGCGGGCTGCGCGCTGTTTCCGCTTTTCGCCGGACTGTTTTTCACGCAGGTGGAAATGCCGATGCTTGCAGGCATCATGCGCAACCCTGTGCTGGTGGCGGGCATTCTGATCCTTGTTGGCGGGCTGATGGTCAGCACCCTGCCCACCTGGTCCTTCAAGAATTTCAAGGTGCCGCGCGCTGCGGTGCTGCCGCTGCTGCTGGGTGTTGGGCTTTTCATGGCGCTGTTGTTCGCTGAGCCCTGGGCGGCGCTTGCCATGGCGGGCATCATTTACCTTGGCATGTTACCCTTTTCCGTGCGGTCCTATTTGCGCCTGAAGCAGGAAGCGGAAAGCCTGCTGGAACCCGTGCTGATTGCGGATAACGGCAAGGGAAATGCCGCGCCCTGATGCTGCGCGGGCGGCTTGAATTGCCGCTGGACGGCAGGCTGATCAGCATTTCGGGCGGGCCCTTTGATGCCATGCCGCAAGGCGCGCGGGGGCTGTGCCTGGAAGCGCGCGCCGCGCGTTTGGCCGAAGCGGAATGGCAGCTTGACGTGCCTGATTTCGGCCTGCCTGATGAGGCCGGTTTGCGCGCGGTATTGACGCAAATGCTGACAGAAATGCGCGCCGCGCCCGATGACGCTTTTCACATCGGCTGCAAGGCCGGGCTTGGGCGCACCGGCACGGCGATGGCCTGCCTTGCCATCCTGGCCGGCGCGGCTGAGGGCGACCCGGTTGCCTGGCTGCGCGCCGCTTACAATGCTGAGGCGATTGAAACCCCGGCGCAGGAAGAATTTGTTCGACGCTTTGCGCGGTGAGGCTGGGTCGCTTAAGGTCGTTTCAATATCAGGAGAAACGCGATGTCCCAAATCCTCGATGGCCAGATCATCGCCGATTATGACCGCGACGGCGCGGTGGTGATCCGTGGCGCCTTTGCGCCGCATTGGGCTGAACTGCTCGCCGCTGGGGTGGAACGCAACCTGCGCGAACCGGGCCCCTTCGGCAAACGCTATACGCCGGAAGGCAAGCCCGGCATGTTCTTCGGCGATTACTGTTCCTGGCAGCGCATTGCGGAATATGAGGCGTTTTTGCGCCATTCCCCCGCCGCCGCCATTGCCGGTGCGCTGATGCAAAGCCGCAAGGTCAATCTGTTTCATGAACATGTGCTGGTGAAGGAACCCGGCACGGAAGAACCGACGCCTTGGCATAATGACCAACCCTATTGGACGGTTGAAGGCTGGCAGGTTTGTTCTCTTTGGATACCGCTTGATCCCGTGGCGCGGGAGAATGGCGTGGAATATGTCGCGGGGTCGCATCGCAAGGGCGAATGGTTCAAGCCGAAGCGCTTCGCCGATAACGCGGACCATCCTTCCGATGATCCTCGTTTCCTGCCGGTGCCGGATGTTGAGGGTAATCGTGGCGATTATCGTTTGCTGGGCTGGGATTTGGAACCGGGGGATTGCGTGGCTTTCCATGGGCTGACGCTGCATGGCGCGCCGGGCAATCGCAGCGGGAAGCTGCGCCGCCGTGCGGTATCAGCGCGTTGGACCGGCGATGATGCGGTATTCACGCGGCGCAAGGGGATTGAAAGCCCACCCGCGCCCGCAAATGCGCCGGCACATGGAGCGGCGATGGATAGTGAGGTGTTTCCGGTGGTTTGGCGGGCGGCTTAGGGGGCGGCGCCGCCACCAAAAATCCAAGCCCCAAAAACGCGCCAGATGCGCGCCAGAATATTCGGCGCGGCGATTGATGGAACAGGCAGGGGTGGCCAGGGGCGGGCCGTGGCGCTGCCAGGGGCGGGCATCAACCACTTAAGATCATAGGCGACCAATGCGCTTTCGGCGCCGACCGCGTTCCGGGGCATGTCTACCACGCGTCCGCGTGGCCGATAGGCTCCAAGCTATTGCTCGGGCCCATTTTTTGGCCGCCAGGCGGCGCGTCCGAGCGTGAGGATCTTCTAACCGCTCAGTTCATTCGCCTCCGCTGCGACAAGATCTCAGCAACAACATGTTACACAAAATACATCTGGACACTGGTCAGTTTAATGTTAAACTAAATTCAGGTGAGTGTTTCGCCTCTGCATCCGCAGTGCCGACACCTCGCATAACCGGCATTACCGTTTCACCCGAAAGGTCCTGCGTCCATGAATAGAAATAGCCGCTCCCCGCTGGTCGCTCTCGCTGCGCCCCTTCTGCTGACCGCTTTGGCCGCCCCGGCAATGGCCCAGTCGGAACCTCGGATTTCGGGCTTCTTCGCGCTTGGTGCGCTTTCTACCCCGGAGTATCAGGGCTCGAGTGACCAGAGCATTGGCCCGCTGGTCGCCGCGCGCCTCGCTTACGATACTTATTACATCGAAACTGCCACGCTGGCCGGCGGCTTTGGCGTGCGTGCCAATGTCTTACCCTGGTCTGGCATCGAAGCTGGCCCGGTTCTGGGTCAGCGCCGTGGCCGCTCCGACGTCGAGAATGAACGTGTCAAGCGGCTCGGCGATATTGACGATGGGACCATAGCCGGCGCCTTCATTCGGCTACCCTTCCGCGACGTTCTCACCAGGCGCGACGAAGCCGCGATTGAAGTGGAGTATCACCATGATGTTTCTTCGACCGCATCCGGCGGCCTGCTCTTTTTTGGTGGTAGCTATCGCTTCGACGCTACGGAACGGCTGCGGCTCGGTGCCATCGCACTCGCGTCCTATGCCAGTGATAGCTACAATCAGACATTCTTTAGTGTGACACGGGCTGGCGCCACCGCGAGTGGCCTGCCGGAATACAAGGCCGGCGGCGGTATCCGCGATGTCGGCCTTACGCTGACGGCAAATTATACAATCTCCGGCGGCTGGGGCGTCACTGGGTTGGTTACTCTCCGGCGCCTGTTGGGCGATGCCGCGGACAGTCCCATCGTCTCGCGCGAAGGTGAGGAAAACCAGATAAGCTTTGGTCTTGGCCTGAGCTACAGGTTCTGACGCCGGGTCGGCGAGCCTGGCATGAAACCGCGCAGCAGCCTCGACGCTCCGGATACCAAATCCTTCGCAGTCGGAGGGGCATTTTCGGTGCCGGATGCGCATGCCTCTGCCGCGGACACCAACCCTCGCCGATCATCTTTGACGTCAATGCAGGAAGGAACAAGCCATGTCCGTCACGTCACCTGCGGCGCCGATGAGCCGCGCCGAAACCATGGCCCTGGTGCTTTTGACCCTATCTCAACTGGTGCTTTTCCTCATCCCCGTCATCGTGCTGGGCCAGGCAATCGGCTGGCCCGCCAGCTTGAGGCTGCCCGCAAACCAGGCACTCCCCCTTGTTGCCGCCAATCCCTTCGCCATTCAGATCGGGTATTGGGGGTATCTGCTGACGGCAGTCGCCATGGTGCCCTTCGGTATCGCCTTGCGGCGTTTTGCAATGGCGAATGGCGCGGGAGGCATGATGGCCGACACCATGGCGGCCTTCGCCATTGCGGCCGGCATCCTCAAGACGCTCGGCATTGTTCGTTGGCTCACGACAATGCCGATGCTTGCCGAAGTTTATGTCGCGACACCCGACCCCGCGATCCGCAGCATGATCGAGATCAACTACATGACGCTCAACGCCTATGCGGGCGGGGTCGGGGAGCTTCTCGGCGTGCAGCTTGTCTCCGGCCTTTGGCTGATTTCGCTCGGGCTGGTCTTCCGAAAGCTTGGCATGAGGATCAACGCGATCATCAGCGTGGTTCTCGGCATTGCCTTCGCGCTCACGGCGCTCAGAACCGTAGTGCCGGAAATGAGTGCCCTGAGCGCCACTGTCCCGCCCTTTGCCCTTGTGTGGCTGGTCGCGCTTGCCGTGACCTTCCAGCGCAGGGCATCAGGATCGAACGCTTAGGAGATCCGGAAATATGCCCTCGGAACGACGTAAGACCGAGGGCCCACCCGGAAGCTGCGCCGACCAGACGCCTTGGCTTCCCGAAGCCGCTCATTCATCCGGGCGACCGCTCGTTCAATCGCCCGATACGGGATTCCAGCCCGCCCTTATATCTGCTGCGGCTGAACAGCGCCGCGCGACAAGCGCCGCGGCGACATCGTTCAATTCTTATCCCGGAGTATCCCCGGCTTGGCGCTTTTGGAATCCATAACGGGCATGCGTACCGCGGCGTTGGCGCGCCTTGGGTTGATTTTGGTTTTGCCGAGGATTGTTTGGAGGCTCGATCATGTCTGATTTCCTGTTCTCCCGACGCGAAGTGCTTGCCGGCCTTGCTGGCCTTATCAGCAGCCCGGCGCATGCGCAGCAGATTGATATCACCCGCGCCACCACCTTTGTGGATAAGGCCGGGCGGGAGCTGGTGAATGCCATCAATGACCCGCGCCTTGATCAGGCGCAGCGGCGTGATCGGGTCGCCAGTATCCTGCGCGTCGCGATTGATATCGAAGGCACTGGCCGCTTCGTTCTGGGCCGTCATCTACGCCAGGCATCGCCCGCCGAAATGCAGGCCTACCTGAAGCTTTTTGATGAAATCATCATCCGCAATCTTTCATCCCGCTTTGGCGAGTATCGCGGTGTGAAATTCGCGCTTGGGCGTTCCCAGCAACGCACGGAAGAAGATGCGCTGGTTAGCACCCTGGTCGAACGCCCGAACACGCCGCCATTCGCGCTCGATTGGCGCGTGGCGGAAATCGCGGGTCAGCCAAAGGTGGTGGATATGATCGCGGAAGGCACATCGCTTCGCCTGACGACTCGTTCCGAATATGCCGCGGTTATTCAGCGCAATGGCGGGCGTGTGACGGCGCTTTTGGATGCCATGCGCGGCCAGATCGCCCAATTGGCGGCCCGGGAAGGGGCCTGAACTGAACGCCTACCTCGCCGCCCAGATGATCAGCGCCTTGGCAGGCCAGACCCAGACAATCCCGGCCAGCGCGAAATAGACGAATTCCAGGGTCCAATGCGTCCCAAGTACATGATCCGCAAGGATAATTACCACCGCCACATAGAGCAGGAAGCCGATAATGCCGATCAATCCGGCGAGCATGGGTTTTGACATGGCCCGCAAATAGGCGCGCGGGAGAAATTTTGCCAGCACTGTCAACTTGGCTGGACATCAGAAGTGTAACATTGATATGATCGAGCCGGAAAGGCTCAGCAGGCCCGCACCGATCGGTGCCGGGTACGGCGCAATCAAGACAGCAGCAGAACGTGACAGAAACAAACGACCAATTGGACCTGAAGGCGCATATTCGCGGCATCCCGGATTTTCCAAAGCCGGGCATTCTTTTCTATGACATTTCCACCCTGCTGCGGCACGGCCCTGCCTGGCGCATCGCCATGGCGCGCATGGCGCGCGCGATCCGCCCTTACAAGCCTGATCTTCTGGCCGGGGTTGAAAGCCGCGGCTTTCTGGTCGCGGCACCGCTTGCGCTTGAATTGGGGCTTGGCTTCATCATGCTCCGCAAGCGCGGCAAACTCCCCGGAGAGCGTATCGGCCTTGATTACGCGCTGGAATACGGCTCGGACCGGATTGAAATGCAGACCGATGCCGTGAGCCCTGGGCAACGCGTTGTCCTGTTGGACGATCTGCTGGCCACCGGCGGCACAATGGCTGCCGGGATTACCCTGCTGCGCCAGGCGGGCGCCGTAGTGCCAGCTGCCGCTACCTTGATTGAACTTTCGTTTCTTGAAGGGAGGAAGAAGCTCGATGTCCCATTCGAAGCGCTCGTCTCCTACAGCGAGTAAACTCGCGACCCATCTGCCGACGCCCTTGCAGGGCGTGCTGAGCGCTGCCGTGCTGGCGACACCAACGGGCATTGTGATCTGCGATCCGAACCTGCCTGATTGCCCAATCATCTACGCCAATCCTGCCTTCTATCGCATCACCGGCTATCCGGAAGAAGAAGTGATCGGGCGCAATTGCCGTTTCCTGCAAGGCCCCGGCACCAATCCGCGCCACATAAGGGCGATTCGGGAGGCGATTGAAACCGGCAAGCCCCTGGATGTTGAAATCGTCAATCACCGCAAGGATGGATCGCGCTTCATCAATGAACTGCATTTATCGCCGATCTTCGGTGAGGATGGCGAGGTGCGCTATATTTTCGGCATTCAGCATGATGTCTCCGCACGTGAGCAATTCGCCCGCGACGCCGAACGCGCGCGCCGCGCGGCAGAACGCGCCAATGCCGAGAAAAGCGATTTCCTTGCCTTCATGAGCCATGAAATCCGCACGCCCATGAATGGCGTGATGGGTACGATCTCGCTGCTGCTGGACACCACACTTGATGCCGAACAGCACGCCTATGCGGAAACCGCGCGGCGCTGCGGTGAATTGCTGCTCGCGACTGTCAATGAAATGCTTGATTTGTCGCGCATCGAAGCGGGGCATCTGGCGATTGAGGAAGAAACCTTCGATTTGGCTGCGCCGGTTGCCGAAGTGCTTGATCTGCTCGCCCCCGCCGTTGCGGAAAAGGGTATCAGGCTTTCGGCCAGCATTGATCCGCTTTTGCCCGCCCGTGTGGTTGGTGATGCCAGACGCCTGCGGCAAGTGCTGCTGAACCTTGCTGATAACGCGGTGAAATTCACCGCGGTTGGTGGCGTTGGCATCCGCGTGGAACGTGCCGAAGCGAATGGCCAGGTGCGCTTTGCCGTGGCCGATACCGGCATTGGCATGCCGCCTGAAGTGCAGGCGCGGCTATTCGGGCGCTTCGCGCAGGGCGGTCCGGAAACCGCGCGGCGTTATGGTGGTTCTGGCCTCGGCCTGATGATCTGCAAGCGGCTGGTGGGGTTGATGGGCGGGCGGATTGTGCTGGCTTCCACACCCGGCAAGGGCTCCACCTTTTCCTTTGAAATTCCGTTGCGTCCCATTGCGGAATCGGGCCGCCCGCCGAGCACGCTATTGCCCAAACCGGCACTCGCAAAACCCTTGCCGGGGGCGCGCGGGCGCATCCTGATTGCGGAAGATGGCGAAGCCAATCAGCTTGTCGCCGCCGCCATTCTGCGCAAGGCCGGCTATGCGGTGGATTTGGCGCGGGATGGTGAAGAAGCGCTCGGTGCCGCGCGCACCGCTGCTTATGATCTGGTGCTGATGGATGTGCGCATGCCGCGCATGGATGGTTTTGCCGCAACGGCGGCGATTCGTGCCCTGGAAGGTGCCGCGGGGCGCGTGCCGATCATTGCCATGACCGCCGCCGCCATGCCTGATGAGGTGGCGCGCTGCCTTGCCGCCGGCATGGATGCGCATGTCGCCAAACCGATGGATTTGACCGCGCTGCTGTCGGCTGTTTCTGACATGCTGGAAAGCCGCCCGCGCCGGCCGCGTGTTGCCAGTGATGAACCTGATCCTGCCGGCCCGACATTGATTGACCATACCACCTTGCAGGAATTGCGCGCCGCTGTGGGCCCTGGGCGCCTGCCGCGCCTGATTGGCGTTTTCGCTGAAGAAACCCGCGCACGCGTGGCGCGGCTGACCGCAACCGATGATGTCGGCGTGATCGAAGAAGAAGCCCATGGCCTGAAATCCGCCGCCGGCACTTTTGGCGCGGCGGCCTTGCGTTCCATTGCCACATCCCTTGAAGAAGCCGCCATGGCGCGGGATATGGGAAAAGTCACCGAATTACGCGAAGGCTTGCCCAATTTGGTGGAAAAAAGCCTCGCCGCTTTTCCGGTGGCCGTGGGCGATTCTTCCACTGCGCGCGGGAAAGGCTGAGGCGCTGATTTTATGCTTGTACCATTCGCGTCCGATCAACGGACAAGCATTGGCGCTTCATTCAACCCTATTTTCAGAATAGCTTTGGTCACGTAGGTTTTCACGTCTCTTTTTGGACGCTGAAAAAATACTATAGTTCCCTGAGTAGAAAGGCCTAGCTGCGAGGTACCATGCCGTTTCCGCTTTCTCCGCGGACCATTGATGCTCTTGCCGACATCATCTCCGGCGGGCCAGGAGGCATGGTCAGCACGCCTCCTCCCATTGGGATTTACAGGAGCGGGCCACAGATCGAGAAATTCATGCGGGCGTGTAATGTGGACTTCCGCGTCAACGGCTCTCGCGTGCCTTCATTGGTGTCATGCCTGAATGAGATCAATGATGGCCACGAGCCGGAAAAGACTTTGCCCCAGATCATCGAAGCTGCAGCCGATCCTCGTGGCTTTGAAAGCGATCCTCCAAGACACGCTGCCGTGCTCGACCATCTCAATCGGGCGCTTCGTTACGACGCCCTCGAGCTTCAGCAGCAGGGGCCGAAGATACGCCTTGTCATAGCCGGTCACACGACGCCAGTTGTCGAGGAGCTTTCCGGCTTGGTGGAGACCATCAGTTTTGACACGGTGCGACGAGACGTCGAACGCGCCCTGGCCAGCGTCGAGTCTGATCCCGAAGATACGATTACGGCCGCCTGTTCAACGATCGAGAGCGTGTGCCGGTCTATCCTTGTGGAGCTTGGCGAGCCTCTGCCTCCGAGAAGGGACGTGCAGGGCCTTTTCAACGCCGTGAAGGGGCCGCTTGGCCTGTCCCCGGATCGCAGCGACTTCGACCCTTTGATAGCTGGCGATGTTCGGACCACACTCGGCGGGCTTGCCACGGTTATACAAGGCGTCGGCGCCCTACGGACCCATGCCGGAGACGCCCACGGCCGCGAACGGGGCTACGCCCGTGTTGATTCCCGGATAGGTCGCCTTTCTATTCATGCCGCAAGCACGATTGCCTTATTTCTGATCGAAACTTGGCAACGGAAGTTCCCCACGCACACCCTACATCGGCATGATGAGCAAGCGTGATGTGAGCACCATAAAATCATCCAAACTGAGTGGCCAAGCGTTACCGCTTGGTCTTAAAATACCTCAGGCAATTTCGCGGATCAGCTTGCGTTTCACGGCCTGCCCGAAGCTGTTGAAATCCTCGGCCACGATGTGAAACGCCCCAGGCCCGCCGATCACGCGATCCCGAAAATAGAGATCAAGATTGGCCGGCGGCGGGCGGCCAAAGGTCGGGCGGTCATTCATGATCGGCAGGCCATTGATGACGGTGCCTTCGGCTACCGCCTCATCGCGAATGGTTTCAACCGGCGGCCCGCTATTGTTCACGCCATCGCCGGAGACATCAATCACGCGCCGCGTTGCCTCAAACGGGCAGCCGGCCAATTCGCGCCTTGCATGAATGATGGCGCCCGAGATTGAGGTCCAGGATAGTGAGGCACGCGGCGTACGCGCCAAATCCTCCGCCCATTTCCGGGCATCCGTTTCAGTCGCGATGCGTGTCCAGGGCAGCACAGTGCGCTGATATTCAATGCCCGCCCATTCAATGTAGACAAGGCCAATCGCACCGATCATGCCGCCGCGAATGGCCGCCAGCACCGCCGGATCGGTGACCGCATCGCGGTAGCCTTCGCGTTGCAGCTTCGCCTCATCCTCATCAATGGACCGCGAGACATCAACGGCGAGCACCAGCGCGACATCCACGGGTTCTTCCGCGCGCGCCCTTGTGCTGGCAGCGAGAACGGCGCCGCCTGTGGCGGCCAAAAGCCTGCGACGATGCATGATGCGCCCCTTTGGCTGGACGCTGCCATGCTGGCGAAACGCCGGGCGCTTTACAAGTTTTTCAGCACAATTTCGGCCACACGCGCGGCATCGTCTTCGTTCATATAGGCGTGCATCGGCAGCGACAGCACCTGGCCCGCCAGCCTTTCACTGATGGCAAGCGGCGGTGGTTCACCGGCAAAGGCGGTTGCGTGATGCGCGGCATAGGCGGGCTGGCGATGCAGGGGTTTCGGGTAATAAATGCCACTGCCGATGCGCTCCGCGGTCAGCGCCGCCAGGACTTTGCTCCGCTGGTCGGCATCACGCAGGCGAATGGTGTAAAGCCCCCAGGCATTCACCGCTTCCGCGGGGGCGGCCTGGATGCCGACCTTGCCGCCAAGCGCCGCATTATAGACAGCGGCAATCTTCGCGCGCATGGCCAATTCGCCAGCCAGCAGCGGCAGTTTCGCAGCCAGGATGGTTGCCTGGATCGTATCAATCCGACCATTCATGCCGGTACGCTCCACCTCATAGCGGGTTTTGCCTTCGCCATGGGTGCGTAGGCTGCGATACAATTCCGCCCGCGCCGGATCATCGGTAATCAAGGCCCCCGCATCGCCATAAGCGCCGAGTGTCTTGGTGGGGTAGAAGGAAAGCGCTGTGGCATGCGCCCAGCGCCCAAGCTTCTTGCCATTGATGCTGCCGCCGAAAGCCTGCGCGGCGTCGTCCAAGGCAAACATGTCTTCGCGGGCGCAAATCGCCTCAATCGCCGGCCAATCCGCCGGCAGGCCGAACAGATCAACGCCCACCACGGCACGAGGGCGCAGCCAGCCACGGCGCTTCACCTCCGCAATGCGGCGTTCCAGATCGGCGATGTCCATATTGTAGCTGTATTTGTCCACATCCACGAAAACCGGCGTGGCCCCCAGCACCAAAGGCACTTCTGCGGTTGCGGTATAGGTAAAGGCGGGCAGAAACACCGCATCGCCGCGCCCGATCCCTTCCGCCATCATGGCGATTTGCAGCGCATCCGTACCTGAGGAGACGCCCACACAATGCGCCGCGCCGGCAAAGGCAGCGAGTCCTGCCTCAAGCTCCGCCACTTCGGGGCCCATGATGAAGCGGCCCGAATCGAGCACTGCGGCAATGCGCCGATCAAGCTCTGCCCGTATGAGCTTTTGCTGCGCCATAACGTCAAACAATTGAATCGGCCTAGGTTCGCTCATCAGGCACGGGACCCTTTCGATAAATCAGGGCCGAAACTGAACCCCAAAGGCCCGCCTGCCAAGGCTT
The DNA here is from genome assembly GCA_020249125.1 of Roseomonas sp. Lineage (GTDB taxonomy): Bacteria > Pseudomonadota > Alphaproteobacteria > Acetobacterales > Acetobacteraceae > Neoroseomonas. The sequence goes on along the minus strand of JADCGG010000178.1, from coordinate 5,856 downwards.
GAGCCATCAATAATCCTTTCCGCCTGTTTCAAGGCGAAATTATGCGCCTGGCTCCTGCGGCATGAGGCGCTCGGCACGCAGGGCTTCAAGGCATTCCAGCAGGGGGGCTTCCAAAGCGGCCAAGCCGGCCGCATCCAGCGTTCGAAGCCTTTGGCGCAACAAGGTGAGCAACTCTTCCGCCGTCAATTCAGGCATGGCGGGCGCGGCTATTGTTGCGCTCACTGCCTCGGCATCATCCCAAATGAGGTATATTTCCTCACCCTGACGGCTAGCCTCAGTGCTGCCCGCCATTCCCTCAATGATGCGCCGACGACAGCCGGGATCAGCCTCCACCAGGTCGCGATAATGGCGATAGCCGCCCTCATCCGGCACGCGCAACAGAATGCGCCGGTAGATATTGACAATAAATTCATGGTCCGACCCCTTCATGAGGTCTTGTCCCTTGAGCACGCGCATAAAGAGTTTCCATCCTGAATTGATCAGAATACCGCCTTATCCCGGCAAAGTTTTGCCGCCGTCAACGACGGGTTTCAAAAAAACCACGCAACAGGGCAGCGCATTCGCCTTCCCGCACACCCCCAACCACTTCCGGCTGGTGATGGCAGGATGATGCCGCGAAAATCCGCGCCCCGTGATCCACCCCGCCGCCCTTTGGGTCATAGGCGCCGAACACCACGCGGGCGACGCGAAAGAAGGAAGCCGCCTGGGCGCACATGGGGCAGGGTTCCAGGGTGACTGTCAGGGTGCAGTCGCCAAGGCGGGTCTGACCCAAAAGCTGCGCCGCTTCGCGCAGCGCGAGCATCTCCGCATGGGCGGAAGGGTCATGGCGCGCTTCCACCTCATTGCCCGCCCGCGCCAGCACCGCGCCGGATTTGTCTGTCACCACGGCGCCCACCGGCACCTCACCACGGGCGGCGGCGGCGCGGGCTTCTTGCAAAGCGATTTCCATGGGGGTCATGGCACTTTCCTGCCCCGACCTGCGCCGGTGGTCCAGGGGGCAAGCGCGATTCCCTTTTCGCCCAAACCGGCCTAAAGCTGCGCCATGCGATCCCTTCCCCTGATTGGTGTCACCCTCGATTCCGAAGAGGCCGGCGGCTGGTCCAAGCTGCCCTGGTATGCGCTCCGGCGGAATTACTTCTCGGCCATTGTGGCGGCGGGGGGCTTGCCCGTGGCGCTGCCGCATCATCCTGAAATGGCGGAAGCCTATCTGGCCGAGGTGGATGGGCTGATGGTGACCGGCGGCGCCTTTGATGTGGACCCGGCGCTTTGGGGCGGTGGCGCGCCGCATCCGAAAGTGACGCTGAAGCCGGGGCGCACTGATTTCGAAATGGCGGCAACCCGCGCAGCGCTGGCGCGCGACAAGCCCGTGCTTGGCATTTGCGGCGGGCAGCAATTGCTGGCGGTAGCGCTGGGCGGGCGCCTCATTCAGCATATCCCCGATGAAGTGCCGGGCGCGCTGGCGCATGAACAACCCAATCCGCGCACGGAACCGGGGCATGAGGTTGCGATCACCGATGGCACGCTGCTGTCACGCATCATCGGCAAGCCGCGCATGGCGGTGAATTCCGCGCATCACCAGGCGGTGGCGAGCATTGGCGATGGTGCGCTGGTGAATGCGCTGGCGCCTGATGGCGTGATCGAAGGCATTGAACATCCGGGTTATCGATTCGCGCTTGGCGTGCAATGGCACCCTGAATATGCCGTTGATCCTGATGATCCCGCGATTTTCCGCGCCTTCATCGCGGCCTGCCGCGCATGAGTGATGAAGATGAAGCTGAAGGGGAAGGCCCGCGCGGCGAACGCATTGCGAAATTCCTCGCCCGCGCCGGTGTTGCTTCGCGTCGCGATGCGGAAAAGCTGATCGCGGAAGGGCTGGTGCGGCTGGGCGGGAAGTTGGTGACCAGCCCGGCCACTTTCGTGGCCGCCGGGGATGCGGTCAGCGTGAATGGCAAGCCGATTGCGGCGCCAGAACGCACGCGGCTATTTCGTTACAATAAGCCAACAGGCTTCGTGACGACGCATCGCGACCCCGAAGGCCGGCCCACCGTTTTCGCCAATCTGCCGCAGGGCCTGCCGCGCGTGGTTTCCGTGGGCAGGCTTGACCTGACCAGCGAAGGCTTGCTGCTGCTGACCAATGATGGCGCTTTGGCGCGCAAGCTGGAATTGCCGGCCAATGGGTGGCTAAGGCGCTATCGCGTGCGCGTGCATGGCAAGGTGAATGAACGCGCGCTGGCCGCACTCGCGCGCGGGGTCACGGTGGATGGCGTGGCCTATGGCCCCATTGAAGCGGGGCTTGATGCGCGGGTGGGCACCAATGCCTGGCTGACGGTGGCGTTGCGTGAGGGCAAGAACCGCGAAGTGCGGAAAGTCATGGCGCATCTTGGGCTTGTCGTCACGCGCCTGATCCGCACCGCCTATGGCCCGTTTCAATTGGGCTCCCTGCCGCGCGGCGCTGCCGAGGAAGTGAATGCCAAGGTATTGCGCGAACAATTGGGGCTTGATGCACCCAAGCGCGGGCGCGAAGCAGTGGAAGACCCGGCAGCGCCCGAAGCTGATGAAAGCAAGCCCAAGCGCCCGCCACGCGCGCGCCATGCCGGGCCGCAAACGCCGCGCCGCGGCAAGGGCTGATGCGCATCATCGCCGGGCGCTGGAAGGGGCGCGCGCTGCTGGCGCCACCGGGCCTTACCACCCGCCCGACCAGTGATCGTGCCCGGCAGGCGATCTTCGATCAGCTTTGGCATGCGCCCTGGGCGGGGCGGGATGTTTTCGAAAATGCTGTGGTTCTGGATGCCTTCGCCGGCACCGGCGCCATGGGGCTGGAAGCGCTATCCCGTGGGGCAGCGCGCGGCTTTTTCATGGAACAGGATCGCGCGGCGCTGGCGGTGCTGCGCGCCAATATCGCCGCCTGCAAGGCGGGCGATGCCTGCCGGGTGCTGGCGGGCGATGTCACCGCGCCACCTATGGCCGTTGTGCCGTGTAGTCTGGTGTTTCTGGACCCGCCCTATGCCAAGGGGCTGGTGCCGCGCGCCCTTGCTGCCTTGCAGGCCAAGGGCTGGATTGCGCCCGGCGCGCTGATCATTGCCGAGACCGGGCGCGATGAGGAAGCCGTCACGCTACCCGGCTTTGAAGTGATTTCCACACGACACCACGGCGCCGCGCGGCTTTCCGCGTTGCGCGCCTTGCCGGATTGCGGCGTGTCCGCTTCCTGATAGGCTCCCCCGAAACGGGGAGGATCATCATGCGTCATCTGTTGCTTGCCGGGCTTGCTGCCCTGGCCCTTTCTGGCCCTGCCATGGCGCAGGATCGCACCGTGCGCGTTATCAGCGGCTTCGCCGCCGGCGGTGCAGGGGATTTGATGGCCCGCTTCATTGCCGAATATGCCGCGCCGCATTTGCCCGCGCGCGGCGTTGTTGAAAACCGCACCGGCGCCAATGGGCTGATCGCCGCCGAAGTGGTGGCACGCAGCGCGCCGGATGGTGCCACCGTGCTGCAATGCCCGATGGGCACCATGACCATCACGCCCAATCTGCCAGGTGCGAGCCTGCCGGTTGATCCGCGCACGGAAATGACCGGCATCGCCAATGTTGCTTTATCCACCTATGGTTTGGTGGTGGCCGCGAATGGGCCGCATAAGGATGTGGCGGGCTTGCTCGCCGCCGCGCGCGCCAAGCCGGGCGGCTTGTCTTACGCCTCGGCCGGGGTTGGGTCGGCGCAGCATCTGTCGGTGGAATTGCTGAAATCCAAGACCGGGCTTGATATTGTGCATATCCCGTATCGTGGTGCCACGCCGGCGATTGTGGATATTCTGGGCGGGCGCGCCGATTTCATGATCACCAATCTTGGCGATGTCATGCGCCAGATCCAGGGTGGAGAGCTGCGCCTGCTGGCGCTTGGCGACAATGCGGGATCGCCGCTTTTTCCGCAGGCACGCCCGATTTCCGATTGGGTGCCTGGGCTTGAAATGGCCGGCTGGTTCGGGCTTTGCGGCCCGCGCGCCATCACCGCCGATGCAGCGCGCGCCTGGGTTGAAGCCATTCGCAAGGGTCTGGAAAACCCAACCTTCCGGCAAAGGCTGCTCGAGTCAGGCCTCACACCAAACTTCGAGGATATGGCAACCTTCAATCGCCGCATCGCAGCCGATCTGCAATCCTGGGCCGAGGTCATTCGCGCCGCTGGCGTGAAGGCCGATTGAAGGGGCAAGCAGCATGATCGAACACGTCATTGATATCCAAACCCGTGCCGGCGCGATGGAAAGTTTTATTTGCCATCCGGAACGCCATGGCCCCTTTCCCGCCGTGCTGATGCTGATGGATGCGCCCGGCATTCGCGAAGAACTTTACGACATGGCGCGCCGCCTTGCCGCCACGGGCTATTATGTCGTGCTGCCTAATCTTTATTACCGCGCCGGGCGCGATTCCAAATTCGGCCCCGGCGTGCTGACGGTGGGCGACCCGGAACGCGACCGGATGAGGGCTATTCGCACCAAAATGACCATTCCGCCGGTGATGGAAGACATTGCCGATATGCTGGGTTTCCTCGACCAGCAAATGCAGGTGAGGCCCGGCCCGGTTGGTGTGCATGGCTATTGCATGAGCGGGCCTTATGCGCTGGCCGCCGCCGCGCGCTACCCAGGGCGCATCGCCGCAGCCGCTTCCTTCTATGGCACCTGGCTGGTGAGCGATGCGGTGGAAAGCCCGCATCTGACGCTGGGGCAGGGCAACGCTGAACTCTATATCGCCTGCGCCGAGCATGATGAATTGGCGCCACTTTCCATGGTGGATGAATTGCACACGCTATTCGAAGCCTCAGGCGCCAAGGGAGAATTGGAAATCTACCCGGAAGTGCATCATGGCTTCGCCTTTCCGGGCCGCTGGTGTTTCGACAAGGCGGGCGCTGAGCGCCATTGGGAAAGGCTGATCGCGCTTTATCGGCGTTGCCTCGGATAGGGTGAAGCGGAAGCGGATCGCGCTTCTGTCATGTCACTTGATCGGCATGACGCAATGACCAGATAAACCTTCACGGCAAGAAAAAACTGACAAATCAACGGGAGCAAACATCATGAATCGCCGGCAAATTCTTCTCTCGGCCCTCGCGGCCCCAGCCATTGCACCAGGGCTTGCGGCGGCGCAGAGCTTTCCATCGCGCCCCATCACGTTGCTGGTGCCCTTTCCACCAGGTGGCGCCACTGATGTCCAAATGCGCGGCTTTGCCGAAGCCGCATCCCGCGCCTTTGGTGTGCAGGTGCTGACGGAAAATCGCCCCGGCGCGGGGGCGACCCTTTCCGCCGCCGGCGTCGCGCGTGCGCGGCCTGATGGCTATACCATCGCGCAATTCCCGCTGCCGGCCATGCGCCTGCCTTTCATGCAGCGCATGGCCTTCAATCCGCGCACCGATTTCACCGCGATCATGCACCTGACCGGCTATCTGTTCATCATGTGTGTGCGCGGTGATGGCCCTTATCAGCGTTGGGCTGATCTGGTCGCGGATGCGCGTCGCCGTCCGGGTGAAATTCGCATCGGCAATACGGGCGCGAATGGCACGCCGCATCTTGCGAATATTGATCTCGCCACGCGCGAAAACCTGGACATTGTGCATGTGCCCTTCCGTGGTGAGGGTGATGCCGTGCCAAGCCTGCTGGGTGGGCATATCGAAGCCTGCTCCACCGGGTCCGGCACGCTGCCCATGATCCTGGAAGGGCGGCTCCGTGCGCTCAATGTCTGGACACGTCAGCGCAGCAAGAAGCTGCCCGATGTGCCGACACTGCTTGATCTTGGCTATCAGGATATGGTGATCACTTCACCCTATGGGCTGGTCGGGCCGGCTGGGATGGACCCGGATATTGTCGAGAAACTGCAT
>JADCGG010000177.1 GCA_020249125.1 Roseomonas sp. | reverse complement strand
CGGAACCCGATGGGCATACCTTACTCGTCGTTGTTTCAACGCACATCATGAACAAATACCACCTACCCAGCCTGCCTTATGATGCCATTCGCGATTTCTCACCGATCGCCATGCTGACGCGCAACACCATGGTATTGGTGGCCGGCGCCAATCAGCCTTTTGATTCGCTCACCTCCATGCTGGCCTATGCCAAGGCCAATCCGGGCAAGGTCGGTACAGGTTCGACCGAGGCGCTATCTTCCTTCATCGGGCAGGAAATGGCGCGACGGGGCGGCGTGGACATGCCTGATATCGCCTATCGCAGTGGCGGGCCGCTGATGAATGATATTGTGGCCGGCCATTTGCCGAGTGGCTGGACCAGCACCGTCAGCGCCATGCCGCATATGCAAACCGGGCGCGTGCGCGCGCTGGCGGTTTCCACCGGCACACGTTCACCCTATTTCCCCGAAGCGCCCACGCCAGCGGAACAGGGTGTGCGCGATTTTGACCTTTCCGGTTGGGTTGCCATGTTGGGGCCACCGCGCATGGCCCCTGCCCTGGTGGATCGCATCTATCGTACCATCGCTGCGATTTTCGCTGATGATACCTTTAAACAAAGGCTGACCGCCCTTGGCGTTGAAGCCGATATGCGCCCTGCAGCTGCGCTGCTTGAAGCGATGCAGCGCGATGATCGCATTTGGGCCGCGGCCAGCGCCGCCGGCCATATCCGCCCGCAATAATCAACAAAGGAACTGACATGGCTAATCCATCACTGCGCCAGGCGCTTGCCGCGAAGCGCTTCATCCTCGCCCCCGGCGTGTTCGATATGATCTCGGCAAAAGTCGCTGACGGCATGGGCTTTGATTGCATTTATGGCACGGGCTTCGGCGCTGTTGCCTCCGCGCTTGGGGTCGCGGATGCAGGCATTGCAACCTATGCGGATATGGTGGCGCGCATGGGCACCATGGCGCGCGGTTGCAAAACGCCTTTGGTCGCCGATGCCGATACCGGCTATGGCGGATTGCTGAATGTGCGCCATACCACCATGGGCTATGAAGCCGCGGGCATGACCGGCATTCAGCTTGAAGATCAGGAAATGCCGAAGAAATGCGGCCATACGCCCGGGCGCCGCGTGATCCCTGCGGAAGAAATGGTGCTGAAAATCAAGGTCGCCGCCGAGGCGCGGCGCGACCAGAATTTCCTGATCGTCGCACGCACGGATTCCCGCACCACGCTCGGCCTTGAAGAAGCCATTCGGCGCGGGCGCATGTATGGCGATGCGGGCGCCGATATTGTTTTCATCGAAAGCCCGGAAAGCGAAGATGAAATGCGCGCCATCGGCAAGGCGATTTCCAAGCCCTTGCTGGCCAATATGGTGGAAGGCGGGCGCACGCCCATCTTGCCCGCAGCGCGCTTGCAGGAAATTGGCTATGCTATGGCGATCTACCCCGCCATTGGCTTCCTGGCCGCCGCTGCCGCGCTGGAACGCGCCTATGCGCATTTGAAGGCAAATGGCGATAGCCTGGCGCTTGGTGAATCCTATGGCTTCAAGAAAATGACCGAACTCATGGGCTTTCCAGATGTCTGGGATTTCGAAAAGAAATGGGCTGTGCCGGAAAAGGATAACGCGGCATGAGCGCGCTGCCCCAAGTGAAGGCTTTGGTCTTCGATGTTTTCGGCACGGTGGTGGATTGGCGCAATGGCATAGCGCGTGATGCGCAGACCTTTCTGTCGCGTCATGGGCGGAGCGATATAGACCCGCATCGCTTCGCCGATGCCTGGCGCAAGCGCTATCAGCCCGCCATGGAAGAAGTCCGCAGCGGGCGGCGCCCCTTCACGCGCCTTGATGTGCTGCATCGTGAAAACCTTGATGGTGTGCTCAAGGATTTTGGCGTTTCCATCAGTGGCGTTAGCGAGCAGGAGCTTGATTGGCTGAACCGCGCCTGGCATCGGCTTGATCCCTGGCCGGATACCATTCCTGGCCTTATCCGGCTGAAGGCAAAGCATTTCATCGCACCGCTTTCCAATGGCAATATCCTGCTGCTGGCGAATATGGCGAAGCGCGCCGGCATGCCCTGGGATGCCATTCTGGGGGCGGAAGCGGCGCGGGCCTATAAGCCGCAACCGGAAGCCTATTTGCGCACCTGTGAAATCCTCGGCCTGCAACCGGCACAAGTCGCGCTTGTGGCCGCGCATAATGGGGATTTGGCAGCTGCGCGCAAATGCGGCCTGGCGACGGCCTTCGTGCTCCGTCCCAATGAACATGGGGCGGATCAGGCAACCGATACGAAGGCCGAACAGGATTGGGGCGCCATCGCCACCAGTTTCGAGGATCTCGCCGATAAGCTCGGCTGTTGAAGGTGACAACCGCGCCGAGGATTACTCGGCGCGGATATTTCCTTCACGGATCACCGGCGTCCATTTCGCGTGATCGCGCGTAATAAGTGCTGAGAATTCCGCAGGGCTTGATGCAATCACATCCGCTGCCTGCACGCGCTGCACGGTTTCCTTCACCTCGGCTGAGGTGATGATGGCGCGGAAGATGCGATTGGCTGCCGCCACTACATCATCCGGCATTCCGGCGGGGCCAACAATGCCATGCCATGTCATCGCCTCAAAGCCTGGGAAGCTTGCCGCGACGGAAGGCACACCCGGAAGGGCGGCAACCGGGGCAGGCGTGCCAATCGCCAAGGCGCGCACACGGCCTTCACGGATGAAGGGAAGCGCTGTGGAAACCGACGGGAAGGAGAATTCGGTTTCGCCCTGAATCAGGCT
>JADCGG010000176.1 GCA_020249125.1 Roseomonas sp. | reverse complement strand
GTCTGGTCATTCACACCGTGGGTCCGTTCCAGCACCAAAGCTATGCCGTCGCGGAAGCGGCGATCGCGGCAGGCGCGCATTACTGCGACCTTGCCGATGCTCGCACCTTTGTCCGGAACATTGGATCGCTTGACCCCGCTGCGCATCAGCAAGGTGTGGCGGTCATCTCCGGTGCCAGTTCAGTGCCATGCCTCACGGCAGCCTACCTGGATGATGCTGCACGCCACTTCGCAACAATCGAAGCAGTAGATTACGGCATCACGGCAGCACAACAGACCAATCGCGGTCTCGGTACGGCCAGCGCCGTTCTTTCCTATGTCGGGCGCCCCTTCCCCACCTTGATCGACGCCCGCATGCAACGTGTCTTCGGGTGGCAGGGACTGCATAGTGAAGTCTATCCCGAGTTGGGCCGACGCTGGTTTGGCTATTGCGACGTCCCAGATCTTGACTTGTTCCCTGCCCGCTACCCAACACTTAAGCGAATGCGGTTCTGCGCCGGGCACGAGATCGCGCTTCTCCACTTCGGCACGTGGTTACTATCATGGGGGGTGCGCTTTGGCTTGTTGCCCCGGCTCGACCGCTGGTCAAACGCCTTATTGAAAGGCTCATTCCTTTTTGATTGGCGGGGCAGCGCGCGCAGCGGCTTTCACATGCGGATCATTGGGCAGGGGCATGACGGCAAAGCGCTGATCCGTACAGAGCGTATCATCGCCCGCTCTGGCCACGGGCCGAATATACCCTGCATTCCAGCAATCCTGATTGCCCGGCGCCTTGCACATGGTGGATCAATCCCTGCCGGTGCGCGGCCCTGCCTCGACCTAATCAGCCTGGATGATTATCTTGGCGCCTTGGCGTCACTGGACATTACGGCAATACGGGCATGACACGCTATTCCTCAGACGCCTTTTCCTGGCGCGACGATCCCGCCGTGCCGGTGTTTGACGAAAGCCGCCCGCTTTTCGTGTTTGATGGGCATTGTGGGCTTTGCTCCGGCGGCGTGCGCTGGTTGATGTCCGCCGATCGGCAAGGAAAAATTCTGTATACGTCCGCTCAAGGCGAACTTGGCGCTTCGCTATACCGCCATTTTGGTGTGGAAATTGACACCACTTATCTGCTCATCAAGGACGGGCATTGCTGGGGGATGAGCGGTGGCTATCTGCGCCTTTTGCCGGTACTCGGCGGTGCCTGGCGCTTGCTCGAGATTACCCGCCTGATTCCTGAAACCCTCCGCGATGCGCTGTATAGGCTTGTTGCCCGCAACCGATATCGCTGGTTCGGGCATCATGAGCATTGCAGCCTGCTGACACCGGAGCAGCGGTCGCGGTTGGTGGGTGGTTAAAGAACAGTTGGCCGCATGCCCATTTTCTTTTCGCCCTTTGTCAGTCTGGCTCATTAACCTGCGGCGGATAAAGCTCACCCTCATATCGTAACACCAAACCAAGCAGCGGAAGTACGACCGCTACGGACATTGCATAGGCTTTGTCAGCGGCCAACCATTCCCGTGCAGCGATACGCGGCGCCAGAAATGAGGGAATGCCGAGGCCAAACGCTGTAGCGCGTTGCAACGTCCATGAAATGGCGTCTTCATCCGGGGTCAGCCGAAATCGCAAAGTAAAGGGGCCAAAGGTTTCGACGAGAAAGCCAATGCCGCTTGCTTCAATCCGGCTGATAAAGCGGCCTGTCCCGAAGCGCCGATCCCAGATAGTGCCGTTGCTATCCGGTATGAAGGTGACGTCCAGCGGCTGCTTTCCATCGCGGAGATGGAGGCCAAGCAAACGAAGCAGAACACGAGCAAACACACCGCCTGTCGTGACCCTTGCCTGCCCGGAGACTGTGCGCCCTCCGGCATCACCGTGAAAGCGCTGCAACCCCACTGGCAATGCAGCGCCGAGTGCCCGCAAATGCGGCGAGGCGTCGGGCGCCATGACAGCCAAACTGCTTCACTCCGGCTTGATATCGGCTTCTCGAATCAAATTACCCCAAGTGTTGATCTGCTCGCGTAGGAACTGGCCGAACTCGCTTGGAGAGGATACCTCAGCCTGCATTCCGAGATTCTCCAGACCTTCGCGTATGCGAGGTTCGCCGGCCACCTTGCGTAATATCTGCTGAAACCGGCCGACCACCGTGACAGGCGTTCCAGGCGGCGCCACCACGCCTTGCCAAGAAAATGCTGTAAAGCCAGGCATGCCACTTTCGTTTGCAGTGGGAAGGTTCGGTAGCGCCGCTATTCGGCTTGCCGAGGTAACGGCCACTGCCTTCAGCGTACCGGCATCAAGCTGGGCGCGAGCAAGTGCCAGGGACATCAACATCATATCCACATGCCGGCCCAGCAGATCGGTCACCGCAGGGCCTCCACCACGATACGGCACATGCGTCATGGTGACGCCACTTTGCCGGTTGAGTAATTCCATCGCCAAATGATTGATGCTGCCCACGCCGACCGACGCATAGGTCAATGCACCTGATCTTGCGCGTGCCGCCGCCACGATTGCCGCAAGGTCATTGAATGGTGCCGCCGGATGAACGATCATCACAAGCGGCATTTTCCCAAGCAGAGACACCGGCATCAAATCCGTCTGCGTATCATACGGAAGGTTACGATAGAGCGTGGCATTTACCGCGAGGGCATCCACGACGATGCCGAAAGTATATCCATCGGGCCGAGCACGGGCGACGGTGGCCGCCCCGAGTGCCGTTGCGCCACCAGGCCGATAATCCGGGATGATCGGCTGCTTCAATTCGGCTTCGAGCATCGGCTTCAGGACCCGCAACACCGCATCCACCGATCCGCCGGTTGAAAAAGGTATCACCATGGTGATGGGACGTGATGGCCAAGTTTCCTCTTGCGCTTGGGCACGGGGCGACAGTGTCAGAAATGCTGCCGTCATCAGAACGCCAATCAATGCCTTGGCCATCATCTCCTCCCGAAGCACGGCGCGAGGCGCCAGGAACATCTACCCCGGATTGGGGTGACGAATGCTAAGCTGCCCTTCCATTGGATAGCAAAGTCAATCCAGCACAAGCCCGCTCGCCTGCCCCAATTCGCGCCATTGCGGCACTTCCTGTCGCAGCCGTTCGGCCAGCGGCCCTGGTCCATCAAGCCTAAGCGTCGCGCCAATAGCCGCCAGCCTCTCCTGCAATTGCGAACCCCGGCGGAGTGGCGCCATGCCGGTGATCAGGCGATCCACCACCGCATCGGGCATCGCGCGGGGGCCGAGCATCGCGTACCAGATGGAAGCCTCATAGCCCGGCACCAGGCTCACGACCGGCGGCACACCTGGCAGCATCGGCAGTGGCGCGGTGGATGTCACGCCAAGGGCCCGCACGCGACCGCCGCTGATATGCTGCATCCCCTCATTCGTGCTGGTAATCATCATATCAATATCGCCCGCCAAAAGCGCCGCGGTGGCTGGGCTGCTGCCGCGAAACGGCACATGCAGCAATTCAATGCCGGCACGATGCGCGAAAAGCGCGCTTGCCAGATGCGTTGTCGCGCCCACACCGGAAGTGCCGTAGCTCACGCGCCCGGGATTAGTCTTGGCGAAGCTCAGCAGCGCCGCGAGGTCTGAGAACGGGCTTTCCTGACGCACCACCAGCACCAGCACCAGCGAGGAATCGAGCACCAGCGTGATCGGTTTCAAATCCTGAAAGGGATCGAAAATCGGGTTGCGGACAAGTGCGGGATGGATCGCCACCGCGCCAGTCGTTAGCATCATGAAATGCGGATCATTGGCCGCGACCACGGCCTGAGTACCCACGGCCCCGCCGGCGCCGCCGCGATTTTCCACAATCACAGGCCGGCCAACCGCTTCCGTAAGCTGATCGGCGATGGCGCGCGCGGGCAAGTCCAGCGGGCTGCCGGCGGCAAAGGGCACCATGATGCGCACTGGCCGGCTGGGCCAGGCTTCAGCATGAGCAGCGCGCATGGCGAAGGCTGAGGCAAAGCCACCCACCAGAACCGCGCGGCGACTGGCGGCTACGCCGTGCTTTGCTTCACGTGATGCCATGTTCCTTTCGCCCGACCTTATGGTTTTGGGAAAAGGCTATCGGCGCGGGCCCATCGGATCAAGCGATGCACGGTGCTTCAGGCATGGCCCTTTACTTCCGCCGTCGCCAGATTGCCCCATTCAGCGGAAGAACCACCAACACCCAAGATCCAACCCTCCACCTGCGCGATGACCCTTTCCTGTGGTGCGAGGTCTGGGTGAAGGAAACCTGCAAGGCTGCCGTTTCGATTGGCCTGGGAAAGCCAGGCGGCGATAGAAAAGGCATCATGTTGATCCCCGGTGCGGTCGGCTCGGGGGTAAGCGTGGCTCCAGAGCGCGGGATAGACCTCGGCGATGGCGGATTTGCCTGGCGGAATCTCCCACCCGTCAAAGGGCCAGAAATGCACGCGCGGGCCGAGTTGCTGGCGGATGAAGCGCAGCCAGGGGATGCCGGCATGGGTGGATTTGGCGACCGTGCCCTGCACATCAAAATGGAAAACTGATTTCGCGTTGCCGGCGCGTTCTTCCGTCAGCCTCCGCCAGCGGGGATTGCCCATGCGCTTGGCACCTTTGCCCGCCGAGCCATCGCGCACGAAATCCACATAGGTGTGATCATTATCCGTTGGCCAATGGCGCTGGAAATCATCCAGGAAACGCGGCCATTCCGGCAGCAGCCCATGGACTTCGAAATAGCGCAGCGGAAAGGAAAAGCCGTGATCTATGCCGACCAGCGTTGGCGGCCCGTCGTGGAGGGTTTCCACCAGCCATGCGGCGATGCCCTTGCGGGTCCAGTATTTGCGCGGGCTGGGTGGCGGGGGTACTTCGACCGGCGGCGCGTTGCCTTCGGCGAGATAGATGCGCAGACCCTTCAGGCTTGCGGTGGGGGTTTCCGCGCCTGAATAATCTATGCCGATGGTGCGGGTGAAGGCTGGCATCATTTGTCTCCCTAACGCGCCCGGAAGGCGGAAATAAGTCATTGAAGAACTCTGTTTTCCTTATTGTGCTCGGTAGCCCTACATCACCGCAGCCTGATCAAAAGTGAACCGCCCTGGGTTTGCCGGAGGCTAATTTGTTTAAATTACGCTGCAATGGCTGGTTGATCCAGTGAGGCATAGTAGCGTTCTTTGGCTTCTGCGGGTGGGATATAGCCGATTGGCGCCAACAAGCGTCTGTTATTGAACCAATCTACCCATTCCAGCGTGGCGAATTCCACGGCCTCGAAGCTGCGCCACGGCCCGCGGCGGTGAATGACCTCTGTCTTGTAATGCCCGTTGATGGTCTCGGCGAGTGCATTGTCGCCGCACGCGCCGACACTCCCGACAGAAGGCTCAATCCCGGCCTCAAGCAGCCTTTCCGTATATTTTATCGAGACATATTGGCTGCCCCTGTCGCTGTGATGGACTAGGCCGCCGCGATGCAGGGGCCGCCTGTCATGCAAAGCCTGCTCCAGCGCATCAAGCACGAACCCCGTATGCGCCGTGC
>JADCGG010000175.1 GCA_020249125.1 Roseomonas sp. | reverse complement strand
GGGCTGGATGTGGAAGTGCTGCGCCATTTCGGCCTTTCCGCCTTTGGTGAGCCCGATATGTCCGGCTGGCAGCGCATTGTGAATGCGATCAAGGCGCCGGAAGGCGAAGTGACCATCGCGGTGGTTGTCAAATATACCAATCTGCTGGATGCCTATAAATCGCTGTCAGAAGCGCTGATTCATGGCGGCATTGCGCATCATGTGCGCGTGAAGCTCGATTGGGTGGATAGCCAGATTTTTGAGAATGACGCGGAGGCGCTGGCACGCCTTGAACATGTGCATGGCATTCTGGTGCCCGGCGGCTTTGGCGAACGCGGCACGGAAGGCAAGATTGAAGCGGTGCGCTTCGCGCGTGAACGCAAGCTGCCCTTCTTTGGCATTTGCTTTGGCATGCAGATGGCGGTGATTGAAGCGGCGCGCAATCTGGTGGGGCTGAAGGGCGCGTCTTCCACTGAATTCGGGCCGTGTGCGGAACCGGTGGTTGGCCTGCTGACGGAATGGCAACGCGGCAATCAGGTGGAACGGCGCGATGCCGGCACTGATCTGGGCGGCACCATGCGGCTTGGCGTTTATCAGGCGCATCTCGCGGAAGGTTCGCTGGTGCGTTGCGTCTATGGCGATCAGCCGGAGATCCAGGAACGCCATCGCCATCGCTATGAGGTGAACATCGCCTATCGCGATAGGCTTGAAGCGGCGGGCTTGCGCTTTTCCGGCCTTTCGCCGGATGGCGTGCTGCCGGAGATTGTTGAATACCCGGATCATCCTTGGTTCATCGGCGTGCAATATCATCCGGAATTGAAATCCAAGCCTTTTGAACCGCACCCGCTTTTCGCGGGCTTCATTGGCGCCGCAGTGCGCCAGGCGCGGCTGGTATGATGCGCCATGTGAAGGCGGGCAGTGTCACCTTCGGCAATGATCTGCCCTTGGTGTTCATCTGCGGCCCCTGCCAGATTGAAAGCCGCGCCCATGCGCTGGAAACCGCTGCTGCGCTCACGGAAATCGCCGCATCCGCTGGTGTGCCGCTGATCTATAAATCCTCCTTCGACAAGGCCAATCGCACGAGTGTTTCCGCCGCGCGCGGTATTGGCATGGCGGAGGGCTTGGCCATTCTGGCGGATGTGCGCGCAACCACGGGCCTGCCTGTGCTGACCGATGTGCATAGTGCGGAACAATGCGCGCCCGTGGCGGAAGCGGTGGATGTGCTGCAAATCCCGGCGTTTTTGTGCCGGCAGACGGATTTGCTGCTGGCCGCCGGCGCGACAGGCCGCGCCATCAATGTGAAAAAGGGCCAGTTCCTCGCGCCGTGGGACATGAAAAATGTCGCGGCGAAAATCGCGAGCACCGGGAACCACAATATCCTGCTCTGCGAACGCGGCGCTTCCTTTGGCTATAACACGCTGGTGTCCGATATGCGGGCTTTGCCGATCATGGCGGAGACCGGCTATCCGGTCGTGTTCGATGCGACGCATTCCGTGCAGCAGCCAGGCGGGCAGGGCACGTCAAGCGGCGGTCAGCGCGAATTCGCGCCGGTGCTGGCGCGCGCTGCCGTCGCGGTGGGTGTGGCGGCGGTCTTCATCGAAACCCATGCGGACCCGGACCATGCGCCATCCGATGGGCCGAATATGATTCCTCTGCGGGACATGCCGGCGCTGATCGCGCGGCTGAAGGCTTTTGATCGGCTGACGAAGGGCGGCTGATTAGGCGCTTCCGCGCAAACTCATCCGCCCCATCAGCCCATCGCGCTTGATGAATTGATGCCAAAGCGCCGCTGCGATGTGAAAGGCCACCAGCGCGAGCAGCGCATAGGCCGCCAATTCATGCACTTCCTTGATGCTGCGCGACAGCGTGCGATTGGCCGCGAGTGGTGAGGCGATGCTGAATAGCCCAAATTCAAGCCCGCGCCCGCGCAAGAACAGTGTCGCAAGACCAAGGACCGGCACCAGCGCCATCAGCCCGTAAAGCCCGAAATGCGCCAGCCGCGCCAGGCGCTGCTGCTGCGTGGACATGCCGACAGGCATTGGCGGCGCGGTGCTGACCATGCGCCAGACAATACGCAGCGTCAGCAGCAGCATAACCACGGCGCCCACACTGTTATGTGAGGTCTTGATGAAGTCTCGAAAAGCGCCGCGCGGCAGATCATCGGCAATCAGGATGCTTGCTGCGGCGTAGAAAATCAGCGTTGCCATCACCCAATGGAACAGGATGGCAAGACGATCATAACGGGCGCGATCCATGGCACATTCCTTCAAGAAACCGGCGCCTTGCTATGCCGATTTTGCGTACCCCGCCATGATCAGGATCAAACTGCGCCTTAGCGCCGCGCTGGCTCCCGGCTCAGCCCCCGCGCGGCGAGTGCCGCCAGATATTCCACCCAGCGGCTTTCCTGTTCTTCGCCCAGCCTTCGCAGATATTCCCAGGTGTAAATGCCGGTATCATGCAAATCATCAAAGCTGATGCGCAGCGCATAATGGCCGACGGGTTCCAGGCCGATAATGCCAACATGCCGCCGCCCGCCGACAATCACCTTCTGCCCCGGCCCATGGCCTTGCACTTCCGCACTTGGGCTTTCAACGCGCAGATATTCGGCGGGTAGCGCGAAACGCGCGCCATCGGCAAAGGCGATGTCCAGGATTTTTTCCGCCTTGCGCAGGCGGATTTCAGTGGGTGCGCTCATGCGTCCAGTTTACGCGCCTCATCGGGCAGCATGATCGGAATGCCATCACGCACCGGATAGGCCAAGCCCGCCGCATCGCTGATCAATTCGCCCCTGTCACGGTCATAGCGCAGCGGCTTCTTGGTCACAGGGCAGACCAGGATTTCAAGCAGCTTCGGGTCCAGCGCGCCGCCCTTTGGTTGCGTCTCGGTCATGCAGCAATTCCCTTCATCAACTCAGGCTGCCGGGGCTTGGCATATTGGCCGCCGCCCCCATGCGTAGCAGCGTGACCAGCATATCTGCCCGGTCTGATCCTTCTGCCGCTTCCAGCAGCGCCTGTTTTTCCGGCGGATCAAAGGGGCAGACCATGGCGAGCATGGTCACCAGCAGCGCATCAGGCGTTTGTTCCACCGCATCCCAATTCGCCTCGATCCCCCGCGCCTGGAAATAGGGTTTTAGCGCCCCAAGCAACGCAGAGCGATCAAGCGGTGGCGGATCAGCTTCCAAAAGATCAGTCACAAAATCCGCATAATCGGCCCGCACACGACGATAACCGCCCGATGCCAAGGGCAATTCCTCAATAATGCGAAACCGCGCCACGCCGATCAGCGTAATCAACAGCCGACCATCATCGGTTTCGCTGAAGGATGAAATACGCCCAAGGCAGCCAATGCGATAAAGCCCCGGCCCTTCCGCCGCTGGCTTACCGCGTGCATCCGGCTGCACCATGCCGAAAAGCCGGCCCTGGCCCAGGGCATCCATCGTCATTGCCAAATAGCGCGGCTCAAAAATATTGAGCGGCAATCGCCCGCGCGGCAGCAGCAGCGCCCCGGTCAGGGGGAAGACTGCAATTTCGCTCGGCAGGTCTGCCAAACGCGGGCTGAAAGCTTGCATGATGCGTGGCGCCGCCAGCCCTAGCGGAACAGGACGGAAGAAAGCTTGCGCCGCCCGGCGACGCTTGCTGCATCGCCAAAGCCCCAGGCTTCGAAGAATTTCAGCAATTGCTTGCGCGCGGCTTCGTCATTCCAGGCGCGGTCGCGCTTGATCGCCTCAATCAGCGCATCCACGGCCCCAGCGCGATCATCCATGGCGTTCAGCGCAACCGCGAGGTCAATCCGCGCCGCGTGATCATTGGGGTCAGCGGCCAGGCGCGTTTCGAATTCCGCCAGCTTGGCGCGCGCTTCGCGGCCTTCCGCGGCCAATTCCAAGGCGCTGCGGATGGAAGCGATTTCGGCATGGGCGCGCAGCTTTTCCGGCACGCTTTCCACCACCTGAAGCGCCTGTTCTTCCTGGCCGAGTGCCATCAGGCAGCGCGCCACACCGGCCAGCGCATCGGCATTTTCCGGCTCCTGCTGCGCCAGCGCGCCGAACATTTGCAGCGCCGTGGTGGCATCGCCTTCTTCCAAAGCGGCCTTGGCTTC
>JADCGG010000174.1 GCA_020249125.1 Roseomonas sp. | reverse complement strand
ATATTTCAAATCGCGTGGCCCCTTCACCGTGCCGCGTTCACCGCAGGGCCATCCGGTGTTGTTGCAGGCCGGGCAAAGTGGCAGAGGCCGCAGTTTTGCCGCGCGTTGGGGTGAAGCGGTGTTTGTGATCTATCCCAATCTGGAAAACGGTAAGAAGCAATATCGCGAATTCCGCGCCGCCGTGGCTGCCGAAGGCCGTGATCCTGATAGCGTGAAAATCCTGCCCGCCTGCTACGCCATTCCCGCCGAAAGCGCCGATATGGCCGCCGAAAAACAGGCGATAATCGAAAGTACCGCGCGGCCGATTGATGGGCTGACACTACTTTCCGAAGTACTGAACTGGGATTTGGGCAGCAAGCCCTATGATGAACCGCTGACCGATGATGAATTGGCCGGGCTTTCCTGGCATGGCTTCCGTGATCGCGTGATCATGCTTTCCGGCAAGAAGAACCCAAGCGTGCGCGATTTTGTGGAGGTTTCAGGGCGCGGCACCGTGCATGAACATCATGCCTTTGTCGGCACGCCAAAGCAGGTGGCGGATCAGATGGAAGAATGGTTCCATGGCGGCGCCTGCGATGGTTTTGTCATGGCCGCCACACATATTCCCGGCGCCTATGAGGATTTCGTGCGCCTGGTCGTGCCGGAATTGCAGCGCCGAGGCGTGTTCCAGAAGGAATATCCCGGCAGCACGCTACGCGATATCATGGGCCTGAAGCGCCCCAGCGCCGCGGAATGTCGGGCGGCGGGCCAGTCAAAATGAAAATAACGCTCTGACGTGTCAGCCATGCTGTAGCTGATTGATCATGGCAAGGGCCTCAGCCGGAAGCGGCCCTTGATTGATCGCCGCCACAGCATGGTCGAGTTCCGCGATACTCGCCGTGCCCACCAATACCGTACTGATTTCCTGCGGCATGGCGGAAAAGCGCAGCGCCAATGCAACCAGATCCTTGGCATAGCCAGCCTCAATCAACGGCAATAGGCGCCGCGCCGCCTGCACATCGGCGGCATAGCTGGCGCCAGACGCAATAGGTTCCACTTTTGGCACGCCAAGCGGGCTGCGATCTTCCGAACCACTCAGCGCACCACCTGCAAGAATGCGAATGCCCATAACGCCAATACCCGCCATGCCAGCGTGATGAATCACGCCACCCAGATCCGGCATGGAAGAACCTAAGGGCAAGGGCGTAACGCCGCTAGGGTTCAGGATGTTGTAGGGCATTTGCGCCGTGGCGAAGCCGCCTTCATCCAAAACACGGCGCAGCATAGGCGCGTCGCCCAAACCCGTGATCCCATAGAAACGAATCTTGCCTTGGTCGCGCAGTTTGCGGAGTACCGGCACGGCTTCCTGCAAGACCTGTTCGGCAGTGAAACTTGGCGCCTCACCGGATTGGGTGATGGGTTCATGGAGGTGAAAGATATCCACGCTTTCGCGGACAAGTCGGCTGAGGCTGGCGTCAATCGATTGCGCGATGGTGCCGGCAATATCCTGGCGTTGCGGCCCACGGATGCGAACCTTGGTGCCCACAATCACCTTGGCGCCAAGCGCTTTCAGCGCGCGGCCCAGATTGCGTTCGGAAGCGCCATCGCCGTAAGCGGATGCCGTATCGAAATAAGTGATACCTTGGTCAATGGCGCGGCCAATGGCGCGGTCCTGTTCAGCCGCTGTACCTTTCACCATCAAGCCCCCGATGGCGCCACAACCATAGCCTAGCACGGAAACATGCAGGCCGGTCTTGCCCAGTGGTCGCTGTTCCATCGGTAATGCTCCTATCACTCAAACGCTGATGCTGCGGCAGAGATGCCATTATCGCAAGCCATGCTTGCCCTTACCGCGCGACAATGCGAGCCTGCCATCCAGCGCGCTTAGACGCGACATTGGAGGATACGCACATGATTTCACGTCGCCTGCTATTGGGCGCGGCGGCCCCGTTGGCCGCGGCTTCCATCATGCGCAGCGCCATGGCCTATCCAGACCGCCCCATCCGCATGATCGTGCCCTTCGCTGCGGGTGGAAATACGGATATCCTGGCCCGCCTGGTGGCAGGCCCTATGGCGGAACGCTTGGGCAGGCCAATCGTCATCGAAAACCGCGCCGGTGCTGGCGGTAGCCTTGGCGCTGAACTGGTCGCGCGTGCGCCAGCCGATGGCTACACGTTGCTTTTTGGCGCAGGCGGTCCGCTGACGGCCAATCCTGTGCTGCAAGCGAATATTCCCTATGACGTTGAGCGTGATTTCCGCCCCATTGGTCTGGTGGGCATTTTGCCGATGATCTGCCAGGTCACCGCGCGTTTGCCCGTGCGCAGCTTGACGGAATTGATCGCGCTGATGCGCCAGCGTGATGGCGCCTTGACTGTTGCGACCCCTGGCAGTGGTAGTGCGGCGCATCTTGCCTTGGAATTATTATTGGCGGGGGCGAATGTGCGGGCAACCCATGTGCCCTATCGCGGGGGCAGCGCCATGATTCCAGATTTGATCAGCGGCACGGTTGATGCCGGCATGGTGGAATTGCCTTCTGCCCTGCCGCTGCATCAGGACGGCAAGGCGCCCATCATCGCCATCGCAACCGAGGCGAGATCAGCACTTCTGCCGGGTGTGCAAACCTTTATCGAAGCGGGCCTGCCCAATTTCACCGCCGGGAGTTACGGCGGCGTATTGGCGCCAGCCGCGACGCCGGCTGAGGTTATTGGGAAACTCCATGCCGCACTGATAGCGACGCTGGATGAGGCCGCGATCCAATCGCGCATCAGCGAAGTTGGTGCCATTCCGGCAGGCACAACCCAACGCACTCCAGATGGCTTTGCGCGGTTCTTGCGTGATGAATTGTCCAATGCGCGCCGCGCGGCAAGGCTTGCAGGGCTTTCGCCGTCATGAATCCATGTGCTCACCGCGCGCTATCTGTCTGCGGTGAGTGGTGCATATCCTTGGTCATAAAAACGCATGGGCAGCAGGCCCGTGACGTGGTTTTGAAGGGAGTAAATGATCATGCGCATCACCCGCCGCGCCGCGCTTGGCCTTTTGGCCGCGCCGTCCGTATTGGCCCAAAGCCGTGACTGGCCGAACCGTCCGCTCCGCCTGATCGTGCCCAGCGCCGCGGGCGGTTATGAGGTTTATGCGCGCATCCTGGCGCCTCGGCTTGGTGAATTGCTCGGCCAGCCCGTGGTGGTGGAAAACAAGCCAGGTGCGAATGGCATTATCGGGATGCAGGATTTGCAGCGTAGCCGACCCGATGGCAATACCTTCATGTTCGCGCATATCGGCGCGATTTCCATCGGTTCCAGCATCTATCCCAATATGCCCTTTGATCCGGTGGAAGAATTCGCCTCGATTTCTGTGGCCGTGACCTCGCCCTTGGTGTGGTTGCTGAACCCAACGCAACCCCTCCGCACCATGCCGGAATTCATCGCGCGCGCCCGCGCGGAACCCGGCGTTTGGCGCTATGGCAATCCATCATCGGGCAGCATTCCGCATCTGGTTGCGGAAGAAGCCAGGCTCCGCCACCAGATTGATATGCCAGGCGTGCCTTATCGCAGCACGGTGCAATCCTTGACCGCGGTGATCGCCAATGAGGTGCCGATTACCGTGGATAGTCTCGGCGCAAGTGGTGGGCATATCGCGGGTGGCAGGTTGCGCGCCTTGGCCATGACAGGGCGCGAAAGATCGGATCGCTTGCCCGATGTGCCGACCATGATGGAACTTGGCCTTGATGAGCGTGAATGGGTTGCCTGGTATGCCTTCATGGCGCCGAAGGGCACGCCGGAAGACATTATCCAAAAGCTGAATGGCGTGATCAACCAGGCGCTTCGCGAAGACGCCATCGCAACCCGCATCCGTGACCTTGGCGCATCCCCACGTATCACCACACCGGCTGAAATGCTGAGCTTCATCCGACAAGAACGAGAGGTCTTCGGCGCCATCGCACGCGCCGGCAAGATCAAGGTGGAATAGAACAATTCGCGTTCAGATGGAATCATCTGAACGCGTGAAGATGCTCTAAAACCAGAGATGTAGAGCGGGTTGCGTGAACCCGCGTGAACGCAACATGTTCCAGCGCAATCTTCGTTCACGCGACGCCAGCGTCACCCTATTCGGTTTGTGAGTTCCGGTCCGCCAAGTGAGCTCACTCGGCTTGACAATGCGCGAGTGGTGCTTGCCATGAAGACACCATCCGTAAAGCAGCGTGCTGGCTGCAGGATGATTGGGCTTCGGATGGGGTGGGATTCGAACCCACGGTAGGCTTGCACCTACGCCGGTTTTCAAGACCGGTGCCTTAAACCGCTCGGCCACCCATCCATAAGCTTCGCGCCAAATTCACGGCGCGAAGCAAAAACTCAACGCAGCTTATTCGCCCGCCATGCGCTGCGCGACAAGGGGGGCGCCAAGGCGCATCAGCGCATTCACATCGCCAGCCTGATCAAGCCCAATCACCGCATCGGCCAGTTGCTTGGCGCGTTCCGCCCCCAGCACCGCATCCGCCAGCCCATGGAATTTCGCGCGCAGCTCCGCTTCCGTCAGGAAATTATCGGGCTCGCCCTTTGGGATCTTGATGTGGCGCACAAAGTTTTGGCCGCGCGCCTTGATCGTTAGCTTGCCCGACATGAAGGCCGGGAATTCGGCCTGCACATCGGCATCTTCTTCCGGCAGGATTTTCGGCATCAGGGCGCGGATATCCTTATCCTGCAACCATGCATAGGAATCCCAGCCGAAATGCCCGCGTGCCAGCGCGCAAGCTACCACAAACGGCCCGCTGAACTGGCCGTCCACGATGCTCTGCGGATTCTGCTTGTAGTCGCGCGGCGCGCCCACCAGCAGCATGCCCTTATTCGGCAGGCCCATGATCACGCTTTCAATTTCTTCCACCTTCAGGCCAAGCTCAGCGCGCAAGGCGAGTGCGGCATCCACACTCGCATGGCCATAGCGGCAGGAAGGATAGGGCTTCACGGCGGTCTGCATCAGCTCCCAAGCCTTGCCCAAATCCTGCAGCACACGCTCAGGCTTCGGGTTCGGGGCATAGGCGCGCAGGAAACCCGCCTTGCCTTCAATGGCCTCACCGGCGCCACGGAAGCCCTCACGCGCGATGGTCGCGGCGGCAAGCCCGTTCAACGCGCTCCAGCCCACCTGGAAGCGCTTGGTCCAGGCGCCATTCGCCAGGAATTGCAGGCTGCCCGCGGCCTGGGACAGCGCGATGCCGAAAGCATCTTCCATCTGCGCCGGGGTGAAGCCGAAAACGCGCCCCGCCGCCGCTGCCGCGCCAAAGGCGCCGCAGGTCGCGGTTGGGTGATAGCCGCGGTCGTAGTGATCTCCGCCAGGCAGCGCCAAGGCCAGGCGGCAGGTGGTTTCATACCCCGCCACAATGGCGGCCAGCACGGTCTTGCCATCGGCGCCGGTCATCTCAGCGGCGGCAAGCGCGGCGGGGATCACCGGGGCGCCGGGATGCAGCGTGCCCGCCGCATGCGTGTCATCAAAATCGAGCGAATGCGCCATGGCCCCATTGATCAGCGCGGCGCCGGCCGGCGTGTAGCGCTGGGCATCGCCAAAAACAGCGGCGGAACCGCCAGTCAGGCCAAGCGCGCGGGCCGCGGCCAGCAGGGGGGGGGTGCTTTCCGCCTCATGCCGGCCGCGCAGCATATTGCCGACCAGGTCAAGGATCAGGAAGCGCGTGCGTTCCTGCACGGCGGTGGGCAGGCTTTCATAGCGAAGCCCGGCGACAAAGGCGGCAAGTTCGCGGGTGACGGCGGCCATGGCGTTTCTCCTCTGGATAATGCGTCAGTCTAGCACCAGTTCCGGCCCGGCCAATACGGGGCTTGAAAAGGGTTTGCCTCGCCCGCCGCTGCATGGCACCAGATGGGGCGATGATCGAAAGAAGGCTCTTGCTCGGTGGAGTCGCGGCCCTTGTCGCGGCTTGCAGCCCAGAGGCGAATTCCGCCAACCAAACCCCGACCCCCAATGGCTTCCCGGCCTATCAGCCGGTTTCCGGCCAAAGTTTTGAACGCTTTCTGGATGGCGTGCGCGCCGATGCGCGCCGCGCCGGTATTTCGGATGCTACGCTGAACCAGTCCTTCGTCGGGCTGAAGCCCAATCAGCGCGTGATCGAATTGGATCGCCGCCAGGCGGAAGGCGGCATGAAATGGGAAGACTATCGCGACCGCATCATGCTGACGCCAACGCGCATCCAGAATGGTCGGCGGCTGATGGCGGAAAATACCGATCTGCTGCGCCGGATTGAAGCGCGCTACCATGTTGCACCTTCGGTGATTGTCGCGATTTGGGGCGTGGAGACGAATTACGGGGGCAATACGGGCGGCTTTGGCGTGGTGGAAGCGCTCGCCACGCTTGCCTGGGAAGGGCGCCGCGCGGCCTATTTCCGCAATGAATTGATCTCTGCCTTGCGCATTTTGAATGACCGCCACACCAGCCCGGAACGCATGAAGGGGTCTTGGGCGGGGGCGATGGGCCAGCCGCAATTCATGCCGAGCAATTTTGAACGCCTGGCAGTGGATTTCGATGGCGATGGCAAGCGCGATATCTGGGATAACCGCGCCGATGCGCTGGCTTCCATCGCGCATTATTTCCAGCGCAATGGCTGGCGCCATGGTGAGGCCTGGGGGCGGGAAGTGCGCCCCCCCGCCGGTTTCAGCACCAACGGCGCCGATACGGAAAGCAAGCGCCCCTTGCGGGATTTCGCGCGCATGGGGTTCCGCAAGGCTGATGGGTCCCCGCTGCCTTCATCCGATATCGAAACGCAGATCGTACTGCCTTCACGCGGCACTGGCGGGCAGATTTTCCTCGGCCATCATAATCTGCGCGTTATTCGCCGTTACAATACACCGGTGAATTACGGGCTTTCTGTCGGGCTATTGTCCGATCGTGTGGCGTGACGCGCTGGGGCTTTCTGGCTGTTGCGCTGCTTGCCATTGCGGGCTGCGCGCAGCCCGAACCGCGTTATGTGGTGGGCAATCCCTATCGCCTGGGCGGCATCTGGTCCTACCCTCAGGAGGATTACGCGCTTTCTGAAACCGGCCTTGCCGAGGTCATGGCCGCGCCAATATCTGGTGGCCAAACCGCGAATGGCGAAGTGCACAGCGCCCAGGGCCTGACGGCGGCGCATCGGACACTGCAATTGCCCGCCATCATTCGCGTCACCAATCTGGAAAATGGCCGGTCGATCCTGTTGCGCGTGAATGATCGCGGCCCGGAAAGGCCCGGGCGCATTCTGGGCGTGTCACCGCGCGCTGGCGCGCTTCTTGGCATGGCGCCCGGACGAGCCACGCAAATCGCGCTGGCGTTGGATGGGGAGAAAAGTCGCGCGGCGGCGGAAGGCCTGCCTGGCCAGGCGCCGGCCCCCATTGCCATCGCCGCCGCCCCGCGCGCCGCAGTGGCGCGGGAAGAATTGGCGCCCTTACCCGGCACGCGCGAAGCGCCGCGGCGGGAAGTGCTGGCCCTGCCGACGGCCGCCCCAATGCCGGAAGTTGCCCCCGTCACCCGCGCCGTGATCATTGCATTGCCGGAAACCGTCACCCAGGGCAGCCCGCAACCGGGGCGCTTATTCGTTGATGCCGGGCAATTCTCCCAGCGCGATATTGCGGCCCGCGTGGCGGCGCGCTTGCCAGGCGCCCGGGTCATCCAGCAGGGCAGTGGGCGCAATGCCAGCTTCCGTGTCGCCCTTGGGCCCTTTGCCGATGTGGCCGGGGCTGATTTGGCGCTTGAGCGGACTCTGTCCTCTGGCGTATCCGGGGCAAGGATCATTGTTGAATAGCGCTTTCGCCATCAAGTTAAGTCGCAGGCGATTGGGCTTAGGGGAGCGGGTGATGGCATCGCGTCGGGGATTGATTGGGGGCGTATTCGGGGCCTTGCCGCTGAGCCTTTTGGCCGAGCATGCCTTCGCGCAGCAGCGCCCGGCGCCGCCACCCGCTCAGCCAGGCCGCCGCCCACCGCCGCGCCCGGAAGGCACGCCGGTTGCGACCCCTGTCGGCAATGTGGATGTGCTGGCGCGGCAGGCCCTGGTGGTGGATTTCGAAACCGGCGCCACGCTGCTTGAGAAAAACGCCGATGAACGCATGCCGCCTTCCAGCATGTCCAAGCTCATGACCATGTATGTGGTGTTTGAACGGCTGAAGCAGGGCAGGCTGCAATTGGATCAAATGCTGCCCGTGAGTGAACGTGCCTGGCGCATGGGCGGTTCCAAGATGTTTGTGGATATCGGCCAGCAGGTACGGGTTGAGGATCTGATCCGCGGCGTGATTGTGCAATCGGGCAATGATGCCTGCATTGTATTGGCTGAGGCAATTTCCGGCAGCGAAC
The DNA here is from genome assembly GCA_020249125.1 of Roseomonas sp. Taxonomy (GTDB): domain Bacteria; phylum Pseudomonadota; class Alphaproteobacteria; order Acetobacterales; family Acetobacteraceae; genus Neoroseomonas. The sequence continues at coordinate 458 of JADCGG010000174.1, read as the reverse complement.
AACAATTTGCCGAGCTGCTGAACGAAACCGGCCGCCGCATTGGCCTGATGAACAGCAATTTCCGCAACAGTACCGGCTGGCCCGATCCGGAACACCGCATGACCGCGCGTGATCTTTCGATCCTGGCGCGGCGCATCATCACGGATTTCCCGGATTATTATCGTTTTTATAATGAACGCAGCTTCCGCTTCAGCAATATCAGCCAGGATAATCGCAACCCGCTGCTTTCACGCGTGCCGGGCGCGGATGGGTTGAAGACCGGCCATACGGAAGAAGCGGGCTTCGGCCTGACCGGCAGCGCCATCCGTGAAGGGCGGCGCGTGATTCTGGTGGTCAATGGCCTTTCCAGCATGCGTGCCCGGGCCGAGGAAAGCGAACGCCTGATGGAATGGGCCTTTCGCGAATTTGAAGCCGTAACCCTGTTCCGCGCGCAGGATACGGTGGAAGATGTGCCGGTT
>JADCGG010000173.1 GCA_020249125.1 Roseomonas sp. | reverse complement strand
GGGGCTATACGGTCTGTCATGGCGCGCAAGGGAAGAGGCTCGCAAAGCGGCGGTGATCTGATCATCGTCAAAAAGGAAGAAGGCGGAGCGCATGCCCACCACGGCGGCGCCTGGAAGGTTGCCTATGCCGATTTCGTGACGGCAATGATGGCCTTCTTCCTGCTGATGTGGCTGATCAACGCCACCACGGAAGAACAGCGCCGCGGCATCGCCGATTACTTCAACCCCACCAATGTGCTTTCAAGTTCCCAGTCAGGCTCTGGCCGGCCCTTTGGGGGCCAGACGCCCAATGACAATGCGCCGCTGATGTCCACCACCGGCACCATCGAGGTACAGCCCGGCAAGCGCCCGGTGGTGATGGACATCGAAGAAGATGATAGCCGCACGCCAGCGGAACCAGTGCCGCGGCGCGAAGGCCCGGTTGGTCAGGAAGATGCGGAGAATGCGCGTCTGACCATCCGCACACCCCCAGGTGCGCTGGCCGGCCCCGAACAACCGCGTGGTGGTCCAGCGGCCGAGCCCTCTCCGGAACAGCGTCCGGAAAATGTGGGTGAGGAGGAATTGCGCCAGGAATTGGCCCGGCGCGAACGCGAAGCCTTCGATTCCGCTGCCCAACAGATTCGCGAGGCGATCCAATCTGACCCCGCTCTGGCCGATCTGGGGCGCCAATTGCTGATCGAGCAAACGCCAGAGGGCATGCGAATTCAGTTGGTGGATGCGGATCGCCAGCCGATGTTCGCCCTTGGTGGCGCCGCCCCCAATGATCGCGCGCGTGCCCTGCTGGCACGCGTGGCACAAGTGATCCAGCGCCTGCCAAACGCGATCAGCATCGCAGGCCATACTGATGCCACGCCCTTTCGCGGTGGCGGTGAGCGCAGCAATTGGGATCTTTCGACCGAACGTGCCAATGTCACGCGGCGCCTGCTGATTGAGGCGGGTGTTGCCGATAATCGTATCAGAAATCTGGCAGGTCATGCCGAACGTGACCCGTTGATACCCGAACAACCAACCGCCGCTGCCAATCGGCGTGTTTCAATCACGCTGATTCGCCAGGCGCCGGAGACGCCACGCCCATGATCTCAATCGTTGGATTTATCTTCCTTCTGGTCTGCGTCTTCGGCGGCTACATCCTCGCTGGCGGCAAGATGGAAATCATCTTGAAGGCGCTGCCCTTCGAATTCGCCATTATCGGCGGTGCCGCCTTTGGTGCGCTGCTCATGGCCAATAGCATGTCAGAGGTGAAACATATCCTCGGCAGCTTCGGCAAAATCCTGAAAGGCGGCAAATACAAGCGTAAGGATTACATGGAATTGCTGAGCCTTTTGTTCTGGCTGGTACGCTTGGCGCAGACCAAGGGGCCGATGGCGATTGAACCGCATATCGAAAAACCTGACGAAAGCGCCGCCTTCCAGAAATTCCCGAATATCCTGAAGGATCATCACACGGTTGCGATCATTTGCGATTACCTCCGCATGGTCGGCATGAATGCCGATGACCCGCATCAGATCGAAGATGTGATGGCGCGCGAATTGAAGAAAATGAAGGAAGAGGAATTGCACAGCGCGCACGCGCTGCAAAGCGTTGCCGATGCTCTGCCTGCGCTTGGGATTGTCGCCGCCGTCATGGGCGTCATCAAAACCATGGCATCCATTGACCAGCCACCGGCGATCCTTGGCAAGATGATCGGTAGCGCGCTGGTAGGTACATTCCTAGGTGTTCTGCTTGCCTATGGTCTGGTTGGCCCCTTCTCGGCACGCCTCAAGGCTGTGATTGAGGAGGAAGCAAAGTATTTTGAGGTGATCCGCGCCGTGCTGGTCGCGCATCTGCATGGCAATGCGCCGCAGGTGGCGGTCGAAACCGGGCGCAAGATGGTGCCGACCGATCTGATGCCAAGTTTCCAGGAAGTGGAAGAATCTCTTCAGGAACTGAAGATCTGAAACCTGATCAGGGTTGGAGCGTGTTGCTTTCACATGGGTTCGCGCAACGCGTTCTGCATGGTTGTTGTTTGAACACTTCACCCGTTCACATGATTGCATGCGAACGGGCGTGCTCCAGGCTTTTCCTGCCAGCCGGGCAATCCTGATCTGCGGTGCGGCGGGCTGGAATCATCGGCGCCGGGTGGACAGCCTGCAGATGCAGCCCCCGATCAATCCCGCGCAGCGTCAAGATGCGCGCGTAGCCGCCTGAGGTGCGGCAGAATTTCGGCGATTTCGGCCTCAGACAGCACCGTGCCCATGGCGGCCATCTGCGGCCCGACAGCGGCAATCGCGCGTTCACGCATGGCGCGCCCGGCATCGGTCAGAAAGACGCGCTTTGCCCGCCCATCCTTGGGGTCGGCTTCCACCCGGATCAGGTCGCGCGCCTCCAGCCGGTGCAGGGTATTGGTCATCGCCGCCTTGGCCGTCTGAAAAGCGCGCGCCAGGGCGCCCGGTGACGCGCCATCCCCGCGCCGCACCAGGTGATTGAGCACGGCGAAATGCGGCTGCCGCAACCGGTCCGGCAGCGCGCGTTCCAGGGCATTGCGGGCCAATTGCTCGATGATCGCGATCTCATTGAGCAATTGGAAGCTGGGCGGATCGGAGGAGGTCACCCACGCAGTATACGCGATTCCGCCGGCCAGCGTAGAGCGGTTCGGATGCCCGGCGATGCCGGATGGCCAAGCCGCCCGAACATTTGCAGCCTTTCGCCTTGTGCAACGCCGGTTGCGCGGCGCATCGCCGCATGCAGCGGTTCCATTTCGGGAAATTCCTGGAGCGTCTGGCTCAGTGGCTGGATGCCAAGCCCGGCAGCATTCGCCGCCAGATCAAGGCGCAGCCAATCGCGCCCGGCCTCAAGCTGCGCCGCGCGGCCATTGCCTGGGGTCGTGGTCCAGACAAAGCAGGGTGATGCCGCAATCACCGAAAGTGTTGATTGCATCATCATCCCGAAGGCCTGGCCGTTGCGGTCAGCGAAGGCGGCGCGGGTAAGCTGCCCACGCGCGACCAATTCCTCGACCTGCGGTCCGCCAATGCCGATGCCATCCGGGTTCGCCGCCATCTCAGCCCGACCCAGCCGGAACAGGTCCAAGCTTTCCTGCAGCGTATGGGGCGTGCCGGCCTCAACCCGGAAGCCATCCTGCGCGATGTCCCGCAAGGCTGCGACCCGCGCCGGGTCGGTCGTGAAGCCAAGGCGCTTTGGGTCAGCCAGCGCGGCTGCGAGCGGAGCGGGGTCCGGCACCCGCGCCATGTCATAGGGCTGCTTGGCCGAACGGCGCGTCGGCACGGCAGCAAAAAGCGGGTCGCGCACCCCTGTTCCAGGGCGGAGCGTGACAGCGGCGACCGGCCGCGCATCAAGCCGCCTTCCCGGCAGCCCCTCGGGGAATAGGGCGATATCAGCGCCGATGCCCTCCTGCGCCAGCGCCATCCGATAAAGCTCAAGGAAACCGCCAAGGCCGATCACGATCTGGCGATCGAAGGGGTCGGTTTCGGGCAGGCGGCGTTCCAGGTCGCAACGGATCAGCACAGTATCAGCGCCCGCCAATTGGACCAGCCAGGGCTGCCGATTATGCGGGTTTGGGGCGCGGATGGCGTGCCCGGCGGCACGAATGCGCGGATCGGCATGGCGCGTCGCCGGGTCGGCTTCGGCTGCGGGCTGGGCATGCGCCATGCGCAGCACCCCGTCCGACAGGGCAAGCATGGCGCCGGCGGCGGTGAGGATTTGGCGTCTTTGGATTGCCATGGGGCAAGAGGCCTTTTCGGAATGGTTGAACCGAATTGTTCGACCACGAACTAAATAGTATGCTCTCGAACTAAATTCAAGATAAGAAAGGGGGACCCATCCATGCCGAGCGAGGCGCGCTTCGGGCCATGGCCGGCCTTGGGGTAAGGATCATCCATTAATGTTAAATGCGTTGACTTTTCCTCTCAAAGCGCTAAAGTGATTATCGTTCACTTCATGACCCATTGCTTCAAACAGCCAATCGAAAAGGAGTGCACCCCATGAGCAGCATCGCCCCGCTACCACGAGCGCAGGCCCTTGCCGGCAAGGCCCTCAACACGGCGACCAGCCTGCCGGCCAGGCCCCAAGCTGGTGCCGCTCGCCGCGTGATCACCCCCGCCGGGGAGTTGGCGGTTCGAGAAGCCGGCCAGGGCACCCTCCCTCTGGTGCTTTGGCACGGCCTCTATGCCGAGGCTTCGATGTTCGACCCCGTGGTGAAGCACCTCGCGCCAGATTATCGGCTGCTTCTGATCAGCGCCCCGGGCCATGGCATGAGCGGCCCGC
>JADCGG010000172.1 GCA_020249125.1 Roseomonas sp. | reverse complement strand
CGATGGGAGTCGGTAGGGAAACCACGGCGATGCCGCGCCATTTGCCGCCGGAAGGCGCAGCCTACACGATGGGAGTCGGTAGGGAAACCACGGCACCCGGTTGGCGTCATCGCGTTCCTGCCGGAGCCTACACGATGGGAGTCGGTAGGGAAACCACGGCTGCCCGCCACGTTGGCGCAGCAATTCAGTCAGCCTACACGATGGGAGTCGGTAGGGAAACCACGGCTCAGCGTGCATGAAGGATCAATGATCAGCCAGCCTACACGATGGGAGTCGGTAGGGAAACCACGGCCGCACAACACATTGCTTTACGCCGACGCAGAGCCTACACGATGGGAGTCGGTAGGGAAACCACGGCGTCCATCCGTCCGGGTGATGAACCACAAACAGCCTACACGATGGGAGTCGGTAGGGAAACCACGGCATTGCTCCGCCTGATCAATCTCGACAATCCAGCCTACACGATGGGAGTCGGTAGGGAAACCACGGCCCAAGGATGGGGTTCCAATCCAGTTGATTCAGCCTACACGATGGGAGTCGGTAGGGAAACCACGGCCCAAAGGTTGCTGCGCTCGCAGGATCAGTCAGCCTACACGATGGGAGTCGGTAGGGAAACCACGGCGAATCTGCTTGACTTCATGGCAGGGCGCCACCGACAAGTGGTAGGGGGAGAGAAAAAACAAAACGCGAACAGCGCCGCCTCACCCCTTCTTGAAGAACGCCTCCGCCGCCAGGCGCTGGGCATCCCGCGCGCCAATGGCGGCCTCGGCCCGGCTGATTTCGGTCCTCAGGGACTCGATATACTCCTTGAGTTGCGCCACATCCCAGCCGTCAAACACCATGGGCTTGAAGCGCGGCGCGCTCCGGGGCCTTTCTTCGTCGTCCATCAGCGCCATCCAAACCTCCTCACGCGGGCGGGTTTTGACCCTGGCCGCGCCTCTCTCTATAGGAACCGCAACATGGCGGGGGTTTCTCTCGCCCGCCCGCCCCTTGAGGTTATGCCATGAACCAGCCCTTGATGCCCAAGGCCACTGCCGTGTGGCTGATTGACAAGACCGCGCTTACTTTCGACCAGATCGCCGAGTTTGTCGGCATGCACCCGCTTGAAATCCAAGCCATCGCGGATGGCGAAGTGGCGCAAGGCATTCTCGGCTATGACCCGATTGCCAATGGTCAATTGACGCGCGAAGAAATCCAACGCTGTGAAGCGGATAGTGAAGCGCGGCTGCAAATGGTCCGGCAAGCCAGCCATTTGCCGAAATCCAAGGCGAAGGGCGGGCGCTATACGCCGGTTTCCAAGCGCAGTGACCGCCCGGACGCGATTGCCTGGCTGCTCCGCAATTTCCCGCAGGTGCAGGAAGCAACCATTGTGAAGCTGCTTGGCACCACCAAGGAAACCATCGCCAAGGTGCGCGACAAGACCCATTGGAACAGCGCGAATATCAAGCCGCGCGATCCCGTTATTCTGGGGCTGTGCACGCAGTCTGAATTGAACGCCGCGGTCGGCACCCTGGCCGTTGCGACACAGTCGGAAGAAGACGCGGCGGCGTAAAGCATTTTCAGGCCAAGCGGAACCGCTTGGCCGCCCGGAAAACGCGCCCCCAAAAGGCGTTCAGTGGGGCGTTATGGTGCGTAGCCGCTCCATTTCCTCCTTCAGGCGCAGCTTTTCGCGCTTGAGTTTGGCAAGTGCCTCGGCATCGGGCTTCGGTCGCTGATCCTCCTCAAAAATCTGCGCTTCAAGCGCAGCGTGACGCAGATTGAGGGAAGCGATCCGGGCATCCAAGCGCATACCGTGGCATCCTTTGCTGTGATGCTACCCGGGGCCGGTTGGCCCTGTCCCAGGCAGCCAAGTCATGCTAATCCATCTTGCCCTTAAAAAGCATCAAGAGATTTCGACCTGGCCCCGCGATGATCGCTGACCGAGAAGCCCTGCTCCGCCGCCTGCATGAACTCCGAACCGAGCATCGGGATTTGGATACCGTGATCGCGCGCTTTGATTCCGGGCCGGTGGACCAATTGCAGCTGCAGCGGCTTAAAAAGCGCAAGCTGAAGCTGAAGGACGAAATCGCCTGGCTCGATAGCCAGCTTTTGCCCGATATCATCGCCTGAAGGGGGCAGAAATGGCCGAGAAAGCGCTGGTTGGCGTCATTATGGGCAGCCGTTCAGATTGGGAAACGCTGCGCCATACCGCGGAAACCCTGGAAAAACTGGGCATTGCCCATGAAACCCGCGTGGTTTCAGCCCATCGCACGCCCGAACGCCTGTTTGATTACGCGAAGCAGGCGGCGGGTCGGGGGCTTTGCGTCATTATCGCTGGCGCTGGCGGGGCGGCGCATCTGCCGGGCATGGCTGCTTCCATGACGCATCTGCCGGTGCTGGGGGTGCCGGTGCAAAGCGCGGCTCTCGCCGGGGTGGATAGCCTGCTGTCCATCGTGCAAATGCCGGCGGGTGTGCCGGTGGGCACACTCGCCATCGGGCGGGCGGGGGCGGTGAATGCGGCTTTGCTCGCGGCCTCGATCCTTGCCTTGGAAGATGGCGCGCTCGCCACACGCCTGATCGCCTGGCGCGCAGCGCAGACGGAGAATGTGCCGGAGAGCCCGGTATGAACCCCCTGCCGCCCGGCGCCATGCTGGGCATTCTGGGCGGCGGGCAGCTTGGGCGCATGTCCGCCATGGCGGCGGCGCGGCTTGGTTATCGCTGCCATATCTACGCCCCTGGCGCCGATGAGCCCGGCATCCAGGTGGCCACGGCGCGCACGGTGGCGGCCTATGAATACGCCGAAGCCCTGGCGCGTTTCGCCGATCAGGTGGATGTCGTCACCTTCGAATTTGAAAATGTCCCCGCCGAGACGGTGGAAATCCTCTCCCGCCGCGTCGCTTGTCGCCCTGGCTTGAAGGCGCTGGCCATTTGTCAGGATCGCTTGCAGGAAAAGGCGTTTCTGGAGGGGATTGGCGTGCCGGTCGCCCCCTGGCGCGCGGTGCGCACGGAAGCCGAATTGCAGGCGGCGGTGGCCGAGCTTGGCCTGCCCGCCGTGCTGAAAACCACCCGGCTTGGCTATGATGGGCGCGGCCAGGCGGTGCTGAGGCACCCCGATGATCTTGCCGCCGCCTGGGCCAGGCTGGCGCCGCGCCCGCTGATCCTGGAAGGCTTTGTGCCTTTCACGCTGGAAATCTCCGCCATTGCGGCGCGCGGCGCGGATGGGGCGCTTGCGGTATTTGACGCGACGGAAAACGCGCATCGCCACCATATCCTGGATATCAGCTACGCCCCGGCGCGCGTGGCGCCAGCGGTCGCCGCCGCCGCGCGGGAACATGTGGCCGCCGTGGCGCGCGGGCTTGATCTGGTGGGGCTGGTGGCGCTGGAAATGTTCCTGCTGCCCGATGGCCGGCTGATCGGCAATGAAATCGCGCCACGCCCGCATAATTCCGGGCATTGGACCATGGATGCCTGCACCGCTTCCCAATTCGAACAGCATATCCGCGCTGTGGTCGGGCTGCCGCTTGGCGCCCCGGATCGGCACCATGATGCCGTGATGCGCAACCTGATCGGCCCCGAAGGCATGGCCGCCTGGCCGGGGCTGCAAGGGCAGGCAGGCATCGCGCCGCATTTCTATGGCAAAGCGGAAGCCCGGCCAGGGCGGAAGATGGGCCATGCCAATCGGCTTTTGCCGCTGGGCAGCCTGGCCGCCATGGCGGATGAGGCCGCGCTAGGCCCGCTAAACGCCATCGCCGCGCAGAATTCCTGAACAAAACCATGCGCTGGTCTTCTTTTGTCAATGAAGCGCGGCTAGATTGATGCCCATGACGTCTTTTTCCGTATCCCGAGGCATTCTCACCGCCACCGCCACCGCCCTGACCCTGGGGCTTGGCGCGGCGGCGCCGGCGCGCGCGCAATTCATCGAAGGCCCCTATATCGCCGGTGCGATTGGCATGAATTACCTGGATGACGCGAAATTCCGCCTGGATGGCCGGCTGAACCAGAGCATGACGGCGCTCGGCCAACCCAATGGCGGGCAGCTTGGCTTTGATTATGGCGGGGTTGGGCTGCTTAGCCTGGGCTGGGGCTTCAGCAATGGCATTCGCCTGGAAATCGAAGGCAGCTATCGCAGCAATGAAGTTGATAGCGCCAATGGCGCCGCTGGCCTCGCCAGCCCCGGGGGGCATGGCGGGCGGCAGGATAGCTATGGGCTGATGGGCAATGCGTTGGTGGATCTGGTGCGGATCGGCCCCTTCCTGCCCTATGTCGGGCTTGGTGCCGGCTATCTTGTTACCAGCTTCAATGACCTGACCGGACGGCCCGGCAATGGCACCCTGCGGCTCCGCGCGGATGATACGGGCGGCGCCTTCGCCTTTCAGGGTATCGTTGGTCTTGGCTTGCAGATCAGCCAGGTACCGGGGCTGACACTTACTGCCGAGTATCGTTACCTCGAAAGCCTGGGGCCGAGCATTCCGGTCAGCTACGTGAATGCTGCGGGTGCCACGGTGCTGTCGGGCAAGGCGGATACGGAAAGCCGTAACCAATCCTTCCTTGTTGGCCTGCGCTATGCCTTCAATGCGCCGGCTGCCGCGCCCGCCGCTGTCGCGGCCCCCGTCGCGGCGCGGAGCTTTCTGGTATTCTTTGATTGGAACCGCGCTGATCTGACCGCGCGTGCCCGCCAGATCATCGTTGAAGCGGCGGAAGCCGCGCGCGCACAACCGACGCGGATTGAATTGGCCGGACATGCGGATCGCACCGGCACGCCGCAGTATAATCTGGCATTGTCACGCCGCCGCGCCGACACGGTGGCGGAAGAACTCGTCAGGCGCGGCATTGCGCGCCAGGACATCACCATCACGGCGCTGGGTGAAACGCAGCCCCTGGTCGCGACCGCCGATGGCGTGCGCGAACCGCAAAACCGGCGCGTGGAAATTATCCTGAAATAATCTCGGGTTTCCTGAAGGCTGCGCGTAATTCGCGCAGCCCCATCGCGCCCGCGACCATCAACCCACCCAGCGTGCCAATGACCCCCGCCGCATTCAGCGCAAATTCCTGTCCGAGTGCCGCCGGCACAGGCCCCGCCAAAGCATAGCCAAGCGCGCCAAGCGCTGCCCCCAACGCCGCGCCACCCAAAACCTGCGCGCGATAGGAATCCGTCAGTAAGCGTATCGCCGCCGCCGGGCACACCAGCATCGCCACCACCAGAATGCTGCCCACCGCTTCAAAGGCTGCCACCGCCGCAGCCGCCACCATCAGATTCAGCGCCAATTCCAAACCGCGTGCGGGCAGGCCAATCGCGGCTGCGTAATCGGGATCAAAACAGAGCAAATGCAAGGGCCGCCATAGCAGCGCGACAAGTCCGGCCACTACAATGCTCACCGCTGCCAACAGGAAGATTTGGCGCGGCAGGGAAGCCAGCGCCGCTGGATCGAACAAAGATGCAAAACCCTGCGCTTCCAACCAAACCAGGCTTTCCAGCTGCCCGAACAACACGCAATCCAAATCAAGGTCAACGCTGCGCGCGCCGGTCGCTTCAATCAGCATCAGGCCGAGCGCGAAGAAGCTGGTGAAGACCGCACCGGTTGCAGCGCCCGATTCCAGCCGCGCCACGCGCCGCACCAGGCTGATCAGAAATACCGCCAGCAAGGCCGCCGCCAAAGCGCCCAGCAACATCGGCAAGCCCGCCCGCGCGCCGGTGATCGCAAAGCCCGCAATAATGCCCGGCAGTACCGCATGGGACAGCGCATCACCCAGCAAACTATCGCGCCTGAGCACGAGAAAAGACCCAAGCAAGCCGCATAGGCCACAGGCGAGAATGGCGGCCAGCAAGGCCGGCAGATCGAGCCTGAGAAAATCCACCACCGTCATGATCGTGGACCTAACGCATGGGGCGATGCCGGCAGCGATGAAGGCTCTGCCAATAACCGCGTCGCCATTTCAGCCGGCAGGCCATGTTCTACCAAATCCGCCAGCCGATCCGCGCCCGCGATATCCGTGGCCCCGAGACCGAGCAGATGCAGCTCAACCGCGCGATGCGCCCGCACCGCGCGCCGCGCAGCTGCGGCACCGCGCGGTGTCAGATGAATTTCTCCATCCGCCCGCGCCAGCAAGCCGCGTAGCCCAAGCCAAAGAGCCAAGCGCGATGCATGGCCCTCAGACCAGCCGCGCGCGGCGGCCAGCGCGGCAATCGGTGTCCAGCGATCGCCCGCCGTGCCGGGGCCGGCGCCAGCGGCTTCCTGCGCTTCCCAGGCGGCGCGGAGGAAATGGCTTTCGGTCGCGGCAATGCGTCGGCGCGTGCGGCGCCAGGCTTCGGGCAGCACGCCACGCTCTGGCGCCAGCAGCAAAGCCAAGGTGAAGAAAATCGCCCCCGCCAGCACCACCGCCGCGCCGGTTGGCCATTCCGGTTCAAAGGCGGAAGCCGCCGCGCCCAAAGCCCCTGCCAAAGCGCCCAGAAAGGCCGAGACCAGCAACAACACGGGCAGCCGATGCGTGAGCAACCGCGCCGTCGCCGCCGGCAGAATAAGCAAGGCCACCACCAGGACCAACCCCACCGCCTGCAAGCCTGCCACCGCAACAATCACAATCAGCGCCAGCAGCATCAGATCGGTGCGCGCCACCGAGAGCCCCATGACGCGCGCGTAATCGGGATCGAAGCATGCGGCGCGCAGGCGCTGGAATAATACCAGACAGATCAGCACGGAAAACGCCGCAATGCCGCCGGCCCAAAGCGCATCTTCTGCGCGCATTGCGGCCGCCTGACCCAGGATGAATTTGCCAAGCCCTGCCTGCGCCGCTTGCGGCATGGTCTGCACATAGGACAGCAGCGCAACGCCAAGGGCGTAGAAGCTTGAAAGCACAATGGCGATGGCCGCATCTTCACGAATGCGTCGCCCGCGCGTGAGTGCCTGCACCGCCAGCACACCCAACACGCCCGCGACCAGGGCGCCCGCCAGCAAGGGCGGCAGCGCGCGCGGATTGCCGCCAAGCGTGGCGACGATCATCGCTGCCAGTACCACCCCCGGCAGAGCAGCATGGCCGACCGCATCGGCCATCAAGGCGCGCCCGCGCAACAGCGCGAAAGCGCCGACCGTGCCGCAAGCCAGCCCCAGCAAGGCACAGCCCAGCAAAACAACCAGCGTGTTATAGCCCAGACTCACCTGAGCCCGCCTTCAGCCACTGCCTGTTCCAGCACATTGAGCCGCCCACCATAGGCGCGCGCAATCGCATCCGGCGTGAAGGCGGCTTTCACATGGCCCGCCGCAACGGCGCGGCCATTCAGCAGCAAGACATGATCGAAATAGGCAGGCACCGTCGCCAGATCATGATGCACGGCTATCACGCTGCGCCCCGCTGCCACCACGCGGCGCAACACGGCGATAATCGCCTGTTCCGTTGCCGCATCAACCGCGGCGAAGGGTTCATCCATCAAATACAGGTCAGCATCCTGCGCCAATGCACGCGCCAGAAAGACGCGCTGCTGCTGCCCGCCGGAAAGCCGCCCGATTTGCCGATCCGCGAGATCAGCCAGCCCCACTTGTTCCAAAGCGCCGAGCGCCGCATCCCGTTCCGCCTTCGGCACACGGCCCCACCAGCGCATGCGCGGATAGCGCGACATGCAAACGACATCGAGCGCGCTGGCCGGAAAATCCCAATCCACCGAAGCGCGCTGCGGCAGGTAACCGACCCGGTTGCGCACTTCCTCCAGCTTGCGGCCAAAGAAGCGCGCATCGCCGGCAATGCTCGGGATCAGGCCGAGCGCGGCGCGCAGCAGCGTGGATTTGCCCGCGCCATTCGGCCCGACAATGGCGGTAAGCCCCGGCGTCGCCTGCCAGGTGATGTCCCACAACACTGTCTTGTCGCCGTAAGCGACTGTCAGATGCGTAATCGCAAGCGGCGCGGGGGCGGTCATGCTCTGGCTCATGCGGTGGCAAGCCGGCCCTGCATGCCGCGCGCCGGAGCGTCTCCGCCCAGGGCGCGGGCGATGGTGGTGAAGTTGTGATCCAACATGCCGATATAGCTGCCCTCATAGGTGCCGGGCTTGCCCATGGAATCGGAAAACAGCGTGCCGCCGAGCGCAACGCGCTGCCCGCGCGCCCCGGCGCCTTCAATCAAGGCACGCACGGCGCGATCAGGGACCGAGGTTTCGGCAAAGACCGCCGGGATGCGGCGTTCCACCAGGCCGCGCACAATTGCTTCAATGCGCGCGAGGTTGGCTTCCGATTCGGTGGAAAGCCCCTGGATGCTATCCACTTCCAGGCCATAGCGCGCGGCGAAATAGCCAAAGGCGTCATGCGCGGTCACCAAAAGGCGCTGGCGCGGCGGGATGCTGGCCATCACCCGCGCGCCATATTCGTGCAGGGCGGCAAGGCGGCTGCGCAACAAGGCCAGGTTGGCGGCGAAACCATTCGCTTGATCGGGCAGCAAGCGGCCCAGGGCAACCGAAATACTGCCCGCGGCTTCGGCCCATAGCACCGGGTCCATCCATAGATGCGGATCGGCGGCATCGGGGTATTCCGGATTGGCGCGCAGCCGGGCGCGCGGCAGGCTTTCCGCCACCATCACCACCGGCTTCCCATTGGCCGCGGCGCGGGCCAGCACATCGCCCATGCGCCCTTCCAGCCTATGGCCATTGGCGAAGATGATATCGGTGGCCAGCAGCCGCGCCGTATCGGCCCGCGTCGGGCGGAACAGATGCGGGTCCACGCCCTCCCCGATCAGGGTTTCGGCGCGAATGCTGCCCCCACCGATCTCCCGCACCAGATCGCCGACCATGGCGATGGTTGAAAGCGCGCGCGGCTGGGCGCGGTTCTGGGCCAGCGCGGAAGCAGGCGTCAGCGCAAAAAGCCCGAGGCCAAGGTCCCGCCTGCCAATGGCTGAACACCTGTTCACTTCTGCATATATCACTTGTTTTTCAGAGGCTTATCGTGTAACACAGCTTGGTCCTGCAAGCCCCTTCGTCAAGCCCTTGCGCGGCGAAGCCTTGCGGAATCCAACCTGCCGACGCCATGTTGAAGGCGTAACAGGGGCGATTATCCCATGCGGGGGCGTTTTCGGATTGGTGATGATTTGGTGGTGGAATTGGCCGAAACCTTTCGGCTGATGAGCGACCCGACACGCTTGAAGATCATTCTGGCTTGCCGGGACGCGCCGGCGGCAGTGAATGAAATGGCTGAGAAGTTGGGCATTTCCGCATCGCTCGTCTCACACCATTTGCGTCTTCTGCGGGCAGCGCGTTTGGTACAGGCGGATCGGCGCGGGCGGCAGGTGTTTTATGTGGTCGGCGATGAGCATATCCGGTCCATGCTGGCCGATATGGTGGACCACATCAGTGAGGAGGACGCGGCCGAGGGCGAGGCATGAACGCAATTTCTGCCGCTTTTCGACGCCCCTGCTCTTGTGCGCTGCGGGGGCCGCGATTATGGTCCGGCCTCAATTGGGATTCCGGGGCTTAAGGTCCTGGGGTGACACGGTTAAAATCTTGAAACGGCGTGGTTTTCACGACCGATAAGGGATGGGTTGATGAAGGTTTTCATGGCAAAGCGCCACGCTTTGGGCTTTGGTCGGCTACTCGCTGGCCTTGTGATGGTGGCGATCGGCTTGGCATTCGCGATGCCGGCCCTTGCGGATAGCATGGTGGGCGCGCCGGCGGCCTGGGGCATGGGCTTGCAGCCCTCGGGCGGGGTGATCAAGGAACGCATTTCGTCCTTCAACACCATGGTCTTTGTCATCATCACGGTCATCACCATTTTCGTGCTGGTGCTGCTGGCCTATTGCGTGTGGCGCTTCAGTGCGGAACGTAACCCGGTTCCTTCCACGACCAGCCACCATACAGGCCTGGAAATCGCCTGGACGGTGATTCCGGTGTTGATCCTGATCGTCATCGCCATCCCGTCCTTCCGGCTGCTGTATTTCCAGGATCGCGCGGTGGATGCGGATATGACCATCACGGTGCAGGGTCGTCAGTGGTATTGGAATTACACCTATTCAGATCAGGGGAACTTCACCTTCGATAGCTATCCGATCCAGGAAGCCGATCTGAAGCCGGGACAGATTTTCAAGCTTTCGGTGGATAATGAATTGGTGATCCCGGTTGGCGCCAATATCCGCGTGCTGACCACGGGGCATGATGTGATCCATTCCTTCTTCGTGCCGGCGCTGGGAATCCAGAAATACACCATTCCGGGCCGCACACTGGAAACCTGGATGCGCGCGGATCGCCCTGGCATTTTCTACGGCCAGTGCAACCAGATTTGCGGCACCAACCATTGGTTCATGCCGATTGCCGTGCGCGCCGTGCCGCGTGCGGAATTTGATTCCTGGGTGAATGATGCAAAGAAGCGCTTCGCCCAAGCTGATGGCAGCGCGCCGGCCATGGCCGCAGCGCCCGCTGCCCAGGAAGTTGTTCAGATCGCGGAGGCCCGCCGGTAAGGCGCGGCATAGGGGAAATCAACATGGCAACCGCTTCGCACGCCCATCACGACGATCATCACGATCACAAGCCGGGCTTTGTTTCCCGCTGGTTCTTTTCCACGAACCATAAGGATATCGGCACGCTCTACATCATCTTCTCGCTGGTTGCGGCGGTGGTGGGGATTGGCATTTCACTGCTGATGCGCCTGGAACTGATGTATCCCGGCATGCAGATTTTCTCTGACGGCCAGATGTGGAATGCCTATATCTCGGCCC
Source organism: Roseomonas sp. (assembly GCA_020249125.1). Lineage (GTDB taxonomy): Bacteria > Pseudomonadota > Alphaproteobacteria > Acetobacterales > Acetobacteraceae > Neoroseomonas. The sequence continues at coordinate 22,295 of JADCGG010000172.1, read as the reverse complement.
ATGGGCTGATCATGGTGTTCTTTGTGGTCATGCCCGCGCTGATTGGCGGCTTCGGCAATTGGTTCGTGCCGATCATGATCGGGGCGCCGGACATGGCCTTCCCGCGCATGAACAACATCTCCTTCTGGTTGCTGGTGCCGGCCTTCATGCTGCTTGCCGCGAGCCTTTTCGTGGGCGAAGGCCCCGGTGCGGGTTGGACCATCTATACGCCGCTGTCGGACAACCAATTCCATTCCAGCCCGGCGATGGACCTTGCGCTGTTTTCGCTGCATTTGGCGGGTGCTTCGTCCATCATGGGCGCGGCGAATTTCATCACCACCATCTTCAACATGCGCGCCCCGGGCATGACGCTGCACAAGATGCCGCTGTTCGTGTGGTCCATGCTCGTCACGGCCTTCCTGCTGCTGCTCGCGGTGCCGGTGCTGGCGGGTGCGATCACCATGCTGATCACGGACCGCAATTTCGGCACGGCCTTCTTCAAGCCTGAGGGCGGTGGGGACCCGGTGCTGTTCCAGCATCTGTTCTGGTTCTTCGGCCATCCGGAAGTCTACATCATGATTCTGCCGGGCTTCGGCATCATCAGCCACATCATTTCCACCTTCAGCCGTAAGCCAGTGTTTGGCTACCTCGGCATGGCATACGCCATGGTGGCGATTGGCTTTGTTGGCTTCCTTGTCTGGGCGCACCACATGTACACTTCCGGCATGGATGTGGACACGCGCGCCTACTTCATGGCGGCCACCATGGTGATCGCGGTGCCTACAGGCGTGAAGATCTTCTCCTGGATCGCGACCATGTGGGGTGGTTCAATCCGCATGGATACGCCGATGCTCTTCGCCGTTGGCTTCATCTTCCTGTTCACCGTGGGTGGCGTGACGGGCGTGGTGTTGGCCAATGCTGGCATTGATCAGGTGCTGCACAACACCTATTATGTGGTGGCGCATTTCCACTATGTGCTGTCGCTTGGTGCGGTGTTTTCGATCTATGCCGGTTTCTATTACTGGATCGGCAAGATGTGCGGGCGGCAATATCCCGAAACGCTGGGCAAAATCCATTTCTGGATGACCTTTGTCGGCGTGAACCTGACCTTCTTCCCGATGCATTTCTCGGGCAATCAGGGCATGCCGCGCCGCTATCCGGATTATCCGGAAGCCTTCTGGGGCTGGAATTATATCGCCTCCATCGGCTCGATCATTTCGGTCGCGTCCTTTGTCTTCTTTTTCTACATCGTGTGGGTGACCATGCGTTCCGGGGCCAAGGTTGCGGCCAATCCCTGGGGCGAAGGTGCAACCACGCTGGAATGGCAGGTGTCTTCGCCGCCGCCCTTCCATACCTTCGAGGAATTGCCGCGCCTGCGCTAAGGCGGGTTATTGGATGGAACCACGATGAGCGATTCGGTCATCGAAAACGGCAAGGGGGGCGCTGCCCCCCTTCCTGTTTCCTATAACATCTCCGAAGTCAGCGATTGGGTCGCGCTGTTGAAGCCGCGCGTTATGTCGCTTGTGGTCTTCAGCGCCATTGCGGGGCTGCTGGTCGCGCCCGGGCATTTGCATCCGGTGCTGGCGGTGATTGCGATTCTCTGCATCGCCATTGCCGCCGGTGCGTCTGGCGCCATCAATATGTGGTATGATCGCGATATTGATGCCGTGATGCGCCGCACCGCGCGCCGGCCCATTCCCGCCGGGCGCATCGCGCCGGATGCGGCGCTGGGTTTTGGCATTCTGCTCGGTATTGGGTCCGTGGTGGTGATGGCCTTTGCGACCAATTACCTTGCCGCTGCCGCGCTCGCCTTTTCCATCCTGTTCTATGTGTTGGTCTATACCATGTGGCTGAAGCGCCGCACGCCGCAGAATATCGTCATTGGCGGCGCGGCGGGCGCCTTTCCGCCCGTGATCGGCTGGGCCGCGGTGACCGGCGATATCACGCTGGTGCCGATCATCCTTTTCGCCATCATCTTCATCTGGACGCCGCCGCATTTCTGGGCGCTGTCGCTTTGGGCGCATGAGGATTACGCCAAGGCCGGCGTCCCGATGCTGCCCGTGACGGCAGGTGCGAGCGAAACCCGCAAGCAGATCCTTGTCTATACACTCGCGCTCGCCCCGCTTGGGATGGTGCCTTGGCTGATCGGCTTTTCCGGGCCGGTCTATGGCGCGGTGGCCGCCCTGCTTGGGCTGAATTTCATCCGCCATGCCGTGCTGGTGTTGCGGGAAGCGCAGGATGAAGCCGGGCGGAGCCTTGCGGGCGACAAGGCCGCGAAGAAGTGCTTCCGCTTTTCGCTGACTTATCTCTTCGCGCTTTTCGCCGTACTGGCGGCGGATAAGCTGTTGTTGGCGCCATGACGCCTGAAGAACGCGCCCTTTTCGAAAAGCGCCGCCGTGGGCGCAATATCGCGCTATTGCTGCTGCTGATTGGGCTTTCCGTGTTATTCTATTTCATCGGCGTTGCGCGGCTGCTCCGGGCTTGAGCGGCAGCGCTGCGCTTCCCACATGAACATCATGGATCAGGAACAGCGCAAGGCGGAACTGACTCGGCGGAACAAGCGTACCGGCATGGCGGCGGCGGGCATGGTTGTCTTCATGGTCGGGCTGTCTTTCGCCGCGGTGCCGCTTTACGATCTTTTCTGCCGTGTCACCGGTTATGGCGGCACCACGCAAAGAAGCGCCGCCGCGCCTGGCGCGGTGGGTGATCGGCAGATCACCATTCGTTTCAACGCCACCACGCATCCAGGCCTGCCCTGGCGCTTCGTCCCCGAACAGCCGAGCATTACGCTACGCCTGGGTGAGGAAGGCCTTGCCTTTTATTCGGCGACGAATCGGGCTGAGACCCCTGTGCGCGGCGTTTCACTTTACAACGTCACGCCGGAAAAGGTCGGGCGCTATTTCCACAAGATCGCCTGCTTCTGCTTCGACGAACAAACCCTCAACCCCGGTGAACGGGCGGATATGCCGGTCACCTTCTGGGTGGACCCGAAAATCGCCGAAGACCCCAATACGCGCGACATCACCACCATCACGCTTTCCTATAGTTTCTTCCGCACCATGGAAGATGCGCAAAAGGCCGGCGCCCTGGCCAATGCCGGGCCGCATGTGGGCCGTGCTGGCGCGCGGCAGAATTGATCGCCCCTGAAACGCAGTTTTTCCGCCCCCGGACTTGATTTCAGGGACGGTTTCAGGATTGATGCGCGCGTTCGGTTCGGGCATAGACAAGGAACCGAGGAAGGCACCAGGACTGACAATGGCAAGCACATCTCACGCACCAGCACAGACAGCGGATGGCGAAGCAGCGCCGCTGCATAAGCATCCCTATCACCTGGTGGACCCCTCACCCTGGCCCTTGGTTGGGTCCTTCGCCGGCGGCGCGCTGGTGCTGGGCATTATTCTTTGGGCGCATTACGGCAGCCGCGCTGTTTTCTTCATCGGCCTGGCCGGCATTCTGGCCACCATGTTCTTCTGGTGGCGCGATGTGGTGAAGGAAAGCCAAACCCCTGGGCTGCATACGCCGATTGTGCGCATTGGCCTTCGCTATGGCATGACGCTGTTCATTGCTTCCGAAGTCATGTTTTTCGTGGCCTTCTTCTGGGCCTATTTCCATTTTGCGCTGTTCCCTGAACATGTTTCGGGCGCCGAGGTGGCGATGTGGCCGCCCAAGGGCACGCTGACATTCGATCCCTTCGATCTGCCCTTCCTGAACACCATGATCCTGCTGCTGTCCGGCTGCACGGTGACCTGGGCGCATCACGCGCTGCTGAATAATGACCAGAAGGGGCTGATCAGGGGCCTGACGCTGACCGTGCTGCTGGGCGTGATTTTCACTGCCTTGCAGGCTTACGAATACAGCCTTGCGCCGTTCAAGTTTTATGGCGGCGGGGTTTATTCCTCGACCTTCTTCCTGGCGACTGGCTTCCACGGCTTCCATGTGATTGTCGGCACCACCTTCCTGTTCGTCTGCCTGATCCGTGCCCTCAAGGGTCACTTCACGCCGGAAAAGCATTTCGGCTTTGAAGCGGCGGCCTGGTATTGGCACTTCGTTGACGTGGTATGGCTGTTCCTGTTTGTCTGCATCTATTGGTGGGGCGCGGGCGAAATCGCGCATCACTGATTGGCGCCGGATATTTCCGGCTTGCTGAAATCAGCCCTTTTTGGCCGCTGCCCGCAATGTGGGCGCGGCCATATTTTTGCGGGGCTATTGGATATCCGCACCGCCTGCACCGATTGCGGGCTTGATTTCAGCGCGCATGATGCCGGCGATGGGCCGGCGATGGCAGGGATTTTCGTGATTGGTGCCATTGCCGTTGCGCTGGCGCTTTGGGTGGATCGGCGATTTGAACCGGCGCTTTGGGTTCATGCACTTATCTGGCCCGCTGTGGTGCTGCCGCTGTCGCTGACAGTGATGCGTATCGCCAAGGCCATGCTGCTTGGCTTGCAATGGCGCCATCGCAGCACGACTTGAATTGGTGATGTTCTCTCGCCGTCTGCTCTGGCCCGCTTTGGCGGGGCTGCCTGTTCTGATCATTTTGCTCGGCCTCGGCACCTGGCAGGCGCAGCGCCTCGCCTGGAAAACGGATATCCTGGCGCGCATCGCGGCGGCTGAGGCCGCACCGCCCGCGCCCTTCCGCGACCCGCCGGCGCCCTATGCGAAGCTGGAGGTGCAAGGCCGCTTTGACCATGCGCGCGAAGCCCTGCTGGGGGTAGAAATCCGCGCCAACAGGATGGGCGCGCGGCTGATGGTGCCTTTCCTCCGTGATGATGGCCCGCCCATCCTGGTGGATCGCGGCTGGGTGCCGCTGGAGCGGGCTGGAGAGGTGGCGCGTCCCGAAGGCCCTCAGCGCATCGTGGGCTATGTGCGCTTTGGCGAACCCGCCGGGCGCTTCGCGGCACAGGATGATGTCGCCGGGCGGCGCTTTTATCACTTTGATCCGGTGGCGATTGGCGCCGCACTCGGCCTGCCCGGGGTGGCGCCTTACGGCGTGGTGGTGCTCGGCCCGCCAGGCAGCCTGCCAGAGCCCGCGCAAAGCCTGCCGCGGCCCCGCAATAACCACCTTGGCTATGCCATCACCTGGTATGGGCTGGCGCTGTCCTTGGTGGGTGTTTTCGCAGCCTTCGCCTGGCGCATGAGAAAGGCCGCCTGATGTCCGCTTCCGCCTATGAAAGCCTGAAGACCCGTTTTGGGCGCATCGCCGCGCTGAATGAAGCCGCGGCCATGCTGCATTGGGATGCCAGCGCCATGATGCCACCCGGCGGCGGTGCGGCGCGGGGCGAGCAATTGGCAACCCTTGCCGGCCTTGCGCATGAAATGCTGACCACGCCCGCGATGGCGGAGGATTTGGCCAAGGCCGAAGCGGCCGGCGATTGGGATGCCGCCAACCTTGCCCTGATGCGCCGCACCCATGCCCGCGCCACGGCGCTGCCGACCGCGCTGGTGGAAGCCACCACCCGCGCCAATTCGGCCTGTGAGAAAGTCTGGCGGGAAGCGAAAGCACGCGCGGATTTCGCCATGGTGCGCGGGGCCTTGACCGAGGTTGTGGCCCTGCAACGCGAAACCGCCGCCGCGCTTTCCTCGGCCCTTGGCATGGCGCCTTATGATGCGCTGATGGATGGCTATCAGCGCGGTGTCACCGCGGCTGATGTGGAACCTGTCTTCGCTGCCTATGAGGCGTTTTTGGCTGAAGCCCTGCCGCGCGCTGAGGAAATTCAGGCGAAGCGCGGCGCTGCCCTGCCGCTGCATGGCGTGTTTCCCATCGCGGCGCAGAAGGCGCTGTGCCAGGCGCTCTCGGCGCGGATTGGCTTGGAATATGATCACGCGCGGCTTGATGAATCGCTGCATCCCTTTTGCGGCGGCACGCCTGCCGATGTGCGCATCACGACCTTTTATGATGAGGGCGATGTCGCGAAGGCGCTGCTCGGCGTGCTGCATGAAACCGGGCATGCGCTGTATGAACGCGGGCTGCCGGCGGCTTATGCGCGCCAGCCGGTGGGCGAGGCTGCGGGGATGGCCGCGCATGAAAGCCAATCGCTGATTGTCGAAATGCAGGCCTGCCGTTCGGCCGCGTTTTTGCGCTTCCTGGGGGGCGAATTGCGCGCGCGTTTCGGCTGTGATGCGGCGGTGGTGGCACCCGAAAACCTCGCGCGGTTATGGCGGCGCGTCTCACGCGGTTTCATTCGCGTGGATGCGGATGAAATCACCTATCCCGCCCATGTCATTCTGCGCTTCCGGCTTGAAAAGGCGATGATCGAAGGCGCGCTACAGGTGGCTGATCTGCCCGCAGCCTGGAATGAGAGTTTGGAGAAACTCCTTGGCATTCGCCCGCCCAATGATGCCAAGGGCTGCTTGCAGGATATCCATTGGCATGATGGCGCCTTTGGCTATTTCCCATCCTATACCTTGGGTGCGATGGCGGCGGCGCAATTGATGAAGGCGGCGCGCGCAGCGGCACTGGGGCTGGATCAGGCTTTATCGGAAGGCAATATGGCGCCCTTGCTCGGCTGGCTGCGTACGCATGTGCATGGCAAGGGATCGCTGCTCGGCTTTCAGGATTTGCTGCGCGCGGCGACGGGGAAGCCCTTGGACCCGCAGGACTTCATGGAGCATTTGCAGGCGCGGTATCTCGTGGCGTAACACCGCGGATCAGGCGATCTCGCGTAGCATTTTCGCGCGTAGCGCGCGGGCGAAATCGCGCCGCGTTTCGGCAACCATCACAAAGGCGCCAGGCCCGCCCATCACATTGCGTTCATAATGCACATGCAGCGGTTCATTGCCGCGTGTGACGGGTGCGACTTCAATCGCAAGCCCATTGATGGTGATGCCCTGCGCCACCGCCGCATCGCGCGCATCGGGGGCTGATATGATGGAACGCATATCCGGCCCATCGCCGGCGACATCAATCACGCGTTCATTCGCGCGAAACGGCGCGGCGGCGATCAGCGCGGCGGCATGGGCAATGGCATCGCCAATCGCGTTGTAGCTTTGCCGGGATCGCGGCGCGGCAAGCACCGCATTGGCAAAAACCTGCGCTGACGCAGCATCATGCACGCGGTGCCAATCCACCACCAGCGCAGCGCCACCAGGGCTGCCCCATTCCGTCATCGCAACCGCAATGGCGCGGCGCGGATTGGCGGCGATGGCGGCAAGCACCGCAGGATGAATGATGGCTTCCGCAATGCCTTCGCGTTGCAGGCGAAATTCATCCGCATCAATGGAACCCGATGCATCCATCGCCAGCACCAGCAGCAAATCCACTTCCGGCGCGGCTTGCGCCTGCGCCGCAGCGCCAATCAGCCAAGGGGCGAAAAGCACACCACGGCGAGGCCATGTCCGCATCAACGCGCCCTTCCCAATAGTCGCCGCGCGCGTTCTACCACCGGCAAATCAATCATCGCGCCTTCAAAGGCGACCGCGCCCTTGCCTTCGGCCAATGCTACGTCAAAGGCCGCAATCAGCCGGCGCGCGCGTTCCACTTCCGCCGGGGCCGGGCCGTATTCGTCATTCACCACGGCCACTTGCGCGGGGTGGATGCAGGCCGCGCAGCCGAAGCCCAGCGCACGCGACCGCCGGAGTGACGCGCGATAGGCATCAAGATCAGAAAAATCCGCAAAGACGCCAATGGACCCCAGCGGCAGGATGCGCGCCGCACGCGCCGCGGCCACCGCCATCATGCCATAGACGTAGAGCGAATCAGCGCCCGGCACCGCTTCCAATTCGGTCGAAAGATCTTCCGAACCAACGCCAAGTGCCGCCATGCGCGGATCAGCCAAGGCAATCGCGTGCAAGGCGGGCAGCGCATCGGGCGTTTCGACAACGCCGATGAAGCGCGTATGGCCAATCCGCATGCCAAGGGCGGCTTCGCGCGCCGCCACCACTTCCGACAGCAGCTTGATATGGTCCGAGCCCATCACCTTGGGCAGCATGAGCGATGACACTTCCGGCATGATGGCGGCGGCGATATCCGGCACGGCCAATTCCAGCGGGCGATTGATGCGCACGCAGATTTCCTGCCCATGCGCGGCAATGGTTTTCGCGGCACCTGGCAGCGCCGCACGCGCGGCATCCTTTTCACTCGGCGGGATGGAATCTTCCAGATCAAGAATGATCACATCCGCGCCGCGCGTATGCGCCTTGGCGACAAAGCGTTCCGCCACCGCCGGGATGAACAGCAGGGACCGCCAGCTATTCGGGTTTGATGCGGCCATCAGGCAAACTCCGCTTCCAGCTTGGCGCAGAGATAGCCATCCTTATCGGCGGCCCAGCATTCCATCTTCCCATCCGCCTGCGCGGCGCCGCAGAGTGTCACGGTATCGCCAACCCAAAGCGGGCGCGCGAGCCGCGCGGTGAAGCCCACCAACCGCCCTTGCGCGCGCTTCAGCGCCGCATCCAGGATCAGCTGCATCGTCAGGCCGCCATTCTGCACGGTTGCCTGATAGCCTTCCTCATCCCGCGCATAATCTGCATCGTAATGGATGCGATGCGCGTTCCAGGTGACGGAAGAATAGCGAAACACCAAGGGTGAGGAGAGCAGCACCTTATCCGCCCAAGACGCGTTGTCAGGCGCTGGCACTGGCGGCGTTGCCGTGGTTTTCTGGCCGGGCGGCGTTGCCTCACGATACATCGCGTCAAATTCCTCAATGGCGATGACCTGGCCGCGGGCTTCGATGGTGTGGCGCATGGTCAGCACCGCCATGCGCCCGGTACGGCCATGCTTTGGAACAATTGCCGCGACTTCCGCTTTTTTGATCGCAGGTTCACCGACAATCAGATTGCCATTGATGGTCACACGCCGCCCAGCCCCCATGCGGCGCGGCAGCGGAATCGGCGGCAGGAACACGCCCTTATGCGGGTGGCCATCCGGGCCGATATCGCTTTGCTTGGCGATATCGGGAAAGAACATGCTGAACCAATGCGGCGGCAGCGCCATGCCCTGGGTGATGCTGGCGGGGTCCATATCCAGCATGCCGGCAATCCGGCGCGCGGAAGACAGCCCGATTTCATCTTCCACAATACGCGTGCGCCCCACCCAGGGGGCCAGCGCGGCAATCGCCGCATCAAATTCTGCATCATTCATGGCATTGCATCCCAACACATTCGCGTAAGCCGCCCGGCGGTGGCGAAGGCAGCGGTAAAGCCCGGCATGCCATCCTGCAAGGTCTCTGGCACCCGATCCGTAAAGACACTGATGATGAAGCGCGGTGTGTCGCCGCGATAGACAATGCCCGCATCCATCCGCCCGCGCGGCCCGCGCCCTGTTTTATGCGCAACCTTGGTCTTGCCCGGCAGCATGGAGGGAATGAGGTTGCGCAACCTTTGCCAAGACAGGATATCAAGCCCAAGCTGGCAAAGTGCGGGGCTGGCGCCAAGCGCCGCCGCGGTGTCGGCATCCTCAGCGCCCTTCAGCATTTTGTCCAAAAGGATGCCCTGGTCATGCGCCGTGGTGCTGGCGACTGCTTCTATCGGGTGATCCCATGTCAGCCCCGGCGGTGGGAAATTCACCCGATGCGTCGTGCCCTTCATGCCAATACGGCGGCACCAGGCATTCAGCGCATCACGATCCAGCCTTTCCAGCACAAGCTGCGTGCAAACATTGTCGCTGGTGATGATCATATTCACGAAAGCATCGCGCAGGGGAATGACGCACCCGGGCGTCATGTATTGATAGGTCCCGCTATCCACGCCTTCCTGCAGCCGCGCTTCAATGGTGCAGGGCTCATCGAGTTTCAGCACCCCTTCATGCACCTTGGATAGCGCATGCATGAGGATCGAGGTTTTGCGCGTGCTGGCCGATGGCAGCACCATATCGCCAGCGCGATCCGCTTCCTTCCCCGTCGCCAGATCCTTCACATACCAGCTTGTGGTGAAGGGCTGCGCATCGCACAGCGCATTCATCCGCGCGATCAATTCCTGCATGGGCGTTCTCCTTGTCCCGTTACGCTAATCCTGGCCGGGCAGCATGGCCAGGGCGCGGCTTTTCAGGTTAGGCTGACTCCAAAGATGGAGGATCGAAGCATGAGGCAGGATATCAAGCATGTCGCGGTGATTGGCGCGGGCACTATTGGCGCTTCCTGGGCGGCCTATTTCCTGAGCCGCGGCTTAAGCGTCACGGCAAGCGACCCTTCCCCCGGCGCGCCTGATCTGATCCGCCGCATGGTGGAAAATGCCTGGCCCATCCTGATGCGCCTTGGCGGCAAGCCCGATGCCAACCCCAATGCCTGGCGCTTTGAAGCGGACCCGGTGACGGCCGTTGCCGGCGCGGATTTCGTGCAGGAAAGTGCCCCGGAACGGCTTGAGGTGAAGCAGCCCTTGTTGGCGCGGATTGATGCCGCACTGCCGGCGGATGTGGTGATTGCTTCTTCCACCTCCGGCTTGTTGGCCAGCCGTTTGTCGGAACATTGCGCGCATGCCGAACGCATCGTGATCGGCCACCCCTTCAACCCGCCGCATCTGATCCCCTTGGTTGAGGTAGTCGGTGGCGCCAAGGGCAGCCCGGAAGCTGTGCGTGCGGCGATGGAATTCTATCGTGCCATCGGCAAATACCCAATCGAGATCAAGAAGGAAGTACCCGGCCATTTGGCGAACCGCCTGCAAGCCGCACTTTGGCGCGAAGCGGTGCATCTGGTGGCGGAAGGTGTCGCGAGTGTCGCCGATGTGGATGCCGCCATCAGCGAAGGCCCTGGGCTGCGCTGGGCGCTGATGGGGCCGCATACCACCTTCCATCTGGCGGGAGGCGAAGGCGGCATGGCGCATTTCCTGCACCATTTGCTGCCGGCGGTGACAAGCTGGTGGGATGATCTTGGCCACCCCAGCGTGGATGCCGATTTGCAGCGCGTGCTGGCGGAAGGTGTGGCGGAAGGCACAAAGGGTGCCTCCACGCGTGATCTGGCGGCGTGGCGCGATGCGGCGCTAGTGCGGCTGTTGGAAGCGCGGGGAAAATGACCCGTGTCGCGCGCTGCCCGACTGCTCGAACTGCTACAGCTTTTACGGCAGCATCGGCGGCCGGTCAGTGGGGCGGCGCTGGCGGCCGAACTCGGCATCAGCCTGCGTAGCCTGTATCGCGACATCGCCACCCTTCAGGGGCAAGGCGCTGAAATAAGCGGCGAAGCCGGCATCGGCTATGTTTTGCGTCCGGGCTTTCTGCTGCCTCCGCTGATGTTCCAGGAAGAAGAGATCGAAGCCCTGGCGCTTGGTCTGCGTTGGGTAGCGCAGCAGGGTGATGAGGTATTGGCGGAAGCCTCCCGCGTGGCGCTGGCGAAGCTCGCGGGGGTTCTGCCTGTCGCGGCAAAAAGCGCGCTTGAGGAGTCATCCCTCGTGGTGCCGCCGGCGGGTCAGGCAGCGGTTGATCTATTGCCGGTATTGCGGCGCGCCATCCGTGCTGGCCGATGCCTGGTACTGCGCTATCGCGACGAACAGGGCAGGGAAACGGAGCGGCGCGTTCGGCCCTTTGGGTTGGTTTACTTCGATCAGGTGCGCCTGCTGGCGGCGTGGTGCGAATTACGTGGCGACTTCCGTCATTTCCGCGCTGACCGCATCGCTGCCCTGAATGAAACGGGGGAACGCTATCCCCAGCGACGCCAAGCGCTACTGCAAAAATGGCAAGAAATTGAGTGCAAAGGCCCGCTCTGAAGACTGCTGACATAATCTGTCAGTGGCTGCGATTAGTTTGGTCCTCCATCAAAGGAGAAACCCGATGGCTGAACCCAATTTCACCGTGCTTTATGTGACGGATGTTTCGGCGAGCACAGAATTCTACACAGAACTGCTGGGTCGCCCGCCGGTCGAAGCATCGCCTGGTTTCGCCCTGTTCGCCTTGAAAAACGGCATGATGCTGGGCCTTTGGCGGCGTTCGGAGGTGCTGCCCCCAGCAGCCGACCCGGGCGGTAGCGAATTGTCATTCCAGGTAGCGGATCCGTCGGCGGTTATCGCGTTGCATGCGGAATGGATGGCGCGCGGCATCAGCATCATTCTGGCGCCAGCCAAGATGGATTTTGGCTTTACCTTTCTCGCATGCGACCCGGATGGGCATCGGCTGCGGGTCTTCGCCGAGCCATGAATGGTGGTTGGATCGCCGTGGCGTGCGCCGATCATGTCGCTTTGGGCGTAGCGGGCGGCTTCATGCAGGTCTGCCACGGCAAGGCAGCGCCGTTGCGCCGCATGCGTGCCGGGGAATATGTCGCCTATTATTCCCCTACCCAAGCATTCCGAGTTCGCCAATCGCTACAAGCCTTCACCGCCATAGGCATTATTCGGGATTCAGAACCCTATCGCTTCGATATGGGCGCGGGATTTCAGCCATGGCGGCGGAATGTGGATTGGCTGGTCAGTCAGCCAGCGGATATCCGCCCTCTATTGGGAAAGCTGGAATTCACCTCGGGTCGCGGTTCCGCCTGGGGCTTTCGGTTACGCTTCGGGGTCTTGGCGGTGAGCGATGCAGATATGGCGGCAATCGTCTGTGCAATGGGGGCAATACTACAAGCCGCCAAAGCAGACGCGCCGCAGGGGTGAGTTATGCGCCGATATCAGCCGCCTCGCCCCGCCGAGCGCAACAACCGCCCCGGCAACGCCCCTGTCGCGACACCCTCGCGATAGGTCACTTCGCCATTCATGATGGTGGCGACATAACCATCAGGCTTTTGCAGCAGGCGCCGCCCGCCCGCCGGCAGGTCGCGCACCATGCGCGGTGCGTTCAGTTTGAGCGCGGCAAAATCAATCACATTGAGATCCGCCTTCATCCCCGCACGCAAAACGCCGCGATCATGCAACCCGGCAGCGCGCGCGGTGTCAGATGTCAGGCGACGGATCATTTCTTCCACCGGAAACACCGCTTCCTTCGCATCCCGCGCCCAATAGGAAAGCAGGAAGGTCGGGAAGGACCCATCCGAAATAAATCCAACATGCGCGCCGCCATCGGAAAGCCCGGCAATGGCATTGGGGTGGCGGAGACACTCGGCACTTGCGGAAAGCGTGTAATCGGCGAAATTCGTGAGTGGCGCGAAGATAAAGCCGCGCCCGCCATCGGCAATTAGCAGATCGTAAGCGACTTCTTCCGCGCGGCGCCCTTCCCGCGCCGCCATGGCGGCGATGGAAGCCGAAGCGGGCGGCGCGTAATCCGGCGGATCGCCAAAGGGGAACATGCGTTCAAAAGCAAGCCTGGAGATCAGCGGGAAATTGCTGCCCGTAATGCGATCTTCCGAAAGGATGCGCGCGCGCCGTGCAGGGTCCGCCATGGCGGCGGCGCGGTCAGCCGCCGGGAGATGAGCAATTTCCTTATAGCTCGGGCAGCCGGAAAAGGGGTTCTGGCTGCCTTCCAGCCCGAGCAGAATGCCAATCGGGCGCGGCGGAAACACCGGGCGGATCGGCAGGCCAGAAGCCGCCGCGCCATCCGAAAGCGCCAGCAATTCCTTCCAGGCTTCCGTGCGGTCATGCCGCGCCGTCAGTGAAAACACCACCGGCTGGCCGGTCGCTTCCACCACGCGGCGCACCATGGCGAATTCGGTTGCGGGATCTGGCGTATTCCAGTCCGAAACCAATTCCAGCAAGCCGCCGCCGCCATCGCGCAAGCCTTGCGCCAGGCCGCGCAATTCATCTTCCTGCGCGCGGAGTGTCGGCGTCGGGTCGCCCTTCAGAGTCTTGTGGCTGATGGTGCGGGATGTGGAAACACCAAAGGCGCCCGCGCGCACCGCATCGGCGGTGATGGCGCGCATGGCGGCAATATCGGCCTGATTGGCGTTCTCCAAATTCAGCGCGCGTTCGCCCATGACATGCACGCGCACCGCGCCATGCGGCAGCAGCGCGCAAATATCCATATCGCGTGGGCGCGAAGCCAAGGCATCCAGATATTCAGGGAAGCTTTCCCAGGCCCAATTCAGCCCTTCATGCAGGATGGGGCCGGGGATATCCTCCACGCCCTCCATCAATTCGATCAGCTTGTCGCGATCCGCCGCACGGCAGGGCGCGAAGCCCACACCACAATTACCCATCACCGCCGTGGTCACGCCATGCCAGGCAGAAGGCGCCAAATGCGAATCCCATACCGCCTGCCCATCATAATGCGTGTGGATATCAACAAAGCCCGGCGTCACCAGCTTGCCGCGCGCGTCAATTTCCGTCGCACCGCGCCCCGGCACATTCCCAATGGCGGTAATGCGCCCGCCGGCCATGGCGACATCCGCTTCAAACGGCGCGGCACCTGTGCCATCCACCACCACGCCGCCACGGATCACGATATCGGTCATGCGCAGGTTCCTTTTCCACCAGGGGTGAGTTCATAACTATTGAAGCCCCTGCCGGGGCGCGTTTCAAGACCAATGAAAAGTGGGGGGCGCAATCTGTTCCGCCTGGCGATGCGCCCAATCCTGCTGTGGCACCTTGGCCACCAAGCGCTTCTGCGCCTCATGCAAATGCTCGGCGGCCTGGCGGTAATCCATCGTCAGCACCTCGCCATTTTCCACCACCTTACGGCCATCCACGAAAACCGCCTTCAGCGCGCGGTCGCCCGCGGCATAGATCAGGCTGCGAATGGGGTCATAGGCCGGGCGGATCATGGGGTGGGTGATATCCACCAGCGAGAAATCCGCCTTGCAGCCCACGGCAAGCCTGCCGATATCGTCGCGCCCCAGCGCCAGCGCGCCGCCGATGGTGGCGGCATTGAACAAATCCGTGGTGCGCAGCGTGCGCGGCGAATTGGCCTGGGTGCGCGCGATATGCGCGGCAAGCCGCATTTCATCCAGCATGTTGTGCGGATAGGTATCCGTACCAATCCCCATATTCACGCCGCCCCGCATATATCGCCCAAGATCACGCAAGGCGATGCCGCGCCGCGCAAAAACCGTTGGGCAATGCGCCACCGTGGTGCCGGTTTCCGCCAACCGCTTCAAATCTGTTTCGATATGCCAACGGGTAGAGGGATGATCATCCAGGAAAATCCCATGCCCAATAATGGCGCGTTCGCCGAGCAGCCCAAGCGAATCAAGCCAGCCGATGGGCGTTGTGCCGTGCCGGCGCGTGATTTCGTGAAACTCCACCACGGATTGCGCGGCATGCACCTGCCAGGAAAGCCCGCGCTTATTCGCCTCTGCCCGGCTATCCTTCAAAAGACCCGCCGAGCAGGTATCAATCTGCGCCGGCACCACCATGCCGAAAAGCCGGCCGCATTCATGCTGTTCCGCACGTTCCACCAGGCGCAGCGCTTCTTCCATCGCCTTTTCGCCGGCTTTTTCATCCCATTCATATTCAACCACATGGCCATTCTTGGTGTACCAGCGCGCGGAACGGAACATGGGCGCCACACAAACGCGCATGCCCGCTTCCGCCAGCAGATCAAGCCAACCCGGATGCGCCATGGAAAGATCAGCCAACGTCGTCACGCCGGAAAGCAGCAATTCGGAAAGCGCCACACGCACGCAATGCGGCACCGCTTCCGCATCTGCGCGGAAGATCGGCATGTATTCATAGAGCGAGGAATTATAGAGGCCCGGTGAGCCGATCTCATCCAGAAAACCCTTATTCATCGGCTCACTGGAAGGGTGGGAATGGATATTCACCAGGCCCGGCATGATCATCAGGCCCTTGCCATCCATCACCTCATCGGCAGGGCCTTCATAATGCCGGCCAACGAAGCGCAGCGTGCCATCGGTGAAGGCCATATCCGCATCGGGCAGATAGGTGTGGGATTTCTCGGACGCATCCCAGGCGACAATCAGATCGGCCTTGCGGATCAGGGTGGTCGGCATGGTGTGGCTGTTTCCCTTGTTATTGTAAAAAAGCATAGCCTGATCTGTGCTGCCCGGTCATCATCCCCTTGGGCTGGCGACACTGGCGCTTTCCAGGATTTCGCGAAACAGCCGCGCCGGCAGCCCGCCGCCCGCAACATTATCCATCGGCACGCCATCATCATTGCCAAGCCAAACGCCCATCACAAGGCCGCCACTGATGCCGATGAACCAGGCGTCGCGATATTCCTGGGTGGTGCCGGTCTTGCCGATCACGCTCCGGCCAGGGATGGCCGCTGCGCGCCCCGTCCCGCGCGCCACCACGGCTGCCATCATGCTGCGCATGGCTTCCATATATTCCGGCGAAAAGGCGCGTTCGGGCTGTGGCCGCGGCAAGGGCCATGGCCGCCCTTCGGCCTGCACCTGCGCAACGCCAAAAGGCTCCACACGAAAGCCGCCATTCGCAAAAGGCGCGTAAGCCGCCACCAGATCAAGCAAAGCCACTTCGCCGGTGCCGAGCGCGATTGTCGCATCGCGCGGGAAAGGACCATCAAGCCCCGCGCGGCGCGCCACATCCGCCACCTTGCGATGCCCGCCGGCGCGCTGCATCAGCCGTACGGCCGAGGTATTCACGCTTTGCGCCAAAGCCTCCTCCACCGTGATTTCACCACGCGCGCGCCATTGCCCGTTGCTTGGTGACCAACCGCCAAGATTAAGCGCGGTATCGGCCACCATATCCTGCGGACCCAGCCCGGCTTCCAGGGCGGCAAGGAAGATGAATGGCTTGAAAGCGCTGCCAGGCTGACGCCGCGCCTGGGTCGCGCGGTTGAAGGGGCTATTCCGGTAATCCTTGCCACCTGCCATGGCGCGCACCGCGCCGGTTGCGGCATCCATCGCCACCACCGCGCCCTGGAATACCCCGGCCCGCGCGCCCGGCCCGGCCAGGATGGCGTCAATCCGCGCCTCGGCAGCCGCTTGCAGCACCGGGTCAAGCGTGCTGCGCAAGACAAGGTCAGCATTGCCAGGCGCGCGCCCCGCCATGCCTTCCTGCACCCAATCGGCGAACCAGCCGGCATCGCGTGATGGTGCAGGGGGGAAACTTATGGCCTCAGCCGCCCGCAGGGCCTGGGTCGCTGTCAGCGCGCCAATTTCTGTCATGGCGGTCAGCACTTCCAAGGCGCGCGCCATTGCCGCCCCTTGATTGACGCGCGGATTGAGGCGCGAGGGCGATTTCGGCAGCCCCGCGAGCACCGCCGCCTGTCCCGGCGTCAGCCGCCGTGCGGAGACGCCAAAATAAAGCCGCGCCGCCGCATCCACGCCATAGGTGCCGGCGCCGAGGTAAACGCGGTTCAGATAAATCTCCAGCAATTCATCCTTGCTGAAGCGGCGTTCCAGCCAAAAGGCCAGTATCGCTTCCTGCGCCTTGCGCTTCAGGCTGCGTTCCGGTGTCAGGAACAGGTTTTTCGCCAATTGCTGCGTGAGGGTTGATCCCCCTTGCACCACACGGCCCGAGGTGAAATTGGCATAGACAGCGCGCGCGAGGCCGATCGGGTCTATCCCCCAATGGTCGCGAAAGCGCCGATCCTCAATGGCGATGAAGGCCGCCGGCAGATGCGCCGGCATATCGCGCAGCCGGAGTGTTTCCCCATACAAATCGCCATTGGTCGCAAGCAGCTTGCCATCAGATGCAAGCAGCGTGGTGGAAGGCCGGCGCGTTGTGGCAAGCGCTGCTTCCGGGCGCGGTAAATCCCAGGCCAGGGCCAGCAATACCAAGGACGCCGCGATCAGCCCCCAGATCATCGCGAGGAAACCAAAGCGCAGCAGCGCCCAGCGCCGCCGCGGACGCGCCGCAGGACGAGAGGGGGGGGCGGAAAGACGCGCGCCGAGAGCCTCTCTGGCCGGGCTGCGGGGGGGCGCGCCGCGACCTTGTGAGGATTTGGCCGATGCTCGGGCCATGCGCGTGCATATCACGCCGGACCCTTTGGCGAAACAGTGATTGACGGGGCAGCGCAAGCCACTGAACATCGGACAAGTTTCAGGAGCGCCAGGCTTGGCAAGTTCTCGCGGTATTTGGGTGATTGGCGCGGCGGTCTTCACCATTGGCTTTTCGACAACCCTCGCCATGCCGCTATTCACCACCTATGCGGCGCGGGATGGCCAGGGGGCGGGTGGGCTTTCGGCGGCCTTCATCGCCTATGCGGCGAGTGCGATCATCTCCGCGCCGCTGCTGGGCGGCATGTCAGACCGCATTGGGCGCAAGCCTTGCATTCTGGCGGCGCTGGCGCTGACCATTTGCGGCACGATTGCGCTGATCACGGCACCGGGGCTTGCGGCGTTGGCCTTTGCACGCGGCATGCAGGGCTTGGCGGTGGGTTTGCTGGCCGGTGGCGCGACCGCCTGGGCGGCGGAATTGGCCGAGGGGCCGGAAGCCGGGCGGCGCGCCGCGCAAGTGACAACGCTTGCAAGCGCAAGCGGTTTTGCCGCCGGCGGCATGGCGACCATGATCGCGATTGAAATCTTCGGCGCCATCGAACCACCGCTGACCTTCTGGCTGCATATGACAGCGCTGGCGACGATCTTCCTGCTGGTGTTCTTCCTGCCGGAAACCAAAACCCCGGCGCGTGTGGCGTGGCTGCGCATGCCGAGCTTTCCACGCAGCACCTTGCCGTTGTCACTTAGCATGCTGGCGGCCTGGGCGGTGACGGGCACGGTGATCACGGCTGTGCCGACGGCCCTGACCGAGGCCGGCTATCCGCGTATGGGCCCGCTTGCGGTGTGCTTCATGATTCTGGTGGGGGCTTTGGTCCAGCAGCTGATGGCGCGCATCGCCGCGCGCCGGTTGGTGCTGATTGGCTTGCCAGTGCTGGTATTGGGCGCGGGCCTGGTGATGTGGGGCACGCTGCATGCCGCATTGCCGGCGCTGCTGCTGGGCGGCGCCCTGGTGGGCAGCGCGGCTTATGGGTTTTTGTATATCGGCGGGCTGGCTGGCGTTTCGGAAAAGGCCGGGCTGGACCGCGCCCGCGCGGCAGCGGGCGTTTTCCTGGTGGCGCATATCGGCTTTTGCATCCCGCCGCTGATGGCGGGCTTCGCCATGGATGCCTTTGGCGCTGGCGCCACCCTTACCGTTTTCTGGCTATTGCTGGCGGGTTTCGCGGCAAGCCTGATGTGGGCGCTGCGCGGCGCTCGTGAGACAAACGCCAAGTAGGCGATTCTAACGCCTACCAAAGGTGGGCGCGAGCCCGAATGGGCGACGCCGCTTATGCGGCGAAGCCAAGCGCGCGGAGGCGCGTGCTGGCGCCGGAGCATTTTCAAGCCAAGCGGACACGCTTGGCGACTCGGAAAATGCGCTCAAAAAAAGGAGGCTCCAAGGGCGGATCGGCAACGATCCGCAACATACCGAGACTCTAATCAGACCAGCCCTTCTTCCTGCGCCTTGATCTGCATCGCCAAGTATTTCGAATACATCCGGCATTGCGCAAACGAACCGCCGGTGAACCAAAGGCCCTGCTGCGGCGTTTCCATCCACATATTGCGCAATTCCTGATCGGCCTCATCAAAGCCCCAGACCTTGCCGACACGATCCGCCACCGAATCGCCAAAGAAGCCGCGTACCAGATGATCCTGGCCCTTATAGCCGGTGGCGAGCACCAGCAGTTCCGCCGGTAATTCGCGGCCATCCTTCATCTTCATGCCGGTCGCGGTGAATTCAGTAATGTCGTGATACTGGATCAGCCCCACTTCACGCCGCACCAGCAATTCAGAACAGCCGACATTGAAGTAATATCCGCCGCCGCGTGAGCGATATTTCAGCGGCCAGCCCGTGCCATTATCGCCAAATTCCAGACGGAAGCCGATCTTTTCCAACCCATCCAGCAAGGGCTTGTCCAATTCGCGTGTCTTGTCCGTCAGGATCTTATGCGCCTGCTTCATCACCGAAAGCGGGAAGGACACATTGATCAGATCACGGTCTTCCAGCGTTGGCCCCTTGCCGTAATAGACACCATCATAAAGCTGCGCGCTGGGTTCGACATTCACAATCAGCGTCGGGCTGCGCTGAACCATCGTCACCTTGGCGCCATTGCCGTGCAAATCCTGCGTAATGTCATGCGCGCTGGTGCCGGTGCCAAACACGAATACCGGCTTATCCTTCCATTCCGCGCCATTCTTGAAGCCGGAGGAATGCACAACCTTGCCCTTGAAGCGGTCCAGCGTTGGGATATCGGGCAGGTTTGGCGTGCCGCTCACGCTGGTTGCCATGATGATATGGCGCGGGCGCATGATGCGTTCGCTGCCATCAGCAAGCTTCAGCCGCGCCACCCAGCACTTCGCCGCTGAATCATATTCCGCGCCCTCGAAGCTTGTTTTGGTCCAGAAATTGATCTCCATCGTCTCGACATAGGATTCAAGCCAATTCGCGATCTTGTCCTTCGGGATGTATTTCGGCCAGGTTTTCGGGAAGGACAGGAAGGGCAGATGGTTGCTGTGCACCTGGTTGTGCAGCTTGAGGCCATGGTAGCGCAGCCGCCAATTATCGCCGATCCGCGCCATGCGATCCACAATCAGGGTTTCGATATTCAGCGCGCCAAGCCAGGCGGCGGCGGTGATGCCCGCATGCCCGCCACCCACAATCAGCACTGCTGGATCTTGGCCTTCGAAACGCGCGGCCTCGCGCCGTTTATCCAGCCAATTCGGGCCGTTGAATTCGCGTTCAAAGGCGGGTTCTTCGCGCGCTTCGCGCATGGCATCCACATCAAAGCCGCGCAGGCTATCAAGCGCTGTGGTCAGCACCCAGGCCATTGGCGCATCGCCTGAGGCTTCGGCGCGCTTCAGGCGCAGCAGCGCGGCACCCGTGCCGATTTTGGTTTCAAACCGCAGGATGGCTTCGATGGTGTCTTCGCCGGCGCGTTCCACAAAGCGGGGTGCGGCGCGTTCCTCATCAATCGCGAAATCCCTGGCGCCGGCTTCCTGCACCGCGGCCAACAGCGCTTCCACCAGCTCCCCCTGCCCGCTGACGGTACGGATGCGCCGGCCCAGCGCCACGATATCGCGCCAATGGCTGTCGCTACGGAACAGCGCGCTGAGCGCTGCCTTGTCACTCGCCGCCAGCGCCGCATTGAAGCGCTTGAGCCAGGCTTCAATGATATGACCAATGCCTTGTTCGGAAATGACGAGCATCTGCTCCTGCCTTCGATCCACCGCGCCCGAACCGAGTGCGGAAAAGTTTCTTCCCGAGGTGAAGTCTAGGCGCCAGGGCGTCGCACCGCAAACCCCACCCGATAGGCGATTTCGCTGATCGGAATTTTCGCCTATCCTGCGGACGAGAATGGAGAATCACTCATGAACGCTTCCCTTGCGGGCAAGGTTGCGCTGGTTACGGGCGCCGGCAAGAATATCGGCCGCGCCATTGCGCTGAGGCTCGCCGCCGATGGCGCCGCCATTGTGGTGAATGGCCGATCGGATGAAAGCGCCATCAAGGCCGTGGCCGATGAAATCATCGCCTTTGGCGGTCGCGCCATGGCCTATCGTGCCGATATCTCCAAGCCCGAGGAAGTGGCCGGCATGGCCGCCGCCGTTGCTGCCCAAATGGGCGGCGTGGATATTCTGGTGACCAATGCGGGGCTGCGCCGCCAGACCAGTTTTCTCGATATATCCTTTGCGGAATGGCGCGAAATTCTCTCGGTCGCTTTGGATGGTGCCTTTATCGTCACGCAGGCCTTCGTGCCGCAGATGATCGCGCGGGGCGGCGGTTCGATCATTGGGCTATCGGGGATTTCCACCCATGTCGGCACGCCCAATCGGGCGCATGTTTCGGCCTCCAAGGCGGGGCTTGAAGGCTTGATGCGCGCCCTTGCGGTGGAATTGGCGCCCAAGGGCATTCGCGCCAATAGCGTCGCCCCCGGTGCGGTGGATACGGTGCGAGGCGCTTCGGCTGGCGCCATGCCGAGCACCTTGGCTGATAACGGCATCCCCATGCGCCGCCGCGCGAGTGTTGCCGAAATCGCCGATGTAGTGCGGATGCTGGCCGGGCCGGAAGGTGGTTATATCACCGGCCAGACCATTCATGTGAATGGTGGCGCGTTTCTGACCTGAAACGGGGTTGGGATGATCCGGCTGAACGGATCATCCCATGGTTCGCGGGAATATTTTACCCCGGCGCATTGCCCCGCGCATTAAGCCGTAGCGGGACAAAGCGCTGCCCGCTGGCATTTTCCACCGCGAAAAGCCCGACATTGCGGTTCTGCCGGCGCAGGCGTTCGATCTGTTCCTGCACTTCCGCCGGCGTTGCCACGCGGCTCTGCTGCACTTCCACAATCACGTCACCGGGGCGAAGCTCGCGTTCCGCCGCCGGGGTGCCGGGGATCACTTCCACAATCACCACGCCGCGCTGTTCAGGCTTCAGGTTGAAGCGCTGGCGGAGCTCATCCGTAATGGCCGCAACCCGCAGCCCAAGCCCGGTCAATTCCACCGGCCCCTGGGCTGGAGGCGCCGCCGGAGCCCCCGCCTGGCGTTGTTCTGTCGGCAATTCGCCCAGCGTCACCGTGACAGTTTCTTCCTTGCCATCGCGCCAAATCACGACAGGCACGGAACTGCCCACATTATTGT
>JADCGG010000171.1 GCA_020249125.1 Roseomonas sp. | reverse complement strand
GCGCCGCCAGTGGGGCAGGGGGCGCGACGCTGGCGGCTCAGCCCGGAAGGGCTCCGCGTGGAAGGTTTTGTCGCCCCGCCGCGCAGTGCCGGCAGGCCCGAAACTGTCACGCGCTGCTGGCGTGATTTCCGCGCCGCTTTCGAAACCTGCGCAGCGGCGTATGGCGTGCCGGTGGAATTGCTGATCGCCACTGCCGCGACGGAATCCGGCGGCCGCGCCGGGGCGATCCGTGAGGAACCTGGCTTTATCAGCGATGCGGCAACGCCACATCGCGTCTCACCGGGCCTGATGCAAACGCTGATTGCAACGGCGCGCGAGGTGCTGGCCGATGCCAGCATTGACCGCGCGCGCTTGCTTGATCCCGGCACCTCCATCCGCGCCGGGGCGGCGATGATCCGCGCCCAGGCCATGCGCCGCAACTTGCCGACGCATTTCGACCCGCCGTTGGTGGCGATTGCCTATAATGCCGGGTCACTCCGCGCGCGCGCCGATGGCGCCGCCGATCCCTGGGGCATGGTGCAAACCCTGCGCGGCGGGCATGCCCATGCCGATGCCTTTGTCGGGTTTTTCAATGATTGCTTCGCGGTCTTCGCCGATGGCGCCGCACCTGCCGCGCTGACGCCGAGTTTCTGGGCCTTGCTGAAGGAATAGCGCCGCTTTCCCCTTTGGCGTCACGCTTGCACGCTCTGCACAGTCAGGGCACCGCCTGCCCAGCGTGACGCCCCCTTTTGCCTTGTTTGACCCTTCGGCCCATGCGACATCTCGGGTCCAGTTTTGATTGAGGAACTTGGGTTCTTGCCAACGCCATCCGCCCTGCCTGCTGCCCTTGCGCGCGGCGCAGTGTTTTTTGGCCTCTGGCTGGTGCTGACCGGCGCGGACCCCTTTGGCTTGCCCTTCGGCCTGATCGCAGCGATTTGTGCCACCTATGCCAGCCTGCGGCTTCTCCCGCCCGGCGCAAACCGCATCGCACCAAGCGGCCTGCCGCGCCTCGCGCTCATCATGCTGCGGCAAAGCTTTGGCGCGGGCTGGGATGTCGCCTTGCGCGCCTTTGCCTTCCCACCGCGTCTGGCGCCCGGCGTGATGGAGGTTCCGCTCACCATCCCGCCCGGGCCGGCGCGCGATGGCTTTCGGGCGCTGGCAAGCCTCGCCCCCGGTTCCCTCCCGCTTGAGGATTTGCCCGATGGCAGGCTCCGGCTGCATGCGCTTGATATCGCCATGCCGCTTGAAAGGGATATCGCTGAAACCGAAGCCGCTTTCGCCCGCATCACAAGGGCCGACAGGCATGGCTGAACTGCTGACCGGCGCCGCCGCGCTGATCATGTTGAGCGCCCTGGTCGGCCTGGCACGCGTGCTGCGCGGGCCGACCCGCGCTGACCGGCTGCTCGCCGCGCAATTGCTCAGCACGGCGGGCATTGGCGCCTTGCTGCTGCTTGCTGCCGCGGGCACACCGTCCTTGATTGATGTTGCGCTGGTATTGGCCCTGGTCGGTGCCTTTGCGTCCGTCGCCTTTGTCATGGCGTCACGCCTGATGGACCGGCGATGAGCCTGCTGGTTTCGATCTTCGCTGCCATTGCCGTGCTGGCAGGCGCGTTTTTCTTCGTGGCCGGCACGCTTGGGCTGCTCCGCTTTGGCGATACGCTCAGCCGCGTGCATGCGCTGACCAAGGCGGATAATCTTGGCCTTGGGCTGATCGTGCTTGGCTTGCTGCCACTCGCCGACAGCATCACGGATGCGCTCAAGCTTGTTGTGATCTGGGCGCTGGTATTGTTGGGCGGCACCACGGCGGCGCAGCTTGTTGCCGGCGCGGTGCGGCGTGAACAGGACCCGCCATCGTGACCGCCTGGTTGCTTGATCTGCCGCTGGCGCTCGGATTGTTTGGCGCGGGCGCTGCCACCCTTGCCGCGCGATCGCTTTTTGGCGCCGTGCTTGGCTTCATTTCCACTGGCCTGATCGCGGCGCTTGTCTGGGTGCGGCTTGAAGCGCCCGATGTCGCGCTGACCGAGGCCGTGATCGGCGCTGCCGCCACTTCCGTCATCATCCTCTACGTCGCAAGCCGCATCAGCGGCGGCGCCAGCGCACCAGCGCCACCGCCCATCGCGCAACGCCTGCTGGCGGCGACATTTTCGGTGCTTCTGGCCGCGCTTTTGGCCCATGCGCTGCAAGCCCTGCCGGACCCTGCGCCGAGCCTCGCCGCGCCGATCCTTAAGACCATGGCGCCGAGCGGCCTTGGCAATCCGGTGACGGCGGTGCTGATGGTGCAGCGCGCCTTGGATACGCTGCTGGAATCCGCCGTGCTGGTTTTTGCGGTTTTTGCCATCTGGTCCATGGCGCCGGAACGCCGCTGGGGCCGCGCGCCGGGGCCGGCCTTCATTGCCGAACCGCAAGGGCCGCTTGCGTTTCTGGCTAAGGTATTGCCGCCGATTGGAATGGTGATTGGCATCTATATCGCCTGGGTCGGCGCCGATGCGCCGGGCGGGAAATTCCAGGGCGGCGCGGTGCTGGCCGCCATGTGGGTATTGCCCTGGATTGCGGGGCTTACGGCACCGCCCAGCATCAGCGATATGCGCCTCAGGCTTGCCATTGCTGCGGGGCCGCTGGTTTTTCTGATTGTCGGGCTGGCCGGTTTTGCCTGGGCAGAGGGTTTCCTTGCCTATCCACCGGGCTTTGCCAAACCGCTGATCCTGCTGATCGAAACGGCCATGACATTATCTGTCGCCGCCGCTTTGGCCTGCATGATCGCCGGGCCGCCTGAACGGCGCGCGCAGCCATGAATGCCATCACCCCCTTTGCCCTTGCGGCGGCCGGGCTGGTTGGGCTTGGGCTTTACGGCATGCTCGCGCAATCATCCGTGCTGCGGAAGGTGATTGCCTTCAACCTGCTCGGCATTGGCGTATTCCTGGTATTCGGCGTGGCGGCGCGGCGCGGCGCAGCGGCGGGGTTGCCCGCGGACCCCGTACCGCAAGCCATGGTGATTACCGGGCTTGTCGTTGCCTTTGCCGCCACCGCCTTGGCCCTGGTGCTGACCCTTCGCCTGCATCAGACAATAGGCGCGGTGACGCTCGCGGAAGACCCTGCGCCGCCCGCCAATCCCGGTACGCCGCCAGAATGACCGGAACACTCAGCGGCGCCCTTTTGGTGTTGGCCATCGCGCTCCCGCTTGGCGCGACGCTGCTTGCCTTCGTGCTTGGCGGCCAGGCTGCGTCCCGCGTGGCGCGCGGCGCGCTGTGGCTTTGGCTTGCGCTTGCGGTTGCCATCGTCGCTGCCGTCATCAAGCAGGGTGAGCCCATTTCCTATCACATCGGCGGTTTCGCGCCGCCGATTGGCATAGCCCTCGCCGCCGATGGGCTTGCGGCGGCGATGCTGCTGGCGGCCGCGATTATTCTTGTTGCTGCCGGGCTTTTTGGCCGCGCTGCCTATCCCGCGCCATCCTGGGACAAGGGCGGGCGCGCGGCCTATGCCTATTGGTGCCTGCTGCCGGCATTGGCGGCGTCGCTTGCCGTTGCGTTTCTCGCGCGGGATTTGTTCAGCCTGTTTGTGGCGCTGGAGATGCTGACCTTCACCGCTTTGGCACTCGCCTGCCTTGATGGAAGGCCTTCGCAATTCAAGGCGGAACTCCGTTATCTGCTTTTCGCGCTGCTGGGATCGGTGCTTTATCTGCTCGGCTGTGCGCTGTTCTATGGCGCCTATGGCACGCTTGATATCGGCCTGCTTGCCGGCAATACGCGGGCCGATGCGCCAACGCGGCTCGCGGGTGCCTTGATGACGGTTGGGCTGCTCGCGAAAATGGCCGTGTTTCCCTTGCATCTTTGGCTGCCGCCAGCCCATGCCGGGGCGCCGCCGGCGGGGTCCGCCTTGCTCTCCGGGCTTGTGGTCAAGGGCGCCTTTGTTCTGCTGGTGCGGCTGTGGTTCTGGGTGCTGCCCGGCCCGCCCGTGGCGGGGGCGGAATTGCTCGCAACCCTTGGTGCGGCGGCGATTTTGGTGGGTAGCGTGGTCGCGCTCCGGCAGGAAAAGCTGAAGGCGCTGATCGCTTATTCGACTGTCGCGCAAATTGGCTATCTGTTCCTGATGTTTCCCCTGCTGATGGCGGGGGATCCGGATGCGGCAACGCGCGCCTGGATGGGGGGCATGTTGCAGGCGACCTCCCACGCCTTGGCCAAGGCCGCGATGTTTTTGGCGGCTGGCTTGATTGTGCAATCCATCGGAGAGGATCGGGTGGCCGGGCTTTGCGGCGCCGCACGGGCCACGCCTTTTTCGGTGCTTGCCATTGCCATTGGTGGGCTCTCACTGATGGGCGTGCCGCCGAGTGGCGGCTTCACCGCGAAGTGGATGCTGCTGCGCGCTTCGATGGATACCGGACAATGGTGGTGGTCGCTGGTGATTCTGACGGGCGGTTTGCTGACCGGCGGCTATGTCTATCGGCTTGTCGCTGCCGCGCTGGCGCCAGCCCCAGCGGGTGCGGCGCCGCGCCCCGTGCCACGCATCCAGGAAGGCGCGGTGCTGGTGCTGGCGCTGCTTTCCATGGTGCTGGGGCTGCTGCCGCTTTCCATGCTGGGCATGGCGCAGATTGGCCAGCCGGTGATCACGCCATGAACCTGCTGCCGCTTGTGCCGCTGCTGCCCGTGCTGATGCTTTTCGCGCTTATTGTGCCCGGCGCGCGGGTGGCTGTGATGGGTGCGCTTTGGATCGCGCCACTGCCTGCGCTGGTGATTGCGCCCTTGGCGATGGGCACGTCGCTCGTGCTCTACCCCGGCGACATCAAGCTCACCTTGCTGCTTGATACGCCGGGGGCGCTGCTGCTGGGCGGCGCGGCTTTGCTCTGGAGTGCCGCTGGCGTTTTTGCCCGAGCGCAGCTTGGCAGCGGACCGCCAGCGCAGCGCTTCGCCGCCTGGTGGCTGCTGACGCAGGCAGGCTGCCTTGGCGTTTTCATCGCGGGCGATCTTTTAAGCTTCTATCTGGCCTTTGCGGTGGTGAGCCTGGCTGCCTTCGGCCTGGTGGCGCATGATGGGACACCCAAGGCGCGGCGCGCGGGCGGGCTTTATCTGTTGCTGGCCGTGGTGGGGGAGATCGCCTTGCTGTTGGCCTTCGCGTTGCTGCATGGCCGCGCCGGCATTGAAAGCGTGGCGATTGCCGATGTCGCGCCCGTGCTCCGCACCACGCCGGGCGGGGTGGTGATTGCGCTGCTGCTGATTCTTGGCTTTGGGATCAAGATGGGGCTGATGCCCTTGCATGTCTGGCTGCCCATCGCGCATCCCGCTGCACCCGCGCCGGGTTCCGCGGTGCTGAGTGGTGCCATCATCAAGGCGGGCGTGATCGGGCTCATTCGCTTTTTGCCCTTTGATGATGTGCCGGCAGCTGATGGCGTGTGGCTCGCCGCCCTTGGTTTTGCCACGGCCTATTGGGGTGTTGCGATGGGCCTCACGCAGCGCAACCCGAAAACCATCCTGGCCTATTCCAGTGTCAGCCAAATGGGCGTGGTGGCGGCGATTCTGGGCATGGGGCTGACGCTTGGGATCGCGGAGACGCCTTTGCATGCGGCGTTTTATGCGCTGCATCACATGCTGGCGAAGGGGGCGCTGTTCCTTGGGGTTGGTCTGGCGCTGGCCAGTGGTCCGGCAGGGCGGGCTTTGGTGCTGCCTTTGGCCTTGTTGTTGGCGCTTGGGTTTGGTGGCTTGCCGCCCACCGGCGGAGCGCTGGCCAAGGCCGCCACGAAGCCGGAGCTCGGCGCCGGGCTGGCCGCGATGGCGGCGATGCTTTCCGCCTTCGGTTCAACCGCGCTGATGCTGCATTTCGTGCAAAGGCTACGCGCAATGATGGGGGAGGCACCGGCTGCAAGCTTGCATTGGGGCCTTGGCGGGCCATGGCTGGTCTTGGCTGTGGCGGCGCTTTTTTTGCCGTGGGCGCTTCATGGCGAGGTGACTGGCAAAGCCCCAGAGGGGTTGTGGAGCATCTCAGCCATCGCGCCGGTATTGGCCGGGGTGGCTTTCGCGCTGTTTTGGGCGCGCATATTCGCGCGCGTGCCGGAAGTGTCGGCGGGTGATGTTTTGGTGTTTGCCGAGCGTGGTTCCGCGTGGCGGGATGCCATGGCGCGCGTGGTTGTCGGGCTGGAACACGCAACGCGCCCCTGGCCGGTGGCGGGCATTGCGCTGATGCTGCTGATCCTGGCGTTTTATGGCCTGATTGGGATTGGAGGGTGAGGTTCTCGGCGCGCGCAGTTTTTTGAAAATTGCGCATGGCGGGAACAGCGCAGCGCCATGCCTATTTTCGTGCCGGCCAAGCCAGTACCAAGCCCCCCGCCGCAATCAGCAAACACCCGGCCAAGGCCCAAAGCCCGGGCCAGCGATCAAACATCACCGCATCAAGGGCAAGTGCGAAGGTGATCCGCGCATATTGCCAGGGGGCGAGGGCGGAGACCTCTGCCCGCCGCACCGCGCCTGCGAGGAAAAGCAAGGCCGCCGTTTGCAGCAAGGTATAAATCACAACCAGGCCCCAGGTGAGCAGATCGGGGCTCCGCCACAGCACCAGCATGGCCGGCGCCAGCAGCACAACACCCATCAGCGCGCCTTGGGTTGTGATGTCTTCCGCACTCGCCACATCACGAATGCGCCGCGCCATGACTTGATAGGTGGCGTAGGAAAGCGCGGAGGCGACAGGGACTGCCGCAGCCCAGGTGAAAAGCTCGCCACCCGGGCGCACCACCACCAGCATGCCGGCGAAGCCGAGCAAAACGGCAATCCAGCGCCGGGCGGAGACTTTCTCCTTGAGCCAAACTGCCCCAAGCGCGGCGAGGATGACGGGCGCGGTGAAGCCAAGTGCTGCCGCTTCGGTGATTGGCACCAGCCAATAGCCGATCACGCCAAGGGTTGTTGAGAAAATCAGCATCGCACCCGTCATGCGCTGTGCCCAAGGCCGCACGGGTGCGACGATGCGCGTGATGGTCACCAAGGGGGCTGGCTTCACCATTGTAAGCGCCAGGACAGGAGCAAGCACCAGGGCGGAACGCAGGAAGGTGATCTCAAACGGGTGCAGGGTATCCGCCAAAACCTTCGCCAGCGCATAACCCAGGGCGTAAAGGGCAGTGCTCGCCAAGGTGAACATTACCGCAATGGCGTAGGGCGACATTTGTCAGCGCTGGTCCGGGTAATCGCGACCGGGCCGCGCCTTATAGGTGGGCATGGACCAGCCGCGCAGAATGGCCGCACCGCGCAGCGCGAAGCCGGCCAGGGCGCCGATGGGAAGTGCCAAGTCGCGCGGCACATTGGCGTGCGTCAGCACCACAAAAACCAGGGCGCCGAAGGCCGCCGCAGTGGCGTAGATTTCGCGCCGCAGGATCAGCGGCAATTCGGCGCAGATGATATCGCGCAATATGCCGCCGAAGGTTGCCGTGATGGTGCCCATCAGGATCGCCACCCAGGGGTCCGCGCCCCAGCGCAAAGCCGCTTCGGTCCCAAGCACCGCGAAAATGCCAAGCCCCACAGCATCTGCCCAAAGCAGCGCCAGGAAGCGGCGTTCGACCAGATGCGCCGTGAAGAAGACCAGCAGCGCAACACCCGCGGCCAGCAGCACCATGCCCGGCGCTTTCAGCCAAAAGACCGGCGCGCCAAGAATCAAATCCCGCACCGTGCCGCCACCGAAGGCGGTGACGCAGGCAATCAGGATGAAGCCCACCGGGTCAAGCTGCTTGCGCGAAGCACTCAGCGCCCCCGAAGCCGCCACCACCGCGACAGCCACCCAGGAAGATAAGGTAACCCCTTCCTCAAAGGCGCTCACGTGGCTTTATTCCGCCGCAATGGCGCGGGGTTTCGCGGCATTGCTGCTGGCCCGCGCCCCGCCGGCACACAACAGCGAAAGCCCCAGCAGGGCGGCAACCACCGGCAGCACCAGGACGGGATAGCCCATATCAATCAGAAACCCGAGCGGCACCGGCGTAATGGCGCCGCCAAGCGGCAGGCCTGAGGACACAAAGCCAAACACCTTGCCGATCTGCCCAGGCGGGCAGGCATCCTTCAGCATGACATCACGCGGGGTGCGCGAAGCCCCCATGGCGAGGCCGGCAA
Source organism: Roseomonas sp. (assembly GCA_020249125.1). Lineage (GTDB taxonomy): Bacteria > Pseudomonadota > Alphaproteobacteria > Acetobacterales > Acetobacteraceae > Neoroseomonas. Next base: position 779 of record JADCGG010000171.1, on the reverse strand, counting down.
GCAGGCCAACCCCTGGCAACGCGATTTCTGGCAGCGCCACCAGCCCGAGCACCAGGAACATCGCCATGGCGAACAAGGTCAGGATGGTCACAAAGCCCATCAGCCCGCCGCCTTTGGCGCGGTCCACCACCCAGCCGCCGATCAGCGTGCCACCGGTGGCCCCGGCCATATAGCCGGTCAGCACCATGGAGGCGGTCGCGATGGGCGTCGCCCAAAGCTTGCCCAGCACCGTGATGACAAAGGCCTGAATGCCCGACCCCGCCGAAGCCGAGAGCAGGAAGAAGGCGAAAAACAGCAGCATGGGGCGCGAAAGCAGCAATTCGCGGCCCGATTGCCCGGCTTGCTCCGCGGTTTTGGGTTTGGCCTGATCCTTCAGGATGCGGCTTTGCAGCAGAATGGCGCCCACCACCGGCACGCCGAGCAAGCCCACCAGCAAAAGCGCTTCCCGCCAGCCCATCACCGTCATCAGCAGGGCGACAATTGGCGGGGCCAAAGCGAAGCCCAGATTGCCTGTGAAGGTATGCATGGCAAAGGCGCGGCCCATGCGGTCCTGCCGGATGCTGCCGGCCAGAATGGCGTAATCCGCCGGGTGGATAACGCTATTGCCCACACCTGACAAGATCGCCAGCAACCACAGCGCCCAAACCCCCGGCGCGAAAGCCATGGCGGAGACGGAAAGCGCCATGATCAGCGTGCCGCCGACCAGAAAGGGCCTGGCGCCGTAGCGGTCCACCGCGAAGCCAACCGGGGTTTGCAAAAGCGCCGTCGTGCCGCTCATC
>JADCGG010000170.1 GCA_020249125.1 Roseomonas sp. | reverse complement strand
GTTCCGTGCCTTGCGCCTGGTTCAAATACTCCGCGGTGAATTCACGCCCGGCATGTAGCCCATAGGCTGCAAGGATAAGCTCTGAACCGATGCGCGCACCGGATGCTTGCAGGCCGATCGCGATACGCTTGCCGCGCAAATCCTCAAAATTGCGGATTGGGCTGTCGCGCCGCACCGCCGCATGGATATGTTCCGGAAACAAATGTCCGACAAAGCGGATGCGATCTGCCTTTGGCCGGCCTTCAAACAGGCCCGTGCCCGTAAAGGCCCAGTGAGAGACATCGGATTGCGTGAAGCCTCCTTCAGCATTGCCGGCCTGCACCATGGCCACATTCTGCACGGAACCTTGCGTGGCCTGTGCCACCGCAACCATGCCGGGCACGCCCGCCGTGCCGCCTGGATCGCCGCATGGCGCGCCGGGTGGGCAAGAAATGGCGTTCGCGATAATGCCACCTACGGGATAATACGTACCCCCGGCACTACCCGTGCCGATGCGGAAGAATTGCGGCGCCTGAGCCGCGGCGATGCCCGGTAATGCAAGGCCAAAGGCCGCTGCGGCGGCGAGTAGGTTTTTGCGGTTCAGCATGGAATCCTCCCGTTGGATATCGAAGCCATGTCAATGCTAGACGCGCAGGCTTCGCGCGTAAACCAAGCGCCATCAGGCTGCGACCGAGCCTCGGCGCCAACGGAGCAACAGAAAGACAATCAACGCGAATTGCACCAGGTTGAAGCCAATGCCCGCCCACCAGGCAGCGGCGTAGAAGCCGAGCCAGTCATAAATGTAGCCCGCAAGCCAGGCGCCGGCTGCCATGCCGGAAAGGCTGAGGAACAGCAGCGTCGGCACGCGCCAATGCGCCTCGGCAGCCGGAAACAGCGCGCGCAAGGTCAGCACATAGGCGGGAATGATGCCGCTGAAGCCAAGCCCATAGGCGGCGGCAACGAAGAACAACCCGGCCTCATCCTGTGTCGCCAGAAAGCCCAGCATGCCAAGGATTTGCGCGAGCGAGCCGAAGACAATCGTCCATAGCCCGCCAATCTTGTCTGAAAGCCAGCCCCAGAATTGCCGCGCCAGGAAAGCGGCGAAAAGCAGCACGGACAGCATGAGCGCACCACGTGATGCCGAAATGCCAAGATCGCCGCAAAACGCCACCAGGTGCGATGCCGGCATGGCCATGGGGATGCAGCAAAGAAACGAACAAAACGCCAACAGGAAAAACGCCAGATTGCCATTCATGCCCAGTACGCGCGCACCTGGCTGCATTTTTTCGGCGAAATTCCCGGTGGTGGGTTGCGCCGGTGGCGGGCGCAATATCAGCGCGGCCAAGGGCACCGCAATCGCGGCCACCAAAATCCCGTAGCCGAACATGGTGCGCTGCCAGCCAAAGCTTGCGATGGCGCGTTCAAATATCGGCGGCCACAAAAACCCCGCAACATATTGCCCGGAAGCCACCAGCGCCAAAGCGGTGCCTCGGCGCCGATCAAACCATAGCGAGACATAGGCCAACATCGGCGGAAACAAGGCGCCATTGCCGAAAAGGCCAACACCAAGCCCAAGCCCGACCAGCAGCGCCCAACTCTCGCCAAAGGATGCCAGCATCAGGCCAAGTGCGACCGCGATGCCGCCCGCCATCGCGACCAGCCTTTGGCCAAAGCGCGCCACCATCACACCGCAGACCATGCCGCCAATGGCGGTACCGAAATAGGCCAGCGAATTGGCAAGCGATGGCAGGGAACGCCCGCTGCCGAAATCCTCGGCGATTTGCACAAGCCCCACCACCACCGTGATGGGGCCACCAGCGGCGAGCGAAAGCATGATCACCGCCGTGGTGGCGACAATCCAGGAATAGCGCGATTCGATACTGCCTTGATCGCTTCCGGCCACGCGCTGTTTCCCCTTGGTGATGCGTGACAGCCTTCCTGAGGCTGCGCCGCGTTGCAAGCCCCGCATTGCAGAAGGGCCAAGCTTTGTGCTGAATTTGCGAAAGGAGGCTGCCATGCTGATCATGCTCGCCCTGCTAGCCCTTGGTCCCTGCCATGAAGCGCCGGCCATGCCCGCGCCCCAGCAAAGCGAAAACCCGGCGCCACCGCGGCCGGACCAACCCTTTCCGCGCCCGCCGCGCAGCTGCACACCACCAGCGCCGCCCACAAGCTGATGGCGCCACCCATTGTTATCTTGACCGGCGCGGGAATTTCCCGCGAATCCGGCCTGGCCACGTTTCGCGATGCCGATGGCATTTGGGCGCGCCACAGGATTGAAGATGTGGCAACGCCGCAAGCCTTCGCGCGCAATCCGGATTTGGTGCAGGGTTTTTACAATGCGCGGCGCGCGCAGTTGCGTGATCCCGCCATCCAACCCAATGCCGCACATCATGCTCTGGCGCGGCTGGAAGCGGCGTGGCCCGCACCCGTAACGCTGGTGACGCAAAACATAGATGGTCTGCATGCGCGCGCCGGATCGCGCAATGTGATTGCGATGCATGGAGAATTGCAAAAGGCGCGCTGCCTTGCCTGTGGTGCTGTGAGTGTTTGGGAGGATGACATCACCGCGCATGCCGCCTGCCCGGCTTGTGGTGCGCCAGGGCGGATCAGGCCCCATGTGGTTTGGTTCGGCGAAATCCCATTGGAAATGCAACGGATCGAAGCCGCCTTGAATGCTTGCGGTGTCTTTATTGCCATCGGCACCTCGGGCCAAGTCTATCCCGCGGCCGGCTTTGTGCAGGCGGTGCGGCGACAGGCGCGCTGCGTTGAATTGAATCTGGAAGAAACGGAAGGAACGGCGCTGTTTCATGAGGCGCAGCACGGCCCGGCGACGCAGATCGTGCCGGCTTTTGTGGAGCAAATGCTCGCTTCATGCGGTTGATCCTTGCGTTGCTGGTGCTTTGTTTGGCGGGACCGGCTTTGGCACAAATCCCCGGGATGAACCCCGGTCCCGATCCGCGCCTGCCTGCGCCGGCAGCGCATCCGCCCTGGCATGCGGTGGCCTTGATTGAAGCGGAAGGCGCCGGGCTTTGCACCGGGGCGATGGTGGCGCCTGCGGTGGCCCTGACGGCCGCGCATTGCCTGAAGGATGAATCTGGCACGGCGCTACTGCCGCCCAAACGGATTCGTGTTTCCATCGGCGGTGCAGAAGCGCGCGGTTTGGCGCTGCGCGTCGGTGCTGGTTTTGATCCGGCGCGCGAAGCGCCCTGGGCTTCCGATTGGGCGCTGGTGTCACTGAATGCGCCGATTGGCGCTGGCCGTGTCTTGCCCCTGCTGCGCGAAACGCCACCGGAGCGCAGCATCCTCGCGCTGCCCGGCTTTCAGCGTGATGCGCCGGGCGCGCTGCTGGTGGACCCGGCCTGTCGCTATCTGGGCCTGCGCCGAATTGAAGGGGAAGGTGTGATGCTCGCCCATGATTGCGCCGGCACCATGGGTTCTTCAGGTGGCCCCTTGCTGTTGCGCGGCGCCGATGGTGGCTTTGCGATCATTGGTGTGCAGAGCAAGGGTATTCTGGGCCGTGCTGGCGGGCTTGCCGTGCCCGCTTTGGTCATACCAGCGCCTTGATGGCGCACCCCAACTGGTTCAGGCGCCATCCAAACTGAGCACAAAATGCCTGACAAGGTTGATCCCGTTGCCGGCGGAAGGCTAGGTTGGTCGCCCATGTCTGTGATCGGTACCAATAAGGACGGACTGATGTCTTCGCCGCCTGAACCTCCTTCGCCGAAGAATTTCAACCGACCTATTGATCGGCAGGATGTGATTGCCGCCTATCATCTCATTCTTGGCCGTGAACCTGAAAGCGAAGAGGCAATAGGGCATAATCTGCTCACCGGTGACCTTGTTTCGTTGAGAACTACCTTTCTCAATTCACAGGAATTCCGGCGATGGCGAATGGGCCTGCCAATTACCGTGGCCCCCTTGCAGATAGAAGTTGAAGCAAGCCCGCCGATGCTGGCGCAAATGGTGACAAAAACGGCCCAGTATTGGGATTCCATCGGGCGAAAGGCACCGCATTGGTCAGTATTGACCGCAAGGGAATTCCTGCCGGAAAACTTTCAATCACGCCAGCAAGCGTTTTTTGGCAGCTCTCGCGTGGACCAGGGGATCATCCTGAGCGGCCTCGCTCGGGTCGGGATGAAGCCGGCTGATTTTCAGTCTTGTGCCGAATTTGGCTGCGGTGTTGGCCGCTTGACGCTGCGTCTTGCCGGGATGTTCCCCCAGGTTATAGGCGTTGATATCTCTGCACCGCATCTCGATCTGGCACGAAGATATTGTGGGCAGCTTGGCTTGAAGAATGTCTCCTTCCTGCAAGCATCCGCGATGGAATTGATGCCGGCCACGGGGTTTGATTTCTGGTTTTCGCGTATTGTCTTGCAGCATAATCCGCCACCGGTAACCATGGAAATCTTGAGACAGGCATTCATTCGCCTCCCAAAAGGCGGTGTCGCGATGTTTCAAGTGCCCGTATATCATATCGGTTACAGCTTCTCGACCGAGAATTACCTGGCTTCAGAACTTGGGCGCGATATGGAAATGCATTGCGTGCCACAGCGCGCAATCTTGGATTTGGCCCACTCGCTCGGCATGCAGCTTCTTGATCTACGCGAAGACACTTGGGTTGTATCGAGTGAGCCTGATGCGCTTTCGAATAACTTCATCTTCCAGAAGGCAGGCTGATTCAAGAGCATGTTGCGTTCACATGGGTTCACGCAACCCGCTCCATGTTGTTGTTTTTCGCGCATCTTCGCCCGTTCAGATGATTCCATCTGAACGCGATACATTCTAGCGCAGCGCCCCTGCCGGCTTCGGTGAAGCCCCTGCAGCATTGCCCGCCGAACGCCCGGCATCCACCGGCAGGGTCTGGCCGGTGATCCAACGCGCCGCCGGTGAGGCCAGAAAGCAGGCGGCTTCCGCAACATCCCAGGCGCTGCCTTCAAATTTCAACATGCCAGATTGCGCGCGCTGCTGGCGCAGTTCTTCCGTCATGCCGCGCGATGCCACCATGGGCGTATAGACATAGCCAGGTGCGACCGCATTGACGCGGATGTTGTCCGCCCCGTGATGCCCGGCCATGGCGCGCGTCATTTGCACAATCGCACCCTTGGTCGTGGCATAAAGCAAGCCCGGATGTCCCGCGCGCAGCCCGGCAACTGAAGATAGATTCACAATCGCCCCACCGCCCGATTTTCGCATCTCCGGCACGGCATATTTCGCCATCAGCATCACGGATTTCACATTGACCTGCATGGCGTAATCCCAGGCGTCAGGATCAACGCCCTCCGCATTGCCAGCCGGGCCGCTGATGCCGACATTATTCACCAGGATATCCACGCGCCCCCAAAGCCGGACGGCTTCCGCCACCGCCGCCGCGCAATCATCGGCTTTTGAGACATCGGCCTCGACCAGAGCGCAAACGCCACCTTCTTCGGCGATCATATGGGCGGTTTCTTCGAGCGCAGCTTGATCCACATCCAGCAGCAGCACCTTGGCGCCGCGCGCGGCCATCAGTACCGCAATGGCGCGGCCATTGCCGATATTGGTCGCACCCGCACCGGGATTTCGTGAGCCAGCGCCAGTGACGATGGCGACCTTGCCGGTCAGGCGGGTATTATCTTGCATGATGGGGCAGTTCCTCCTTTCTGGAAGACTGCACCGAGAGATGGGAGGGGGGAAGGGGGGCAGGGACTATGCAAGGTTGAGCACGGAACTTTGACCGTTAGGCATTATACCGCACGCCGCGCGACGGTATAATGCATGACCATATCAAAACATGGTCTGTATAAATCAAAACCCTGCACAGCCCGCGCGAAATACCGTCAGCACCGATTCCTGCGCATGGCGCGTCTTCCAGATGGCGGTCACCGGGGCAAGCCGCGCGGAAGCCGCTGCCTGATCCTGACCAGGCAGCACGAGCAGCAATAGCTTGCTGTCTTCGCGGCCGATGCGACCAGCGGCATTGCGCCATTGCCCCACACCATCCAGCACGGTCAGGCCATCGGGGAAGGCAGGCGTCACGGTGTCCGTCATGAAGCGTGCCCATTCCGCATCGGTCACGGGTGCGCGGCCTTTCACATTCCGCCCGAAATAGGCTTCCGCAATCGTCGCTGGCGCCGCACCCACCGGGCAGGCTTCCGGCGCGACAGCGCAGGCCGCCAGCAGTAGCGAAAGGCCAAGCGCTGCCTTCACGCCGTGGTCGCCAGCAGCGCGACACCGGCTGCAATCAGCGCAATGGCGGCGATTTTTTGCATGCCCAGGCTCTCACCAAAAATCGCCCAGCCGATGATGGCAATGACGATATAGGAAGCGGCGGTGCAAGGCAGCGCCACACTCATTGGAATGCGGCGCAGTGCAATGATGTAAAGCAGCGCAGCACCCCCGTAACACACCAGCCCCACCATGGTCGGCAGACGGAATAATTGATCGAAAAAACCACCCTCGGCCGCCACCGAATTGGCCGCGCCGGATTTCAACAGGATCTGGCCAATCAACGATGTCGAAATCGCCGCCGCCAGTGCCAGCCAATAGATCGTCATGGCGCGCGCCCTTCATCACGCGCCGGCAGAACCTCGCGCACCACGCCTTGCGGCTTGCCATTGGCCGACATGAAGGATCGCCCGACATATTCACCGAGCACACCAAGGATCAGGAATTGCACGCCGGCAATCAGCAGCGTGACCGTCATCAGTGACGCCCAACCGGAAGGCGTGTGCCCCATCAGCCCCTCAATAATCACGTAAAGTGCTGCCAACAGCCCGAGCACACCCATGCCCGCACCGGCAAGTATCGCCAGCCGCAAGGGCAGTACGGAAAAATTCGTGGCCAGGTTCATCCAAAGCCGGATCAGGCGCCGCATGGTGTAATTGGACCGCCCCTCGGCCCGGGCGAAGTGCTTTACCTCGATCGAATCAAGCCGCTGTGTCACCTGCATCAGCAAGCCATCCACGTAAGGATATGGCCCGCGATACTTCACCACTTCCGAAACCGCGAGTGCCGACATGCAGCGGAAGGATGAAAGATAAAGCCCCTTCGGTTTGTCCATCAATTGATCGGCGACCCAATTGGCGAAAGCGCTGCCCAGATTGCGCCAGCCTTCATGTTCTTTCACCGCATAGCGCGTATAGACCACGTCAAACCCACCAAGCCGCGCATGATCATAAAGCCGGATGACTTCTTCCGGCGGGTTCTGCAAATCATCATCCATGGTGATCACGTAAGCGCCGCGCGCATGGCGCAGCCCCGACATCACCGCATTATGCTCACCGAAATTGCGCGCGTGTTCTATGTAGGTGAGCGGGACTGTCGCGCTTTGTTGCAAGGCGCGGCAGACATCGCCGGAATTATCCGGGCTCCCATCATTCACCAGCACAATTTCGATCCCGCCTTCGGGGCGCAGCGCCGATAGCGCTTCCACCAGCGCGCTCACCGTGGCCGCACCACGATAGACCGGCACCACAATCGAAAGACCAACAGGGTATTCCTTGCCGGCCGATATCAGGGACATGCAACCTTCTCCATTCTCAGGGCCGCGTCGCCACAACCAGGACCGAACCGCCCGCCGGGTAGCGCAGGCCAATATGGCCGAGGAAACCTTCCAGCGCCGTGACAGCGTAAAGCATGGCATCCAACCATGGCGGGAAGGGGGCGACATCGCTTTTGGCTTCGCCATCCGATTTCAGGACCTTGCGTTGCAGGATCATGAGCGGCAGCAGCAGCGCATTCCAATAGCGGATTTCAATGGCTGTAAAACCCGCCTCAGCCAGTAGCGCCCTGGCCTGATCCGCCGTGAAGCGGCGCGCATTATGCACGCGGATATCATGGACCGAATGCAACCATGCAAAGGCCGGCAGGTTCAAGACCAAGGCGCCACCCGGCTTCAGCACGCGGTGAAACTCGGCCAGCGCCAGGCCCGGTTCCACGGCGCGGTGGCAAAGCACATCCAGGCTCACCAGCGCGCCAAAACTGGCATCGGCAAAGGGCAGGCGATTGGCATCCCCCCCGGCAGTCAGCGCGCCGGATTTTGCCCCCGCACGCCGCGCGGCTTCTGGGTTGTAATCAAGGCCGACCAAGGCGCGGCCAAGCGTGCCGCCCAGGCGCCGGAGCAGCCCGCCCGTGCCGCAGCCGGCATCGAGCAAAGCCCCAGGCGCGCCGGGGCGGCGTTGCAAGGCGTGCAGGGCGCGCAGGTGGAGCGCGCGGTACCACCACATGCGCTGCTCCACCGCATCCATCAGATCATATTCGGCGGCTTCCACGGGGGCGTGTTTCGCATTGCGCCACGGCGGGAACAAGGCGAAGCTGGCTTAAGCCCGCCTTATTTGGCTTGCATGAGGCCCATTATCAGCCGAGACTGCGCCCAATAATCATGCAATCGCCATCACCCTTGCCCGCGCTGCGCTGCACGGGCGCCCTTGCCGGGGCCGTTCCACACCAAGCCGCTGCAAGCCGCCCGCGCCATGGCTGAGCCCGCCAAAACCGCGCTCAGCGTACCGACCGGGGCCGAGACCTTGCGCGGCATCGGCATTATCCTGGTGGCCTATATCGTCATCACCGGTGCCGATGCGGCCATCAAATGGGCGCTGCCGGAAGTGGGCGCGGCCATGGCCATGATCTGGCGCGGCGTGGTGGGTGGCATCACGGTGGTGATCCTCACGCGCGGGCGGGGACTGTTTCCCAATAACCGACGCCTGCTCGCCTGGCGCGGGTTGTTGCATTGCTGCGTCTCCGCCACCTGGTATTGGGCCTGGGCGCGCGGCATGCCGCTGGTGGATTCCTACGCGGTTGCCTGCGCCACGCCCTTGCTGATGACGCTTTTCGCGATTCCATTACTGGGCGAGAAAGTCGGCTGGCGGCGCTGGACCTCCACCATGATTGGCTTTGGTGGCGTGCTGATCATGTTGCAGCCCTCGGGCGATTTGTGGCGCATTGAAACGGCGGCGCTGCTGGGCGCGGTGGTGTTGATGTCGGTCACGCGCATCTGGACGCGGATGCTATCGGTTAGTGACGGCCCCGCCGCCATCGCCTTCTGGCTGATGATGGCGCATATCCCGATGGGGCTATTGTTCCTGCCGGCCTTCCCGCCGCCATCAGCCTTGCCATCCACCAATGCCATGCTGCTGCTGGTGCTGTTTGGCATCTTCAATGGCATGGCGCATTTGCTGTTCGCGCGCGCCTTTGCGCTGGCGCCGGTTTCCGTGCTCGCGCCCTTTGAATATTCGCCCCTGTTGATTGGCGGCGTGATCGGCTTTTTGATCTGGGCCGAGGTGCCGGGCTGGACCAC
>JADCGG010000017.1 GCA_020249125.1 Roseomonas sp. | reverse complement strand
CTGGCGATAGAGCTGTTCATGGCCAATACCCTGAAAGGCGCGCCCACCTACCCAGGCGCCCAGTACCATAACCGGCAGCAAAATCGCCGCCCGAATCAGCGCTGTCACGCCCGCAACACCTGATGCCATCACGATTGCAATCAGCAGAAACTGCGTCAGGAAATAATAGGTAACGATATTGGCGCGGTTCACCTGAGGCGGGTCATTGCCCGAAAGTAGATAAAGCAGCACCGGCGGGCCGCCGACGCTGGTGGTTGCCATCATGGCACCTGAAACGGCACCAACCAGAATGGTGGCGGGCTGGCTTCTGCGGCCCTTGTAGCGCCAACCGCTCCACATGATCACCACAAAGAACACGATCACCGCAGAGACCGCCGTGATGATCGCATTCTTGTCCACATTCGCGAGCAGCCAGACACCAAGCGGCATGGCGGCACAGGCCGCGATGCTCATGGGGGTCAGCAGCTTCCAATCGGCCTGATGTCGCACCTGCGGAAACAATTGGAAGGAGACGATGAGTTCAATCGCGACGACGGTTACCACCATATCGGCTGACCCGAACAGCATGGCGAAAATCGGTGCCATCAGCATCGCCGAACCGAAGCCGGCAAAGCCGCGCATCAGCCCCGCAAGGAAGGTCACGCCAAGCGCAGCCCAGATATTGATGCCGTCAAAAATCAGCGCGACATGGGCGGCGATCTCCGGCATAAGTTCAGGCTTGCATCATTGCGGCTGGATGCCGATACGTTTGGCGAGCGCGCCATACATCTCTCGCTCGCGGCGAACACGTTCGGCAAAAACACTGCCGCCTTCAAAGGCGGGCACAATGCCGGCCGGCGCCATGGCGCTGGCGACTTCCGGCATGGCGGTCGCTTGCCGCAGCGCCTCGGTCAGGCGCGCCACTGCGGCGGGGGCCATGGAAGCCGGTGCGGCCACACCATACCAGGGAATGGCCAGCGCGCGTTCCAGCCCAATCTCGGCCAGCGTTGGCACATTGGGGAGCGACGGATTTCTGTTCTCGCCAATCGTCGCAATGCCGATCAGCTTGCCATCATTCACCGCCGGCACCGCGACCGAATCAAACAACAACTGCACGCGCCCGGCCAACGCATCGGTGAGTGATGGCGCGGAACCACGATAGGGCACGTGTTCCAGCTTGATGCCGGTGACATCGCCGAAAAGTTCTCCGGTCAATTGCGTGATGGTGCCAGGCCCAGCCGAGCCGAAGCGCAATTGCCCTGGATTCGCCTTGCCATAAGCGACAAGGCCCGCCGCATCCCGGAAGGGCAAGGATGGATGGGACGCAATGACACTATAGCCGAGCGTGATGCGCGCAACGGGGATGAAGGCCGTCGCGGGATCATAGGGCAGTTGCGCCATGACATGCGGGCTGATGGTCAGCACCGCGGTCGGGAAAATCATCACCGTATGGCCATCGCGTGATTGCGCGACGGCCTGCGCGCCAATACTGCCCCCTGCCCCGGCGCGGTTTTCGATCACCACCGGCTGACCCAGAATGCGCGAAAGCGGTTCCAGCAGCGGCCGCGCCGAAACATCGGAAGGCCCGCCCGGCGGATAGGGCACGAGCAAGGTCACCGGCCGCGTTGGCCAATCCGAAGCTCGCGCCAGGTAAGGCAGGCTAAGAGCAGAGGCAGCCATGACCCCAAAGCCGCGTCTTGTGATTTTGTCCATATGAATGCTTCTCCCCGTTACTGTTGTTTGTTTAACGGGGAGTCTAGCAAAAGTGAGCGAAAACCCAAGGGCGGCTGAGCGCTTCCGAGGAGCGAGGATGGCGCGCCCTGGTGGAGTGAATAAATATATAATTTTCAACGGCTTAAAACTCACAAACTCAGCAAAGCCGACACCGGGTATCAATGGGTTACGGGGGCATTTTACAAACCCGAGAAAATGCCATGCATGCGTCGACGGCGGAAAATCAACTCAAACATTCAAAGCGACAGAAAATGCGTTCCGAACAGATAGAAGGCTGAATTAGACAAATAACCCATCATGCTGCCGAGAGCGTTGGAGTTGGAGTGCTCCTCCACCGATGTGCGGAGCTTACTCAAGCTTTACGGCAACGTCGGCAATACGCGCCGAGCGTTCCAAGGCTTCAAGAAACCCATTGGCCAAGTTTGAAAGCGCCTTCTGGCGCGAGAAAAGGATACGCGCGTACAGCATGACCCTCGGCGCAAAAGGCCTTGTCTGTAGACCTTGCGAGGCTGCCGCAAGAACACTGAAGCCTTCAAGCACCGCAACGCCAACACCGGCCGCAGCCAAAGCAGTGGCAACCGAGGACTGGTTTGTTTCAATCGCAAGAGAGAGGGGGACATTCTCCGCCTCAAATGCCCTGACAATGCTTTCCCCCGCTGGGCTGTCGCGCGAAACGCTGATGATCGAATGCCCGTCAAGATCCCGCGGCCGAATGACCTTTTTCCGGCAAAGGGGATGATCCTTCGGCAGCACGCATCCCAAGGGCAAGGCGATCACATCTCGCACGATCAAGCGAGGATCCCCGACTGTTCCCAGGATAAGGCCAAAATCCACCCGGTGGTCCAGCACCAGCCGGGTAGCTTCGCGAATGCCGGCGACTTGAAGATCGACTTTAGCCTTGGGCCTTTCACCACAAAAAAGCGCTACCGCGCGTGGTGCGAGCCCATGGGCAAGCGTTGGTGTTACAGCGATGCGCAGCAAGCCTGATCGGCCTGTTCGCAAATCGCCCGCAAGTCGCTGCACCACTTCAATCGCCGCAAATGCGCCCAAAGCTTCGGGAAGAAGCGTGTCGGCTTCCGTGGTTGGGATAAGGCGTTTGCGCTGACGCGTGAAAAGCTTGAAGCCAAGTCTTTCCTCCGCCTGCTGCAGGGTCTTGCTCACCGATGGCTGCGACACGCCAAGCGCAGCCGCAGCCCCGGTAATGGAGCCCTTTTCCATGATCAGACGAAACACTTCCATCTCACGGAGGCTGAAGATCATAGTTTCAAGTTATGATGTCTGTCATATTTTGTATTTGCGCATATGAATGGAGAAGGCGCAACATTCCCGAAAGGCCGCGCCAGGTAAGCTTCGGCCTGATGAGGGAAACGCTTGATGAATGCAGCTACGCCTGGAAAAGGGCAAGCTTTCGAAGAACTTATGGCCACGCGTGGACTGGGCGCGCCGCCGGTGGAGGAGGTCACCATCACAGGCAGTGACCCGTTTTGGCGGACACCGGTGCGCGCGGGGGAAACAACTGCCGCAGTGCTTGGCGCCATTGGCGTCGCTTCCAATGATATTTGGGAAGCGCGAACTGGGCGTCGCCAGAAGGTCTCGGTCAATCTCAGGCATGCTGCGGCCACGCTCAGGACGGTGGATTACACGCAGGCGCAGCGTGCAGACGGGTCGTGGGAAACGCTCGATATTCCGCAATCCATGAAGCATATGATTTCGGTTACACAACCCTGGCCTACGAAGGACGGCGCTTATTTCCTGCCGCACCTCAACTTGCCGCATCTGGCCGCACGTGTCCTGAGTATATTGAAATGCGACTTCACCCCGGAAGCGGTGCGCGCCGCTGTTGGGCGCTGGAACGCAGACGATCTGGAAGAAGCCATTGCGGCGGTTCATGCCTGCGGAGGGCGCATTCGCAGTCCCGAGGAATGGTTGTCTCATCCGCAGGGAAAGTACCTGGCGGAGCGGCCCATTTTGGAAATTCGCAAGATTGGGGAAGCACCGCCCTTGGAATTGAAGTCCGGCCCACGCCCGCTTTCTGATGTTCGCGTACTGGACTTCACACGTATCCTCGCGGGGCCGATCTGTGGGCGCACCCTGGCGGAACACGGGGCGGAGGTGCTGATGGTAACAGCACCGCATCTGCCACAAACGCCAGAGCATGTACGAGATACAAGCCACGGCAAGCGGAGTAGTTTCCTTGACTTCTCCGATTCCGCACAGTTGGAACGGGCAAGACAATTGGCGCTGACATCGGAGGTGGTTGTTGGCGGCTATCGCCCGGGTAAATTGGAATCTTGGGGCTTGGACCCCACCCAATTGGCTGAGGCGAAAAAGCAGGGCCATGTCCATGTAACGATTTCCTGCTACGGCTCGGGGGGTCCATTT
>JADCGG010000169.1 GCA_020249125.1 Roseomonas sp. | reverse complement strand
GTGCGCAAGATGCGCGCTTCGGTCCTGGTGCTGGGCCCCTTGCTGGCGCGCTTTGGCCGCGCGCGGGTTAGCCTGCCCGGCGGCTGCGCCATTGGCACGCGCCCGGTTGATCTGCACCTGAAAGCGCTTGAGCAAATGGGCGCGGAGATCGAGATCACGGCGGGCTATATCGAAGCCCGCGCGCCGGGTGGCCTGAAGGGTGCGCGCATCATCTTCCCGCAGGTATCTGTCGGTGCCACGGAAAATATCCTGATGGCCGCAGCCCTTGCGCGTGGGCAGAGCGAAATCGTCAATGCCGCACGGGAACCGGAGATTACCGACCTTGCCGCCTGCCTGATGCGTATGGGCGCCAGGATTGAAGGCATCGGCACGGATCGCCTTTTGGTCGAAGGTGTGGCCACCCTGGGCGCCGCGACGCATCCCATCATCGCGGACCGGATCGAAGCCGGCACCTTTGCCTGCGCCGCGGCCATCACGGGTGGGTCGCTGCTGCTGCAAGGCGCGCGTTTGGACCATTTGGGCGCGGTGACGCGCACGCTCCGCGAAGCAGGCGTGGATGTGGCGGAAGAAGAAGGCGGGCTGCGTGTGACTCGCAGCAATGGCTTGCGTGGTGCGGATGTGATGACCGAACCCTTCCCCGGCTTCGCCACCGATATGCAGGCGCAATTCATGGCGCTGATGTGCGTGGCCGAAGGCGCTTCCATGATCACGGAAACCATTTTCGAAAACCGCTTCATGCATGTGCCGGAATTGTCGCGCATGGGCGCGCGGATCAATTTCCACGGCGCATCGGCCATTGTGCGCGGCGTGAAGCATCTTTCCGGTGCGCCGGTGATGGCGACTGATTTGCGCGCTTCGGTTTCCCTCATTCTCGCCGGGCTTGCGGCGGAAGGTGAAACCATCGTCAACCGCGTCTATCATTTGGATCGCGGCTATGAACGCGTCGAAGCGAAACTCGCGGCGGTGGGCGCCGATATTGAAAGACTGGCGGGCTGAGTGTCATGGATATCCCGATCGCCAATGCCCTGAACGGGGCGCCGGCTGAAACCGATGCACCCTTGGTGATTGCGCTGCCCAAGGGGCGCATCCTGAAGGAACTGCATCCGGTGCTTGCCGGCGCCGGCCTGGTGCCTGATGCCGATTACGCCGATGAAGACAGCCGGCGGCTCCGTTTCCAAACCAATGATCCAACCATTGATGTCATTCGCGTGCGCCCCTTTGATGTCGCGACTTTCGTCGCGCATGGCGCGGCGGCGATTGGCGTTTGCGGCGCTGATGTGCTGATGGAATTTGACTACCCGGAAATCTACGCGCCGCTTGATCTTGGCATTGGGCGCTGCCGGATTTCCACCGCCGAACCGGTGAATGCCACGCCGGATGATCCGCGCCGCTGGTCGCGCGTGACGGTCGCCACCAAATACCCGAATATCGCGCAGCGCCATTTCGCCGCGCGCGGCGTGCAGGCGGAAATCGTGCATCTGAATGGTGCCATGGAATTGGCGCCTTCCATGGGCCTTGCGAAGCTGATTGTGGATCTGGTGCAAACGGGTTCCACGCTTAAAGCCAATGGCCTGAAGGAAGGGGAGGTGATTGCCCATGTCACCTCCAAACTCATCGTCAACCGCACCGCGCTGAAAACGCGGCCCGAGGCGATTGGCGCCTGGATCGCCCGCTTCCGCGCTGCCCTGGAAGCGCGGGCATGAAGCGGCTCGATACGCGCGACGCCGGGTTTGAGGCCGGCTTCTCCGCGCTATTGGATGATGCCCGCGAAACCACACAAAAGGTGGATGGCGTGGTGGCCGACATCATCGGCGCCATCCGCGCGCGCGGCGATGCGGCTTTGGTTGATTACACCGCCCGGTTTGACCGCTGGCAGCCCGCCAGCGCCGCCGCGCTCCGCGTCACACCCGCCGAAATTGAGGCCGCAGATGCCACCATCGCGCCCGACCTCCGCGCCGCGTTGAACCTTGCAGCCGAACGGATTGAAACCTTCCACCGCGCGCAATTGCCGCAGGATTTGGTGATGCAGGATGCGGCGGGGCTGACGCTTGGGCTGCGCTGGGGGCCGGTGGATGCGGTCGGCATCTATGTACCCGGCGGCAAGGCGGCTTATCCATCCTCTGTCCTGATGAATGCGCTGCCGGCGCGTGCCGCCGGCGTGCCACGTATTGCCATGGCGGTGCCAACACCTGATGGCGCGCTCAATCCTTTGGTGCTGGCGGCAGCGAAACGCGCCGGCGTCACTGAGATTTACCGCATCGGCGGCGCGCAGGCCGTGGCGGCCCTCGCCTGGGGAACCGCCAGCATCGCACCGGTGGATCGGATTGTCGGGCCGGGCAATGCCTATGTCGCGGAAGCCAAGCGCCAGGTCTTTGGCCGCGTTGGCATTGATTCCATTGCCGGCCCATCAGAAGTGGTAGTGATTGCCGATGGCGCCAATGATCCCGCACATGTCGCGATGGATTTGCTGGCCCAGGCCGAACATGATGAAAGCGCGCAATCCATCCTGATCACGCCCGATGCAGCGCTGGCCGATGCGGTGGCGCAGGCCGTGCAACACGCGCTGAAAACCCTGCCGCGCGCGGCGATTGCCGGGGAAAGCTGGGCACGCCATGGCGCGGTGATTTTGGTGCACGATCTGGCGGAGGCCGCCGCCCTCACCAACCGCCTGGCGCCCGAGCATTTGCAATTGATGGTGGATGATGCGCACGGCTTGCTCGGCCAAGTCCGCCATGCCGGCGCGGCCTTTCTTGGGCGGTTTTGCCCGGAAGCGGTTGGCGATTACATTGCCGGACCGAACCATGTGCTGCCCACCGGGCGCACGGCGCGCTTCGCGTCTGGCCTTTCCAGCTTTGATTTCCTGAAGCGCACAAGTTGGGTGGAAGCGGATGGCGCGGCGCTCGCGCAAATCGGCAAAGCAGCGGTGGCTTTGGCGGAAGCCGAAGGGCTGCACGCCCATGGGCGGAGCATCAGCATCCGCCTGAATTGATCCAAGCAAAAAGGGCCGGAACCATGATGAAAAAACGTGAATTGCTGACGGGCTTGGCGTTGCTGCCCTTGGCGGCGCCGGCGCTGGCGCAGGAATACCCTTCGCGCCCCATTCGCCTGCTGGTGGGCTTCGCCGCCGGCGGTTCCACCGATGTTTTCGCGCGCGCCATCGCGCCGCGCATGCAGGCATTGCTCGGCCAGCCTGTCGTGATCGAAAACCGCCCCGGCGCGGGCGGCAATATCGCAACCGAAGCAACCGCACGCAGCGCGCCGGATGGTTATACGCTGCTGCTTGGCACGATCGGGCCGCTCGCCATCAACCCCACGCTTTACGGCAATCTGCCCTTCGATCCCTTGAAGGATCTGACGCCGGTTTCGCTGATCGGTGAGGTGCCCAATGTGCTGGCCGTGCCGGTGGATCGCCCCTATCGCAGCGTGGGCGATATCATCGCCGCTGCCAAAGCACGGCCCGAGGCATTGAATTTCGGCTCCTCCGGCATTGGCTCGGCGGGACATTTGGCGGCGGAACAGCTCAATCTGATGGCGGGCATTCGCACGACGCATGTGCCCTATCGCGGCGGTGGCGCGCTGCTGCCGGAATTGATCGCGGGTCGCGTGGATTACGCCTTCACCACGGCGTTGAATGGCATTCCGCAGGCGGAAGCCGGCAAGCTGCGTATTCTGGGCGTGCCCAATGGCAAGCGCGTGCCGCTGCTGCCCGAAATCCCCACCATCGCGGAATCCGGCCTGCCTGGTTTTGATGGTGTGGATTGGGCCGCCATGATGGCCCCACCCGGCCTGCCCGCACCGATCCTCGCGAAGCTGAATGCCACCATGCAAAGCGTGCTGAAGGACCCGGAGCTGGTCGCCGCCATGGCAGCGCGGCGCCTGGTGCTGGAAAGTTCAACGCCCGAGGCGCTTGGCGATTTCATCCGGCGCGAAACCGCGCGCTGGGCGCCGGTGGTGCGCGCTTCCGGCGCGCGGCCTGACTGAACCCTCAGCCCCTAACAGCAAAACCTTCTTCTTCCACCGCGCGCACCACATCGGCGCGCGGCAGGCTGGTTTGGGCAAGCACACGCTTCGCGGCCAAATCCACCTCCACCTTCGCCGTCTGATCCAGCGCCTGGATGGCGTTGGTCACGGCGCGCACACAATGGCCGCAGCTCATGCCTTCGACCTGAAGTGTGATGGGTTCAGCCATGGCATTGATCCTTTCCTGTTTTTTTGGTCGCATTTTCCGAGCCGCCAAGTGATCCCACTTGGCTTGAAAATGCTTGTCTGGTCGCATTTTCCGAGCCGCCAAGTGATCCCACTTGGCTTGAAAATGCTCCGGCCAATTCTTCCAAAATCGGGCAATCGGGCCTCTCATCGCCATGGCAATGATCGGCCAGATGACGCAGGCTTTCCGCCATGGCGCTGAGCGATTTGGCCTTGGCCTCAAGGGCGGCGACATGATCCAGCGCAAGGCGCTTCACCTCCGCACTCGCCCGCGCACGGTTGCGCCAGAGATCGAGCAGGCGCCGCACATCCTGAAGCGGAAAGCCAAGATCACGCGCATGGCGAATGAAGCGAAGCTCCGCAATATCCGCCTGCGTATAGACCCGATAGTGATTGGCGCCGCGCCCGGCGGCGATCAAGCCAATCGCCTCATAATGCCGGATCATCTTGGCCGAGATGCCAGAAGCGCGGGCCGCTTCGCCGATATTCATGGCCGTGGCCTCCAGCGCGCCAGCAATAACGCATTCGTCAGCACACTCACGCTTGAAGCCGCCATCGCCGCGCCCGCGATGGGCGGAGACAGCAAGCCAAGTGCTGCCAGCGGCACGCCGAGCAGATTATAGCCAAAGGCCCAGAACAGATTCTGCCTGATCTTGCGCAAAGTGAGCCGCGTGATCTCCAGCGTCGCCGGCACCAGCGCGGGATCACCGCGCAATAGCGTGACACCGGCGGATTGAATGGCGACATCCGTGCCCGTGCCCATGGCAATGCCAAGATCAGCTTGCGCAAGCGCGGGCGCATCATTCACGCCATCACCCACCATCGCAACCACCTCACCCGCCTGTTGCCAGGCGGCAATGCGCGCGGCCTTGCCATCGGGCAAAACCTCGGCGGCGACATCGGTAATGCCAAGCGGTGCTGCAACGGCAAGGGCTGCGGCACGTTGATCTCCGCTGATCATGGCGGGCGTTACGCCAAGGGCCGCCAGCCCGCGCACCGCCGCCGCCGCACCCGCGCGCGGCGCATCTTCAAAGCGAAACAGCGCGCGCGCGGTGCTGCCTTCCATCAGCCAGGACAGGCTCTGCCCCGCGACCTCCCCCGCCGCCGCCGCATCGGCCAAGGCGCCAGGTGAGGCGCCGGCTTCCTGCAACAGCCTGGAAGAACCGAGGGCATAACGCCGCCCGCCGACAACTCCTTCCACGCCGCGTCCAGGCAGGGCGCGAAAATCTTCTGCGGGCGGCGCGGTTCCGGCCTCAGCCAATACCGCCCGCGCCAAGGGGTGTTCGCTGCCTGCTTGCAGCGCGGCGGCAATCGCAAGTGCTTCTTCGCGCGTCAGGCCCGGCACCGTATCCAATGCCGCCAGCCTGGGTCGCCCTTCCGTCAGCGTGCCGGTCTTATCAAAGGCAACCAGGGTGATATGCCCGGCGCGTTCAATCGCTTCCGCATCGCGCAGCAATATGCCCGCACGCGCCGCCGCCCCCGTGCCGGCCATGATCGCCGCCGGCGTCGCCAGGCCAAGCGCGCAAGGGCAGGCAATCACCAGCACGGAAACGGCATGGATCAGCGCGGCTTCAAAATCCGCCCCCGCCAGCAGCCAGCCCAGCAATGTCGCCAGCGCCAGCCCCAGCACCACCGGCACGAAAACCGCGCTCACGCGGTCCACCAGCTTTTGCACCGGCGCCCGAGACGCCTGCGCCGCCGCCACCAACTGCGCCACACGCGCCAGCGTCGTATCGCGCCCCACCGCGCGGGCTTCGATCACCAAACGCCCATCCAGCGCCATGGTGCCCGTGGAAATAGTCGCGCCAATGTCCTTTTCCACCGCGCGGCTTTCGCCGGTCAGCGCGCTTTCATCCACGCCAGCGCGGCCTTCAAGCACCAGCCCATCCACTGGGATACGTTCGCCCGGGCGCACCACTACCAAATCGCCCACCACCAGCAACGCGGCGGGCACGTCGCGTTCCGCGCCATCTTCAATGCGCCGCGCCTGACGCGGGCTGAGATCAAGCAGGGCGCGGATCGCGGCACCGGTGGCGCGCTTGGCGCGCGCTTCCAGATATTTGCCGAGCAGCACAAAGAAAATCACCACCGCCGCCGCTTCAAAATAAAGATGCGGCGTGCCGTGATGCGCGGGCGCGGTCAGCAACAACCAGGTGGAAAGCGCCCAGGCCGCGCCGGTGCCGAGTGCGACCAGCACATCCATATTGGCCGTGCCCGCGCGTACCGCCTTGAAGCCCGCGCGCCAGAACCGCGCGCCGAGCCAGAATTCCACAAAGCTCGCCAAGCCAAATTGCGCCCAGCCGCCTGGCATCCAATCCTGCCCCAAGCCCATGCCGATCATGCCGATCAGGAAAGGGACCGAGAATATCCCAGCCAGCACCACATCGCGCCGTTCAGCGGCAAGCGCCCGCACGGCGGCCTCTTCCCCTGCATCGGCGGTGCTGCCGCGCAATTCATACCCGGCGGCCTCAATGGCCGTGCGCAAGGCGGCTTCGCTGACACCCGCAATGGCCAGCACCTGCGCCTGTTCAGATGCGGCATTGACGCTGGCTTCAAGCACGCCGGGCACGGCTTTCAGCGCTTTCTCAACGCGGGCCGCGCAGGTCGCGCAGGTCATGCCACCAATGGCAAGGTCAAAGCGCGCCACCGCCACGCCATAGCCAGCGGCCTCCACCGCCTGCTTCATCAGGGCGGCGCTGGCGCTGCCCAGCACCTCGGCGCGGTCCGTGGCTGGGTTTACCTGAACTTCAACCACCCCCGGCAGTTTGCGGAGCGCGCGTTCCACCCGCCCGGCACAGGCGGCGCAGGTCATGCCCTCAATCGGCAAGGACAGTCGCGGCAGAGGGGCAGTGGCATCGGGCATGATGGGGCCTATGTGGCGCTTCCCATTATGGGAAGGTCAAGCCCAATGCGATTGACGAAGGCGTCATCCATGCCGAGATAAAATACATCATGCCCGCCCTGTTCCTCGCCCTTGTCGCCCTGCTCCTGGCCCCCTTGCCTGCGCTTTCGCAGACAGAGCCCTTCAGGGTGCTCAATCAGACCGAACAATCGGCCCATTCGCTTTTTGCCGTGCGCTCGGGGCGGCCGGATTGGGGCGCCAATATGTTGACGCGCGGCCCGCTGGCGCCAGGTGCCGGGATCAATATACGCCCTACCGAGAATGCCGGCTGCCGCTTTGATTTCCGCATGGTGTTGAGCGATGGGCGGGAAATCATCAATCGCGGCCAGGATATTTGCGCGGAAAAGGTCGTTGCCTTGCAATCATCCCTGCCCCGCCCGCCAAGCGCCGCGGCCCCCACCCCTACCCCCGGCGCGCCGCCGCAGGCGCGCGGACGGGCTTCCACCGGCACGGGCTTTGTTGTGGCGCGCGACCGCGTGCTCACCAATCATCACGTCATTGATGGCTGCAACGCGATCACCGTCCGCAGCGCTGATGGCCGGACCCTGCCCGCCACCATGCCCGCGCGGGTTGATGTGCAGCGTGACCTGGCGCTGCTTGTGGTACCGAATGATCCGGGGCCGATCCTGCCCTTTCGCGCCAATCCCGTGCGGCGCGGCGAAAGTGTTGTGACCTATGGCTTCCCGCTGGCCGGGCTGCTGGCCGCAGGGCCTACCTTGACCACCGGGGAAGTCAGCGCGCTTGCAGGGCTCGCCAATAATGAACAGCATTTCCAGATCAGCGCGCCGGTGCAGCAGGGCAATTCCGGCGGGCCTTTGCTGGACCGTCAGGGCCATGTGATGGGCGTGATTGTTTCCAAGCTGAATGCCCAGCGCATCGCGCAGCGCACTGGCGATATTCCGCAGAATGTGAATTTCGCCGTAAAGGGCACGGAAGCTTTGGGCTTCCTGCGCCGCGCCGGCGTGGAACCCACACTCCGCGAAAGCGCGCCCACGGAATTGAGCGCGGCTGAGGTCGGCGAACGCGCGCATGCAAGCACGGTGTTTATTCGCTGCGAGAAATAGCGCGAGCGCCTATTCAGGCCTTCTCAGCGCGATATCGTAAAGCGCCTCACCTTCCAGGCAAAAATAGGCGACAGGCCATCCGCTAGCGACGGCGAATTCGCTCACGGCCTGCTGCACACCAAGCACCCCAAAACCGCGTCGAATGATGCGGGCGAAATCATTGAAGGCCAGATAGCCGCCCGGCTTCACCTTGGGCGCAGCGGCAGCAATATCGGCGCGAACCGCATCATATCCATGATCAGCATCCACATAGATCATGTCAAAGCTTGCATCATCGCAGGATTGAAGGAAGGGAACCGAAAGCCCCTCATGCTGCGCCACGCGCGGATCGGCCAATACGTCGGCCCTGCAATGACTGAAGGTGACATCGGCCAGATGAAGCCGCGCCGGCTGCATGATGTCCAACATCGCGCGAGCAAAATCACCTTTGTAGGTGCCGATTTCAGCAACCACACCGCCATGGGGAAGGCGGCGCAGCATTTCAATGCGATCTGTAAGCAATTTGCAGCCTTCAAGCTGCGCCTGCGGGATCGCGGGCGCAAAGGGCGCATCAGGCCGAAGCGCCAAACGCCCAAGCCGCCAATATTGCTTCAGGCCTTCGGGCAAGGCCGACGGATTGCCAATTCCAGCCGATAGGCGCGATCATCAGGCACCCAACCCCCCAATCCGACAGCTTCGGCCTTTGGCATATTCGTCAGGCTTGGTCCAGGCATCCAGCAGCCTCAAGCCCCGTCTATCGCCTCAGCGAGTGCCGAGAAGGATTGCTCAACGGGTGAAATCTCGCCCTTGCGCTGGCGCAGCACCGCTTCAATGCGCGGCGCCAGTTTCACCGCCGCATCCGCTTCCGGGTCATGCCCGGCGCGATAGGCGCCAAGCCGCACCAGATCCTTGATTTCCCCATAGGTGGATAGCAGGCGCTTGGCTTCCGCCACCAATTGCCATTCCTGTTCTTCGAGAACCCCCGGCATGCTGCGCGAGACTGACCGCAGCACATCCACCGGCGGATACCGCCCCGCTTCGGCAATGGCGCGGTCCAGCACCACATGGCCATCCAGGATGCCGCGCACCGCATCGGCCACGGGTTCATCATGATCATCGCCTTCCACCAGCACGGTGAACAGCGCGGTAATGGCACCCGGCGCGTTATCCGGCCCCGGCCCGGCGCGTTCCAGAAGCCGGGGCAATTCCGTGAAAACCGAAGGCGGATAGCCGCGTGTTGCCGGCGGTTCGCCCACCGCCAGGCCAATTTCGCGCAAAGCGAGCGCAAAGCGCGTCACGCTATCCATCAGCAGCAGCACTTGCAGGCCCTGATCGCGGAAATGCTCAGCCACCGTCATGGCAGCATAGGCGGCTTCGCGCCTGAGCGGTGCCGCGCTATCCGATGTGGCGCAGACGACCACGCTGCGCGCCAGCCGTTCCGGCCCCAGATCATCTTCGATGAATTCGCGCAATTCGCGCCCGCGTTCGCCCACCAGCGCAAAAACAATCACATCCGCCGCCAACCCGCCTGCCAGCATGGCCATCAGCGTTGATTTACCTACGCCGGAAGCCGCGAAAAGCCCAAGCCTTTGCCCACGCCTGACCGGGGTGAACAGATCCAGCACCCGAACGCCGAGCGGCAGCCGCACCCCAAGGCGGGAGCGCTGACCCGCTGCCGGCGCCGGCGCATGGGTTGGGCGTTGAACCGCGCCGGGGGCCGGAATGGGCCCGCCATCGAGCGGCCTTCCCATCGGGTCCAGCACGCGCCCCAGCCAGGCATTGGAAACCGGCAAGGCCGGGCGCGGCGCCAGCGTGGCGCGCATGCCGGATGTCAGACCTGTGAGGGGCCCAAGCGCAATCGCCTGCGCCTTGCCATCGCGAAACCCGGCGATTTCCGCCATGACCGGCGCGCCGGTTGGCGGGGTAATCGCAACACGGTCCCCAATCGCGGCCAAAGGGCCGAAGCCTTCCAGGGTTATGGTCAGCCCCGTAATGGCATTGACGCGCCCGTGAACGCGTTCACGCGGCAGGGCGCCCAGGGCAGCGGCAGTGGCGTGGAAATCAGGCAGCATGGTGCGCTTCTAGCATGAAATGCCGGCGTTTCGGTAAAGAAGAAATCAGGCGCATGGGCGTTATGCCTCCAGCGCGGCGGGGCGCGCCTTCAGCAGGGGGCGCAGCAGCGGATTGGGGAAGGACCGCGCGATCGTCACGGCGTAGAAGGTCTCAACCAGCCCCGAAAGCGCCGTGGCACGCATCAGCGTGCCGGCACGAAGCTCATCGCGCACCACAATCGCGGGCATGACCGCAAGGCCGACATCCTGGCGCGCCAGAAGGCGCATCATCGCCATGTCATCAACCTCGGCCGCGATGCGCGGCGTGACGCGGAGCCTATTCGAAAGCGCTTCAAATTCCGCGCGCAAGCCACTTTCCGGCCCGGGCAGAATAACCGGATGGCGCGCCAGCAATTCCGGCAGGCTGCCACCCTGACCCAAGCGCTTCGGCGTGCCGAAAAGCTCAACCCGCTGCCGCGCCACGCGATGCCCGACCAAGGCCGGGCCTGGCCCTGCGGCGGGCAACCTATCCATCAGCACAACATCAAGGTTGAGCGCGCGCAATTCCGCCAAAAGCTCCGCCGCGCCGCCTGATCGCAACACCAGATGCAGATCGGGCCGATCCAACAAAGGTTGCAGAAACGCCAACTGAAAATTGCGCGACAGCGTGGCCAGCGCACCAATGCGCAAGACCGCCTGCGCGGGGTTGTCGCCCTTCAGGGTTGCCAGCAATTCCTCACCGGTCGTGGCAATGGCATCGGCGTGATCAAGCGCAATCCGCCCCGCTTCGGTCAGCACCAGCTTGCGCTGGGTGCGCTCAAAAAGCGGGTGCCCAAGCCGCGCCTCCAAATCGCGGATTTGCACCGAAAGGGCGGATTGCGACAGGCCGAGTTTTTCCGCCGCACGGGTCAGGTTTCCCTCATGCGCGACAGCGCGGAAATAGCCAAGGTGGCGCAGGTTCAGTCGGCTCATCATTCTATTTTATCGAACATTAAAATTGATACAATGTATTTTATTTATCTCCGCCCACAGGCTAGGCGGCAATTCTCTTGACCTTGACGGAGCCGCACCATGCCAGGTTTTGACCTTTTGCTTACGAATCTTCTCTCGCCCATCGTGCTCGCCTTCGCGCTGGGCGCTGTCGCCGGCTTCATCCGCTCGGAACTTGAATTGCCCGAAGCGGTCTTGAAGCTGATCTCCATCTATCTGCTGTTTTCCATCGGCCTCACGGGCGGGCGCGAACTTGCGCAGGTCTCGCTCAGTGATGTGTCAACCCTGATTGCCGCCGCCGCTGCCATGACCATCGCCATCCCCGTCACCTGCTACGCGGTATTGCGGCGGCTTGGCGGCTTTGATGTTTCCAACGCGGCGGCAGTGGCGGCGCATTATGGCTCGGTTTCCAGCGTCACCTTCTTCGCCGCCATCGCCTTTGCGCGCGCCATGGAAACCCCAGCCGAGGGCTACATGACAGCCATTGTCGCGGTGATGGAATTCGCCGTCATCATCTCGCTCGCCATCGGGCGCTGGGGCAATCAGGCCAAGGCGGGCAATTTCCGGCTGGGCGAGTTGTTGCTCGATACCCTCCGTGGCCGGGGCATTCTGCTGCTCACGGGCGGCATGCTGATCGGCTATCTGGCGACAGATGCCGAATGGCGGCGGATCGCGCCCTTTTATGAGCAGCTCTTCCGCGGCTTCCTGATGCTGTTCCTGCTTGAAATGGGCATGACCGCGGCGCGGCAGATCCGGGCCTTTGCCGGGGTGGGCCGCTTCATGACCGGCTTCGCCATTGTGGCGCCCATCTGCTTTGGCCTGGCGGGGCTAAGCGTGGGCTGGCTGGTCGGCCTGTCGCAAGGTGGCGCCTTTGTCTTCGCCGCGATTTGCGCCAGCGCATCCTATATTGACGCCCCCGCCGCCTGCCGGGCGGCCCTGCCGGAAGCGAGTCCGGGGATCTATCTGACTGCCTCTCTCGGCATCACCTTCCCCTTCAACCTGCTGGTCAATATGCCGCTGCTTTATGCCGCGAGTGGCTGGTTCTACCCCTGACCAACTAAACCCAAATCTGGCGCTTGATTCTTCGGCCCCTTCGGCCCAAGGATCAGCGCCATGATCCTGCTGATCGACAATTACGACAGTTTCACCTTCAACCTCTTCCACTTCCTGGGCGATCTGGGCGCGCGGGTTGAGGTCAGGCGGAACGACGCCATAGACCCGCAAGGGGTGCTGGCGATGAAGCCCGAAGCCGTGGTGCTTTCCCCAGGCCCCTGCACGCCGAATGAGGCCGGCATTTGCCTGCCGCTGATCTCACTCGCCGCCGAGGTGAAGCTGCCGCTGCTGGGTGTGTGCCTCGGCCATCAGGCGATTGGCCAGGCTTTCGGCGGGCGCGTGATCCGCGCGCCGGAACCGGTGCATGGCAAGGTGTGGGATGTGCATCATGGCGGCACGGATGTCTTTGCCGGCCTGCCCTCCCCCTTTTCAGCCACGCGCTATCATTCGCTGATTGTGGAACGGGAAACCCTGCCGCCCAGCCTGCGCCCCACCGCCTGGACGGAGGATGGGCTGATCATGGGCCTCGCGCATCGGGAATTGCCGGTCTGGGGCGTGCAATTCCATCCGGAGAGCATCGCTTCCGCCCATGGGCATGACCTTCTGCGCAATTTCCTGAAACTGGCCGGCGCCAGCCAGGGCGCCGCTGTCCCGGCCTGAAGGCGATGTCCCTGAAACCCATCCTCGCGCGGCTTGCTGATGGCGCGCGGCTGACCGAGATCGAGGCCGAAGAAGCCTTCGGCATCATCATGGCCGGCGAGGCCACGCCCGCGCAGATTGCCGGCATGCTGATGGCGATGCGCGTGCGCGGCGAAACGGTTGAGGAAATGATCGGCGCGGTGCGCGCCATGCGCGCGCGGATGGTCGCAATTGAAGCACCACCGGGGGCGATGGATATTGTCGGCACCGGGGGCGACGCGGCGGGGACGCTGAATATTTCCACCACCACAGCCATGGTGGTGGCGGGCTGCGGTGTGCCGGTGGCCAAGCACGGCAATCGCGCGCTTTCTTCACGTTCCGGCGCGGCGGATGCCATCTCGGCACTTGGCATTTCGCTGGATGGGCCCATCGAAAAACTGCCGGACGTGCTGCGCGAAGCCGGCATGGTGTTCCTGATGGCGCCCCGCCATCACGCTTCCATGCGTCACGCCGCCGGGCCGCGCATGGAATTGGGCACGCGCACCATCTTCAACCTGCTTGGCCCGCTGGCCAACCCCGCCCGGGTGAAGCGGCAAATGACCGGCGCCTTTTCGCCCCAATGGCTGCGCCCCATGGCGGAGACGCTGGCCCGACTCGGCACCGAACGCGCCTGGCTGGTGCATGGGCAGGGGCTGGATGAACTGACGCTGGCCGGGGAAAGCCAGGTGGTGGCGCTGGAAGCTGGCGCCATTCGGGAATTCACCGTGACGCCGGAAGATGCCGGGCTTTCCCGCGCCCCGGCCTCGGCGCTCAAGGGCGGCGACCCGGCGGAAAACGCCGCCGCGCTGGAAGCCCTGCTGCGCGGCGCCCATGGTGCCTATCGCGATGTTGTCTTGCTCAATGCCGCCGCATCCTTGATCGTGGCCGGCAAGGCGGCTGACCTGAAGGCCGGGGTGGCACTCGCCGCCCGGGCCATAGACGAAGGCGCCGCCTTTGGAGTATTGGCGCGCCTCCGGGCGCTTTGCCCCCCCAAGGATCCCCCTGGATGAACGCACCCCGTATCTCGGTGCCCTCGACCGATACCGCATCGGTCCCTGACACCCTGGCCCGTATCCTCGCCGATAAGGCGCGCGAAGTCGCCGAGCGGATGGAAATCACGCCGCAGGCAGAAATCGAACGCCGTGCTGCCAGCGCGCCGCCGCTCCGTGATTTCGTTGGCGCGCTCTGTGAACGCATTGGCGAAGGCCGCACCGGGTTGATTGCGGAAATCAAGCGTGCCTCGCCATCCGGTGGGCTGATCCGTGATCCGTTTGAACCCGCCAACCTGGCGCGCGCCTATGAAATGGGCGGCGCCGCCTGCCTTTCCGTGCTGACCGATGCGCCCTGGTTCCAAGGTGCGGTGGAGCATCTGGAAGCCGCCCGCGCCGCCTGTGCGCTGCCCGTGCTGCGCAAGGATTTCATGATCCATCCCTGGCAGGTGTTTGAAGCCCGCGCCATGGGCGCCGATTGCATTCTGCTGATCATGGCGGCGCTGACCGACCAGCAGGCCAGCGAATTGGAAGCCATCGCCCGGTCGTTGGATATGGCGGTGCTGGCCGAAGTGCATGATCGGCGCGAATTGGACCGCGCCCTCGGCCTGGAAACCCGGCTGATCGGCATCAATAACCGCGATTTGCGCACGCTGCAGACAGACCTTGCGACCAGTGAAGCCCTGGCCCCGCTGGTGCCGGCGGATCGCCTGCCCGTCGCCGAAAGCGGCATCCGCACGCCCGATGATGTGCGCCGCATGGCCGCCGCCGGGGCGCGCTGCATTCTGGTGGGCGAACACCTGATGCGGCAGGCGGATGTCGCCGCCGCCGCGCGCCAATTGGTGGACGTGTCCTGAACGACAAGCGCCTTACGCATTTTGACGCTGCCGGGCGCGCGGCCATGGTGGATGTTGCCGCCAAGGCTGAGACGGCGCGCACGGCCACCGCGCGCGGGCGCATTGTGATGGCGCCGGAAACCCTGGCACTTATTCGCGAGGGCCGTGCGGGCAAGGGCGATGTGCTGGGTGTGGCGCGGCTCGCCGGCATCATGGCGGCCAAGCGCACCCCAGACCTGATCCCGCTTTGCCATCCGCTGATGCTGTCAAAAGTCGCGGTGGATTTGGAAGCGGAAGGCGATGACGCCATCGCCATTGAAGCGACCGTGACCCTTACCGGCAAAACCGGCGTTGAGATGGAAGCGCTCACCGCCGTCAGCATCGCGGCGCTTACGGTCTATGACATGGTGAAGGCGGTGGATCGCGGCATGCGGATTGAAAACATCCGCCTGGTGCATAAGGCCGGGGGCAAATCCGGCGAGTTTACCAATGGCTGAAAAGGGCGGCTTGCTGGCGGTTGAGGATGCGCGGGCGCGTATCCTGGCCGCCCTTGCGCCCACCGCCACTGAGACCCTTTCCCTGCCCGAAGCGGCGGGGCGCGTTTTGGCGCGGCCTGTGCTGGCACGCCTGACGCAGCCGCCGGCGGATGTCTCGGCCATGGATGGCTATGCGGTGCGCGCGGCGGATGCCCTTGAAGGTGCGACGCTTGCCGTGATTGGCGCCGCGCCCGCCGGCCACCCCTTTGCCGGAGAGGTCGGCCCCGGCCAGGCCGTGCGGATTTTCACTGGCGGCTTCATCCCCGCAGGCGCTGATTCCATCCTGCTGCAAGAAGATGCCGAAGCCGCCAATGGCGCCGCGCTGGTCAAGGAAAGCGTGACGCGCGGGCGCTGGGTGCGACGTCGCGGGCTGGATTTTGCTGAGGGCGAGACCTTGCTCTCCCCCGGACGGCGCCTGACCGCGCGCGATATCGGGCTCGCAGCCGCCAGCAATAACCCTTGGCTTGCGGTGCATCGGCGCCCGCGCGTTGGCATTCTGGCGACCGGCGATGAAATCGCCCTGCCCGGAGACCCCATCCCTGCGGGCGGCATTGTCAGTTCCAACGCCCATGCCCTGGCCGCGCTGATCCGCGCCGGGGGCGGCGAGCCGATTGTGCTGCCCATTGCCTCCGATGACAGCAAGGCCATCGCGGATATCGCCGCCTCGGCCCATGGCTATGATCTGCTGGTGACGACCGGCGGCGCCAGCGTGGGTGAGCATGATCTGATTCAGCACGCGCTGGGCGGCGAAGGTTTTGAGCTCGGCTTCTGGAAAATCGCCATGCGCCCCGGCAAGCCGCTGATTTGGGGCCGGCTTGGGCGCGTGCCGGTCTTGGGGCTGCCGGGCAATCCGGTCTCCGCGCTGGTTTGCGGCATTGTGTTCCTGCTGCCCGCCCTCGCGCGGCTATCCGGCCTGCCGGGCGCGCCAACCCCAAGCCGCCGCGTGATTTGCGCCACCCCCTTGGCCGAAAATGACCGCCGCGCCGATTTCCTGCGCGCCAGCCTTGAAATGGATGACGCAGGCCGCGCCCTGGTGCGGCCCTTTCCGGTGCAGGATAGCTCCATGCTCGCGACACTCGCGCGCGCTGATGCTCTGGTGCTGCGCGCACCCTTCGCGCCTGCCTTGCCGGCGGGGGCGGAGGTTGAGGCGATTATGCTGGGCGAATTGGGGATCTAGCGCCCTTTATTCCGCGCGAATGCCCAATTGCCGGATCAGCGGGCCGAATTCGCCCCAAAGCTTCCGCATATGCTGGAGCATCGCCTCGGGGCCCATAGGATCAACGTCGAAGCCCACGGATTCATAACGCTGGCGCACTTCCGGCACCGCCATGCCGTCGCGGATTTCCGTGTAAATGCGGTCAATAATCGGGCGCGGCGTGCCCGCCGGCACCATCAACCCATTCCAGCCGCCGACATCGTAATCCGCGGGCCCACCCACAGCGGCAACCGGCGGAATGCCCGGCACCTGGGCCGAGGGCTTGGCGGTGCTGAGCCCAAGCGCGCGCAATTGCCCATCACGCACCAGGCGCCCCGCCGCCGCCGGCGTATCAAAACCGAAATCCACCTGCCCGCCGAGTAGCGCCGCCAGCGCCGGCCCACTGCCCTGGAAGGGCACATGCAGCGCCTCCAGCCCCGCCTTGGCCAGGAACAGCGCGCAGACCAGATGCTGCGCGCCGCCAATGCCTGAGGAATTGAAGCTGTATTTGCCGGGATTGGCCTTCACCAACGCCATGAAGCTCCGCAAATCCTGAGCCGGGAAATCGGGCTTCACCAGCAGCATGAAGGGCGCGATGCCAAAGATCACCACCGGGGCCAATTCACGTTCGGCGTCATAGGGCGTGCGCTGCACCAGAGGGCTGAAAGAGATCGGCCCAATCGAGGCCGAGAGGATCACATTGCCATCCGGCGGCGCCTTGGCCACCAGATCAGTGCCAATCTGCCCGCCCGCACCGGGGCGGTTTTCCGGCACCACCACCTGGCCCAAGCGCTCCGACAAGCGCTGCCCGGCAAGCCGCCCGACCACATCTGTCGCCTGACCAGGCGGCCAGGGGATCACCATGCGGATTTGCCGATTGGGCCAGGGCGCCTGCGCGGCGGCGGGGTTTATGGCGCAGCGCAAAAGCGCAGGCGCGGCCAGGGGCGAAAGCGCGGTAAGCGCAAGAAGTTTGCGACGAGCAACCATGAAATCCTCCCATTGTCGGGGCGCGTTCAGCCCTCTTGATGCATCGGAGCATGGCGCATTGCGCGCACAACTGCAAAGGGGTTTCCTGCTGCTTGCTGCATATCTGCGCCATCACGGCATGAGGCTTTCGACATACCCGGCCAAACTTCAAACAGAAACGCAGTTCCTTACTGACGCCACCGCACAATCTTTTCCGCCAAAAACAAGGTCGCGACCACACTGCCAATAAAGATCAACATATGATTGCGGATGGCATCGCGCTTGGGGACCATATCAACGGGGATTGTCGGCAAGCTTGGCATGGCTTCCGCCTGTGCGGCCTCCGCTGCCACTTCAGCCGGCGTCAAAGCGGGGCCAAGATAGCGAAAGCGCCGCGCTGCCTCTGCCGGTGCCAGGGCGCTGCCATCCCAGGAAAGCCATTGCCGCGCGGCAGGATTCCACCCAAGCGGCACCGGCGCCTGTCCGCCATCATCCAACCGCGCCAACCAATGCCAAGGCCGCGCAGCATCCGCAGGCTCTCCGGGTCGGGTGGCATCAGGCCAAGCATTCATGGTGTTTCCCCTTCTGGTTTGGAAAATGATTCCCGATCCCAGCGCGGGATGCAATCATGCCCGCCGCCTTGCCCTGCCCTGCGCCGCGCCGCAGACTGAAGCGGAAAGGGAAACGCCATGGATCAGGATGCACGGGCGCGGAACCCGCTTTTCGGGCCAAACAAGTTCAAGCTTGGGATTTTCAGCGCCAATTGCGATGGCGGCCTGACCATGAGCCGCGCGCCGGAACGTTGGAAGGCCGATTGGGATGACATCGCCGCCATGTCGCAAATCGCCGATGCGGCGGGGATCGAATTCATCCTGCCGGTCGCGAAATGGCGCGGCTATCAGGGGGATGCGAATATCTATGGCCGATCGCTTGAAACCCTGACCCATGGCGCGGCGCTTGCCGCCATCACGAAGCGCATCGCGATTTTCTCCACCGTGCATGTGCCCATCGTCACCCCCGCCTTTGGCGCCAAGGCAATTGCGACCATTGATCACGTGAGCCATGGGCGCGCGGGGCTCAATATTGTCTGCGGCTGGAACCAGGCGGAATTTGACCTGCACGGCGTCACCATTCAGCAGGACAAGCGCTATCAGCATGGGCTGGAATGGTTCCGCATCTGGTCCAAAATGCTGGCGGGCGGGCCGGAATTTGATTGGGACGGCGAATTTTTCAAGCTCAAGAATTGCCACACCAATCCGGTTTCCGTGCAGCGCCCCTGGCCGCCCGTGATGTCGGCGGGGTTTTCACCGGCGGGGCGGGATTTTGCCTCTCAGGCGGCTGACGTGCTGTTCCTCACTGTGACGGAATTGGACCAGGTGCCGACATTACTGGCAGATGTTCGCCAATATATGGCCCGGCATCAACGCCAGATTGGCATTTTCACCATGGGCCATGTGGTCTGCCGCCCAACACGGCAGGAGGCCGAGGATTTCTTTTATTATTTTGCTGAAGAAATGGCAGATACGGCGGGCCAGGCTTATTATCGCGCAAATCGTGGCACCAAGGTGGGCGCTCCCGGGCAGCAAATCGCGCGGCCCTTTGAAAACCGCTTCACCCGAGAGGGGCGGTTCAAATTCGATGGCGCCTATCCCGGTTCCTACCCCTTTGTCGGCACGCCCGATGACATTGCCGATGAGATGGCACACATGAGTGCGACAGGGCTTGCCGGCTGCACCATCGCCTTCCTCGATTACCTCAAGGAACTTCCTTATTTCGTGCAGGAAGTACTGCCGCGTCTTGAAAGGCTTGGGCTTCGCCAGCCGGGATAGGTTTGGGCATCAGGCGGAACCTGCCCTTGGCGTCCGAGATCGCTGCCAAACGCCCCATGAGGAGGAGTGTCAAGGATGATCCGAAGCCTGGAAAGCCGCGTCACGCCAATCGAGCAAGACGGCTCTTTTGCGGTTAGGCTGGACTCATATGGTGCTCGGGCGCAAAGAATTGGACCCATGGGACATGTTTGGCGCTCCCTTTAAGGCGAGCCTGCCCATTAACCCTTTTTCTGAGCCAGGCAATCATAATCCCTTTGCTTGCAGTCTATTTGTAACATGATCGTGAAACCCACCCCGATGCAGCGACAGCTCCAAGTGATCGACCAAAAATTTTCTGAAGCCATTGCAGCGCTTAGGCGCGGTGATCTGGCATCGGCTGAGGCGCTCTGTCTTGCCGTTTTGGCTCTCGATGAAAGGCATGTTGGCGCACTGCATCTTTCCGGTCTGGTCGCAACGCAAGCCGGCCGTACGGATGAGGGCGTCCGCCGCCTGCAGCGCGCCACGCAGATCAGGCCAAATGACGCGGTCATACACAATAATCTGGCACTCGCCCTAATAAATCAGGGAAGGGATATGGACGCGCTTGCCAGTTTCCAAACTGCGCTTGTGTTGGACCCCGCAGCAATTGATATACGCCAGCACATGGGCAATCTTCTGCAAAAACTGGGCCGACATGCTGATGCCATCGCCGCTTTCGATAGCATCATCGCAAGCAAACCAGATCATGATCAAGCACATCACCATCGCGGGCGTTCATTGGCGGAGCTGGAGCGGCTTGAGGAAGCCTATGGCGATCATGAAAAAGCTCTGCACCTGCAACCGAATTCCGCTGAGTATATCGCGAACATGGCAGCGGTGCTTTGCAATCTGAAGCGTCACGAAGAAGCGATACCCCTCATCGACAAGGCACTCGCAATCGAACCAGGCATGGAATTGGCACTTTTGTGTCGGGTGGATGTGCTGCTTTCTCAGGAACGCTTGGAAGAAAGCCTTGAAGCTGTGATGGCGGTTCTCGCCGCGCATCCACAATCGCTTCAGGGCCATCTATGGCGCAGCAGGATACTTGTCCTCCTGGGCCAAACGGAACGGGCCTTGCCGCTTTCGGCAGCTTCGCGCGGCATTGAATTGAACAATCCGCTAACTCTCATCAATCATGGCTTCATCCTGGCAGCGCTGAACCGGCTTGACGAAGCGCTCACTTTTTATGATCGGGCATTGAAGATCAAGCCAGATGATCGTGAAGCGCATCATAATCGTGCCTTCGCCCTGCTAACGCTGGGGCGCTTCGAAGAAGGATGGCTTGAATATGAATATCGCAATTTGCGGCGGAAATCTTCGGTTGTGCGCAACTACCCTAAGCCACTCTGGTGGGGCGAGGAACCGGTCAAGGATCAGAAGCTTTTCGTCTATTGTGAGCAGGGCCTGGGAGATACGATCCATTTCGGACGCTATGCCCTGCTGGCTGCCGAACGCGGGGCGAGCGTAATTCTATCAGTTCAAAAGCCTCTCTATCGACTGTTTCAGGGATTTCATCCGAAAGTAATTGCCATCAACAATAACGAAGCACCCCT
The DNA here is from genome assembly GCA_020249125.1 of Roseomonas sp. Lineage (GTDB taxonomy): Bacteria > Pseudomonadota > Alphaproteobacteria > Acetobacterales > Acetobacteraceae > Neoroseomonas. The sequence goes on along the minus strand of JADCGG010000169.1, from coordinate 12,620 downwards.
GGAATTCGATTTGCATTGCCCGCTGCTCAGCCTGCCACTTGCTTTCCGAACCAGGATTGAAACAATCCCCGCTTGGCCCGAAGGCTATCTCAAGGCGCCAACAGTAGAATCAGCGCGCTGGGCAGCACGCCTGCCGCAAGGTCGCCGGATCGGTCTTGTCTGGAGCGGCAGTAGCACCCACAGCAACGACGCCAATCGTTCCATGGCACTTGCGCGATTGGCGCCCTTGCTCCGATCCGGCGATACCTGGGTTTCACTCCAAAAGGAGGTGCGGGAGAGAGATCAAGCGACGCTGCAATCCTCTGGTATGCTTGATCTGACAAATGAACTCAATGATTTTGCCGATACCGCTGCCTTGATTTCAGCGCTTGATCTCGTGATCGCGGTGGATACTTCGGTCGCGCATTTGGCGGCTGCCCTTGGGAAGCAAGTTTGGCTTATGCTGCCCAATGCGCCTGATTTCCGTTGGCTATTGGATCGGGATGATTCGCCCTGGTATCCCGGCATGCGGCTGTTTCGCCAATACCGGCCCGGCGATTGGGATAGCGTCATCACAAGAATAACCGAAGCGCTTAAGTCGTAGGCTGCCATTACATCGGGCGTCACTACGGGACCGTTTCAGTCATGAGGAAGGTGGCGCCAAAGCTGCCAAGTGATATCGGCCCATCAATCCGTATCACCGCATCTTGTCGGGAAGGCTTTTTCACGCCCAAACTAAACTGTTCAACGGAGGCTCAAGACAATGGCGCAAATCACCCGACGCGCGGCGCTTGGCGCTTCAGCATTGCTCGCCATGCCCGCGCTGGCGCAACCGCGTTTCCCGGATAGGCCGATCAAGCTGATCATTCCCTGGGCGGCGGGCGGGCCGGCGGATATCGGCTTTCGTATCATGGCAGACCATGCATCGCGCAGCCTGGGCCAGCCGGTGGTGGTGGAAAATCGCGGCGGCGCTTCCGGCATTCTGGGGGCGATGGCGCTGCAGGAAGCGCGGCCCGACGGCTATACGATTTCGCAAATGCATGTCGGCGTGGTGCGGCAAATGCTGCTGAACCCGCGCCCGCCCTATGATCCGATAAATGATGTGACCTATATCCTGCAAATTACCGGCTTCGTCATGGGGCTTGTGGTCCGCGCTGATTCCCCCTGGCAGAGCCTTGAACAATTACTGGCCCATGCCCGCGCCAATCCGGGCAAGCTCAATTTCGGCACGCTTGGCATTGGCTCCACGCAGCATCTGGTGGTGGAACGCATCGGCTTTCAGCGGGGCTTGAGCTGGACGCATGTGCCCTATCGCGGCACCTCCGACACATTACGCGCGCTGCTGGGCGGCGAGATTGATTTCGCGTCAGAGGCATCCGGCTGGGCGCCTATGTTGGAAGCGGGGCAATTGCGCTTGCTCGCGATTTATACCTCCACCCGCGCCAAGCGTTTTCCGCAGGTGGCGACACTGAAAGAACAGGGCTTGGATATTGTGGTGGATAGTCCGGGCGGCTTGATCGGCCCGCGCGGGATGGATGCCGGCGTGGTGCGCATATTGGCGGAGGCTTTCACTGCCGCAGCACAAGACCCCGCCCATGTGCAATTCCTGGAACGCGTCAATCAGCCGCTGATCCTGTTGGATGGCCCTGCCTATCGGGAGGCGATGCGCCAGACCATGGATGAAGAACGCGCCCTGCTGCGGCGATTGAATCTGGCCCCCGCCTAAACGGCGGCGCTATGGCGCGTGGCAGCGGGCGCCAAATAGGCATCGAAGCACGCGGCCAAATGCCGCAGGAAGCGCGCCCCCGTTTCGGTCATCGCAAGCCGCCCGCCACCTTCCACCACCAGGCCATCGGCGATCAGCGCTGCAAGCTTGGGGCGTGCGCTTGCCAGGATTTCCGGCGGCACCAGCGCAAGATCCAATGCCTGATCGCACATGATGCGTTCAATAATGTTGGCGCGCGCCACATCTTCGCCGCTGAAGCCGCGCCCGCGCGCAATCGGCAACCGCCCGGCTTCCACCGCCGCCAGCCAGCCGCGCTCATCCGCGTTATTCTGGAAGAAACCGGCGCGGCAGCGGCCAATCGCCGAAGCGCCAAGGCCAAGCAAGACCGGCGCTTCATCCGTGGTATAGCCTTGGAAATTGCGGCGTAGCCTGCCGGACGCCGCGGCACGCGCCATGGTATCTTCGGGCCGCGCGAAGTGATCAAGCCCAATCGCGACATAACCCGCATCATTCAGCACGCGCGCCGCCGCTTCCGCCTGCGCCATCCGCAAGGGCGCATCCGGCAAATCTTCCAGCTTGATCGCCTTCTGGTGTGATTTCATCCAGGGCACATGCGCGTAGCCAAACACCGCCACCCGATCCGCGCCATGTTCCGCGGCGAAGCGGGCCGAGGCTTCAACCTCCGCCACGCCCTGCCCCGGCAGGCCATAAATCAAATCCATATTGATCCCGCCAATGCCGGCGCCGCGCAGCCTTTCAACGGCAACCGCCACCTGTTCGGCCGGCTGCACACGCCCAATCAGGCGCTGCACCTTGGGCGAGATATCCTGCACGCCAAGGCTCGCGCGCGTCAGGCCCATGCCTGCCAGCGCATCAATCATGCGCGTATCCAGCGTGCGCGGATCAAGCTCGGCGGCGATTTCAGCACCGGGCTGAAAGGGGAAATGCTGACGCAAGGCGTTGCCGAGGGCGATCAACCCCGCAGACCCCAAGGCGGTTGGCGTGCCGCCGCCCAGATGCAAAGCCGCCACGCCACCATGGGCGGGCAGCACCGCACCCAAAAGCCGCGCTTCTTCAGCCAAACCCGCGCCATACCGCGCGATCCGCGCGGCAGAGCGCGTCACCGCCGTATGGCAGCCGCAATACCAGCAAAGCGCGGCGCAAAACGGCACATGCACGTAAAGCGATAGCGCATCATGAGGCGTGATTTCGGCCAGCCATTCCCTGAGCCGCGCTTCTTCAAGCGGCGTGAAATGCGGCGCGGTTGGATAGCTGGTGTAGCGCGGCAGATTGGCGCTGGCATAGGCGAGCAGGCCGGATTCCGGCGCTTCGGCGGCTTGGGTCATGCCCATAAAAAAGCCCGGACCATCGGCCCGGGCTTTGCGCTGACGCAAGACCAGCGTCTCAGTTCAACGCGGCAAGCGGCCAAACTGCCCAGAACCGGGTGTGGAACCCGAACGACGACGGCTTTCCTGACCGCCACCGCCACCCGCCGCAGGCCGACGCGGGCGTTGCTGCTGCTGTTGCTGGCGCGGCTTCGGCGCCGCGCGTTGCGGGCGGGGCTGACGTGGCGGGCGGGCCGGGGCCGCTTCCTCCGCTTCCCCAGTCCGGCGATCTTCCGCCGGGATTTCCGCGCGGATCAGCTTTTCAATGGCGCGCAGCTTGTCACGGTCCTCGCCAGAACACAGCGCAATCGCAATCCCCGCCGCGCCGGCGCGGGCGGTGCGGCCAATGCGATGGACATAGGTTTCCGGCACTTCCGGCAAATCAAATTGGATCACGTGGGTGACGCCATCCACATCAATGCCGCGCGCGGCGATATCGGTCGCGACCAGCACTGGCGCGCGACCATCACGAAACGCGGCCAATGCCGCTTCGCGCGCATTCTGCGATTTATTGCCATGGATCGCATTCGCCTTGATGCCATCCTGATCCAACTGATTCACAATCCGATCCGCGCCATGCTTGGTACGGCTGAAAATCAGCGCGCGGCCAACGCCTTCCCCGCGCAGCAATTCCGCCAGCACGCGCCGCTTATCCTGCCGATTGGCGTGAATGACGCGCTGCGCCACTTTCTCCGCCGTACTCGCCACCGGCGCCACCGCCACGCGCACGGGCGATTTCAGCATTTCATCGGCCAGCCGATTGATTTCCACCGGCATGGTAGCGCTGAAAAACAGCGTCTGACGTTCCGCCGGCACCGCCCGGATCAGGCGACGAATAGCCGGCAGAAAGCCCTTATCGAGCATCTGATCGGCCTCATCCAATACCAGCGTGCTGACATGATCGAGCCGCGCAGAGCCCTGTTCCAGATGATCCTGCAAGCGGCCAGGGGTCGCCACCAGCACATCAATGCCACGGCCCAGCGCCTGGCGTTGGCCGCCAAAGCCAACACCGCCGAAAATGGTGGCGATGGAAAAGCCAAGATGCTTGCCATAGGCGCGGAAACTTTCGGCGATTTGCGTCGCCAATTCGCGCGTCGGGCTCAGCACCAGCACGCGGCAACCGCCACGCGGCGGGCGGCCCTTCAGCAGCGCAAGCTTATGCAGCAAGGGCAGCGCAAAGGCCGCAGTCTTGCCGGTGCCGGTCTGGGCAATACCCAGCAGGTCGCGCCCTTCCATCACGGCCGGGATGGCCTGGGCCTGGATGGGGGTGGGGGATTTATAGCCCTCATCCTTCAAAGCTTGAAGAATCAAGGGATTGAGGCGCAGAGCCTCGAAATGTTCGGTCACGATGAATCCTAATTCAGCCGCGCGCAGCCTTCCGGGCCAAGCGCGGCTTGGGGCAGAAAGCCCCGCGGGATTGGGACCGTCCTAAGTGGGAAGAGCGTTCTGGCCGACCCGGGCCCGCACCGCGCTTCCAGGGAAGCGGCGGGGACCGATCACGCAGCCGGCAGGGCGCGAGGCGCGCAGAAAGGCGCGCTGACGGGTTTCATATGGGCGCCCTTCAAGGCGAAAGCAAGGCGGGGTTTTAGGACGACATCTGGATCGGCGGTTCCACATCCGGTGGCAGCGGGCAGATATAGGGCGTCGCCTCGGTGCGCTTTTGGTGATCCGCCTTGGCGGCGGCGAGGATTTCCGGATTGGTGATGGCATCCACCGCCGTGCCGGCCATGATCTTCGCCACATGCACCAGGCCCTTATGGGCAATGCCGGATTTGCCCTGCGCCGTGAGTTGCCAGGAATGCCCCGGCGTGCCCACCGCGCAAGTGGCGCCGCGCGCCTGCACTGTTGGCACCGCCCAGGACACATCGCCCACATCGGTGGACCCAACGCCGCCAAAGCCCTTGTTTTCCAGCGGGACGATCTTGTCGCACAGTGGCAGATCCATCTCCGGCGTCAGGCCGTGGCGGCGGAAGGCAGAGACAATATCTTCGGGCTTCAGCGTCGCCTGGATTTCGCGGGCATAGCGGCGATCATCCTCATCGAATTGCGGCGGGCCAAGGCGTTGGAAATTGTCGAACATCGCCTTTTCCAAGGGTGTATTGCCAAGCAGGTTGGAAACGGCGCTGACCACCTTGGTGGAGACACTGGTTTCCGTCATCAGCGCGGCGCCATCAGCAATCTTGCGCACGCGCGCGACCAGGCCATTCAGTTCCACCAGATCCCGCGCGCGGATCAGATAGCGCACCTTGGCCGTGCCCTGCACCACATTGGGCGCGATGCCGCCGGCATCCAGATAGGCGTAATGAATGCGCGCATCGGATGGCATGTGTTCGCGCATGTAATTCACGCCGACATTCATCAATTCCACCGCATCAAGCGCGCTGCGGCCCAGATGTGGCGCGGCGGCGGCGTGGGAAGACCGGCCCGTGAAGCTGAAATCAATGCGCGTATTGGCCAGCGACACCGGTTCATTCACCGCGGAAAACGCCGCCGGGTGCCAGCAAATCGCCATATCCACATCATCAAAACAGCCGGCGCGCACCATGAAGCCCTTGGCGGCGCCACCTTCTTCTGCCGGGCAGCCATAATAGCGCACGCGGCCCTTGATGCCGTTTTGCGCGAGCCAATCCTTCACCGCACTCGCGGCCAGAAGCGAAGCGGCACCCAGCAGATTATGCCCGCAGCCATGGCCGCTGCCATCGCCTGGCAAGGGGCGCGGTTCTGCGATGCCGGCTTCCTGCGACAACCCCGGCAGCGCATCATATTCGCCAAGGATCGCAATAATGGGGCCTTCTTCCCCGGCCTCACCCATCACGGCGGTCGGAATGCCGGCCACATTCTGCGTCACGCGGAACCCATGCGCTTCCAGCATGGCGGTATGTTCGGCGCAGGAACGGTGTTCGGCGTAGCAAAGTTCCGGCATGCCCCAGACGCGGTCGCTGAGTTCAATCGCCTCAGGCGCCTTGGCATCCACCAGCCGCCAGATTTCTTCCGTATTGCGCATTGCCTTGGGCTCCTCGAATTCCGGGCCAGAGTTTCGCGCGGTGCCCCTGCCAAGTCCAGGGGTGGACGCGCCGCGGCGGGCAGCGCAAGCTTGAGGCCCGTTGGAGAGGAAACCGCCATGGCCCGCGTGCGTGACGTCTCGCCCGAGGAATTGACGCCGGAACTCCGCGATATCTGGCAGCGCTACGTCACCGGCTATGGCCCGTTTGAGGAGCAATTGGCGGTCTTCGCCCATGTGCCGGCGGCCTTGCGCCACTTGATGCCGATGCTGATGGAATTGCGCGCGGCGGGGACGCTGCCGCGGCGCTATCTGGAATTGGCGATTGTTGTCGTCTCAAAGCTCAATGCCTGCGATTACTGCGTGGATCATCACGGGCCGTTTCTGGCGGTGGAAGGCATCCCGACCGAGGCTTTGGAAGGCCTGCCGGGGCGGATTGATCACCCATCGCTGACGCCGCTTGATCGGCTGGTCGCGGAATATTCAGTCGCTGCCTGGGAAAACAGCCACCGCGTGCCCGAACGCCTGTTCCGTGATCTGCGCGAGCATTTTTCCGAACCGCAGATTGTGGAACTGACGTTGCGCATCACGCTTTGCGGATTTTTCAATCGGTTTACCGGCGCGCTTGGCATTGATGAGGCGCAGCACAAGGCCGCAGCGGCGGAATAGGGCGCCTTGGCACAATCGCGCGGCGGAAATGGCGGGTTCAAGCACTTCCTGCGCGTTGCGGCCGGGCGCGCAGACACCATGGGAATGACCAGATAGCGCCGCCTGCCGCGCAGGCGCATGAGGCGGGCGTTGGGCCGGCGACCAGGGAGGGCTGCGCCCTCCCTGGACCCACCCAAGAGGTAAAGAGGCGAAGATTCAGGCGGTAAGCTCGGCCTTAGCCGAGCGTCCTGGCGAGGCGGAAGCCGTTGAAGTAGTCCCTAATCCTGGTCGTACCCCTGTACCGAAACGCCGCGCGCAGGCTCAGAGGAGCGTTGTCCCATGATCCACCACGAAGAACGCGAAATGATTCATTATCACCTACCCGCGGGCTTGAATCAGTCCTGACCGAGCGATATGGGTTAAAAGTATCCTCCACCCATTCTTTGACGTTACCATGCATTTCATGCAGACCCCAGTCATTCCTCGGCAGGCTGCCCACCGGCACGGTGCGTCCGCGATAGACACCGCGCTTGCCATGCCGATAAGTACGGCTGTTATAGTTCGCTTGGTCGGTTGAAATGGTCGCACCAAAGCTGAAGGGCGTTGTGGTACCGGCCCGGCAGGCATATTCCCATTCCGCTTCACTGGGCAGGCGATAGGTGCCCGGGCGCAGCCCCAGGCTTTGGTTCAGCCAAGCGCAATAGGCCTGGGCATCATGCCAATTAACGTAGATCACCGGCCGATCGCCCCGCCCCCAACCATGATCGTCGGGTGCCTCGGCGCCCCGCGGCGGTTTGAAGCCCGCCGCCACCGCCGCATCCCACATGGCGAAGGTCACAGTGGTTCGCCCCAGGGCGAAAGGCTGCGGCACGGTCACCCGACTTTGCGGGTGTTCGGCGTCACTACTGCCTTTCTCCTTCGCCGGCGCGCCCATCAGGAATTTTCCGGCGGGAAGGGTGATCATCTCCGGCCAGGCTTCCTCCGGCAGGCCAGGGATGGGTTCGCGCCAACGGGCCAGGGGTTCCAGGGGTGGGAAGCGCGGCGGTGGAGATGTCTGGGGCAAACTACCAGCATCCGTTTGCTTCGCCAAAAGATCGACGGCATGTCGGATGGCGGCACCAACATCGGGCGCCATACCGCTCGCGATTGTGCCGATCTCCTCTTCCACTTTGACGAAGAAATGACTGATCCGCTTCACCAGCGGCGATTCATTCGCATAGCCGCTGAGCAGCAATGAAACCGCACAGGGCAAAAGCATATTGCGGATGGAGGCCACAAATCGGCCATTGGCTTTTTCCCCCTGCGGCCCCGGCCGGCCCGTATCCAGCGCCAAGCCGTCCATCAAGGCCTGATCTTCCCGCTTCAGATAGTCTTGCGCCTTCGAGGCAAGATTAATTGAAACCGAAGCTGACAGGTCTCCCGGTCGCAAGAACTCCCGGATGTGCCCATCGCGTCGGCGTCCGCCGGGAAGGATGCGCAACATTGGCCCGAGTATCAGTAAGGCCTCAATCAGCGCGACTTCAAGTTCGGGCGCCAGCGCTTCGTCACCAATTCGTGGTGCGTTACGCATGCGTTGCAGTTGGTCATAAAGCACGCCAAGCGAGAGGGAGGCCGAGTGCGCCAATGGCGTCCGGGCCGGCAAGTCCTTCAAAGGACAATCTATGGCAGTCAGCGCCTTTTGCGCGCGGTCCTGGAGGTCTTGCCAAACGGTCCCGCGCAATGCGTTGTCGGCACGCTGGGCTTTATCGACCAGGGTGCGAAGCTTGGCGATGGCATCCGGGTGGTCCGCCTGAAGGTCCGGGTCGTTTAAGGCTTCCGCATCGGTGGCGGCTGGGCTGCGGTCTATGACCAACCGGTCGCCCTCGACTCGAAAAACCTCCCCGACCGGGTCGGGTTCCGCCGCGGCGAGAATTTTTCGGGATCGACTCAATTCCGGCGATTGATCGGGCAGGTCTGACATTCCGTGCCTTTGAGGGGCCACAGCGCCTCAGTTTGTTGCCAAAGCGCGAATAGTTTCAGCGATCATTCCCGATTGCGTCAAGTTCAATCGCCCAACGCTCAACAGCACAAGCCAGCATCAAACGCGGAAGGGTCGCGGCGATATTGGGGGTCTGGCCATCTCGGGTGCAGGCGGGAGGCTTCCTGAAGCACTGAATGCCGCTCCGACAACGGTCAATAGCAAGGCAGCGGATCGGAAACTAAGCCCCCTTCACACCCCCCGCCGTCAGCCCCGCCACAATCTGCTTCTGCGCCACCAGAGTCAGGATCAAGACCGGCGCTGTCACCAGCAGCGCCGCAGCCGATAGCGGCCCCCAAGCGATTTGCTCAAAGGTCAGCATGTTATTGACCGCGACCGGAAGAGTGCGCGTCTCCCGCCCCGCCAGCACCATGGCGAAGATGAAATTATTCCAGGAGAAAATGAAGGACAGAATGGTCGCCACCGTAATGCCAGGCCGCGCCAACGGCATCGCCACATAACGAAACGCCTGCCAGATCGTCGCACCATCCACCAGGGCCGCTTCCTCCAATTCCGGCGGCAGGCCTTCAAAGAAGGAAATCATCACCCAAACCACAATCGGCACCGTGATGACCAAATGGGTAATCACAATGGGCGTCAGCGAACCCGTCATGCCAAGCCATTGGAACAGCAGAAACAGCGGAATCAGATAGGAAAGCCCCGGCGTGATGCGCGCAATCAGGATCAGCGCGGCGGCGCGCATGGCGTGCATCTTGGCAATGCCATAACCCGCCGGCACGCCAATCAGCAGCGCAATCCCGGTGGCACCGAAGGACACCACAATGGAATTCCAGGCAAAGCGCAGGAAATCATTGCGCGCGAAAACTTCCCGGTAATTGTCCAAGGTCGGGCTTTGCGGGATGAAAATCGGCGGCCAATCCGTATTGTCCAATTCATTCTTGAAGGACAGTGACAGCATCCACAGAAAGAACAGGATGGCGGGCGAAACCAGCACCAGCACCGAAAAGCCAAAGCCGATATTGCCGATCAGCCGGCGCAGCCGATACTGCGCGGGGCTACGCTTTGCTTCTACGCTCATGTCATTTTCACCCGCTGACGCGTCCATAACAGCAGCGCAGCCAGCGCCAGGATGATCACGAAAAACACCACCACCACGGCGGAAGCATAACCCACATTGTAAAAAGCGAAGGCTTGCAGATAAAGGAAGATATTGATCGTCTCACTCGCCGAACCTGGCCCGCCCTGGGTAATGACGTAGATCGTATCAAACGCCTTCAGCGCATCAATGCAGCGAATGATCAGCGCCACCACAATGAAGGGCATCAGCAAGGGCAGCGTGATGTGGCGGAAGGCTTGCCAGCCATTGGCGCCATCAATCTTCGCGGCCTCATAAGGATCAACCGGCAGGGAAGCGAGGCCCCCCAGGATCAGCAGCATCACCAAGGGCGTCCAATGCCAGACCTCGATCATCACCAGCGTCGGGATCACAGTATTGGCGCTATAGATCCACATGCTGGGCGGCAGGCCGACCTGGCCCAAAAGCCAGTTCAGCACACCAAGCTGCGGGTGAAAGGTCATGGTCCACACCAGCGCCACCGCCACCGGTGTTGCCATCATGGGCAGGATGAAAATGGTCCGCGCCAGGCCGCGCAAAGGAAATTTGCGATTAAAGGCAAGTGCGGCCGCCAGCCCCAGCAGCATCGGGAAGACCACGGCCAGCACCGTATAGAACAGCGTGCGCAGCATGGCCCAGCCGAAGCGGGAATCCGAAAAAAGCTTGGTGTAATTATCGAACCCCACCCAGCGCCGTTCCCCGCCCAAATGCCAATCATGGGCGGAGACATAGATGGTGAAAATCCACGGAAAGATGATGACGGCCAGCACCACCACCGCCGCCGGCACAATGAACCAGCCATAATGCCGCGCGTAATTGCGAACCCGCGCGCCCGTCCCTGGGCGCGCGGCGATGGTTTCAGCTTGCGCCATCAGCCCGCCAAAGCCTCAGCTTTCCCGCTCGCTCTGTTCCAGCACAGGGCGGAATTCAGCGGTGGCGCGACGCAATTCTGTCGCCACATCCGAACCGCTGATGGTGTTGGTCAAGGCCGTGCCAATCACGTCGCGGAATTGCGTCACCGGCACAATTTCCGGCAGGCCGGCGCGGGCAATCTTCGCACTTTCATTGAGCGTATTGAAGAATTCACGCGGGAAGGTGCTGGCGGCAATCGCCTGCTCATTGCCGAAGGGGCTGCTGCGCGCCGGCACACCGGCACCGCTGGTGAGGAAGCGGAGTTGGTTTTCCTTGCCCAAAGCCCATTGCAGATAAAGCCAGGCCGCGCCCTTCTTCCGCGATGCTTCGGGAATGCCATAACCCGCACCGAACAGGCAGCAATGGTGATTGGCGCCACGTCCCTTCGGCACCAGCGCATAGCCAACCTTGCCCGCCACGCGCGAACGCTGCCGATCTTCCAAAGGTGCCGCGAAGCCAATGCCATCAATCCACATGGCCGCGCGGCCCTGCATGAAGGTGGTTTGGCATTCATTCCAGTTGAAGCCGATGGACCCGGGTGGCGAGACATCGCGGAGGAACTTCTTATACATCTCACCGGCCCAAACGGCGTCATCCGTATCGGTGATCAGCTGGCGATTGGCGTTGATCATGTCGCGCTGCGCGGTGCCCAGTAGATAGCTGGACCACAAGACCACATTGGCGTTCTTCAAGCCGCGCCCGACATGGCCATAGATCTGGCGCGAAGGTTCGGTCAGCGCGCGGGCCGCTTCAAACATGCCATCAAAGGTGGTGGGCACCGCGATATTCTTCGCCGCCAGCAATTCCTTGTTGTAGTAAAGGATGAAATAATCCGCGAAGGCCGGCAGCGAATCCATCCGGCCATCGGCTTGCGTCGCGTATTGCACCATGCCGGCGCCGAAATCGGCGAAGTCGAAATCCGGCGCGGTGATGGATTGGTCCGCGATCAGCGCCTTGATATCCGTATTCCAGCGCGCCTTGCCGACCTGGCGCTTGTTCACATGCAGGCTCAATTCCGCGACATCGAAGGATGGCCGGCCAGACGCATATTCGACGATGATCTTCTGGCGATGCTGCTGTTCCGGCACCACTTCAATGCCGCAGCGAATCCCTGTCAGGTCTTCGAATTCCTTGTTCTGGCGTTGCAGCAACAAGCCGCGCGGCGATGTTTGCAGCGTGACTTCGATCCGCTCCCCGGCGAAGCGCTTCCAATCGAAGCGGCTTTGCGCATTGGCTTGCCGCACAATGGCAGGCGCGCCAAGCAAGGCAGCGCCCGCGCCCAGTGCCTGACGGCGTGTGATCTGAATGGTCATGGTCCGGTCCCTCTCCCATTTTCCGGGCGGCTTCCGCGCCGCCCTGTTCCAGGCGTGATCCTTCACGCAACCGCGCCACACTGCAAGCGGGGAATTACACGGCTTCCCGTCGCAGCGCTTCCAATACGCCAGGATCGGTGATCGGGCTGGTATCCCAGGGCGGCGGCGGGGGCGGGTCCAGACTCTCAAACACCGTGGAGAGTTCGATATTCCCGGCATCCGCCGGGCGCGGATAGGGGGTCGGGTCCGGTGCGCCCGGCATTTTAGGCCGGCCAATGCCGATGAAAAAATCCTCAAGCCCCGCCGGAATCAGCAGCCAGAGGAAGCGAAAGGGATGCGCGCCATCATTGATGAAGCCGTGCCGGCTATGCGGCGGTGCCACCATGAAGCTGCCGGTCGGGATGCGCCGCACCACCCCATCCACGCGCCCCAGCGCTTCGCCGGCCACCACCCAGAAAATCTCAGTCTGGGCCGGGTGGGCATGTTCGCGGATTTTGCCAAGCGGCGGCAATTCCTGAAGCCCGGCCGAAAACCCCGAAGGCATGCCGGCGATGCGCGGCGAAG